>NZ_JBVJKE010000007.1:380869-420472 GCF_055585405.1 Streptomyces sp. NPDC053426 | reverse complement strand
CCCGGCTACTACCAGCGGCTGCTGGCCGACGGCTCGGTCGCCACCAGCACCTGCTGCGCCAACACGGCCACCGAGAACGCCATGATGGGCAAGCTGGTCGTCGACTCGGTGGTCACCTGGGCCAAGGAGTACAAGGTCGACGGGTTCCGCTTCGACCTCATGGGCCACCACCCGAAGGCCAACATCCTCGCGGTCAGGAAGGCGCTGGATGCGCTGACCCTCGCCGAGGACGGCGTCGACGGCAAGGAGATCATCCTGTACGGCGAGGGCTGGAACTTCGGCGAGATCGCCGACGACGCCCGCTTCGAGCAGGCCACGCAGAAGAACATGGCCGGCACCGGCATCGCCACCTTCTCCGACCGGGCCCGTGACGCCGTGCGCGGCGGCGGCCCCTTCGACGAGGACCCCGGCGTGCAGGGCTTCGCCTCCGGCCTTTTCACCGACCCCAACTCCTCGGAGAACAACGGCACCGCAGCCGAGCAGAAGGCCCGCCTGCTGCACTACCAGGACCTCATCAAGGTGGGCCTGAGCGGCAACCTCGCCGACTACACCTTCACCGACACCAGCGGCAAGGAGGTCACCGGCTCCCAGGTCGACTACAACGGCGCCCCCGCCGGATACGCGGCCGCCCCCGGCGACGCCCTCGCCTACGCGGACGCACACGACAACGAGTCGCTGTTCGACACGCTCACCTTCAAACTGCCCAAGGACACATCCGCCGACGACCGGGCCCGCATGCAGGTCCTCGCCATGGCGACCGCCACCCTCTCGCAGGGCCCGGCCCTCTCCCAGGCAGGCACCGACCTGCTGCGCTCCAAGTCCCTGGACCGCAACTCCTACGACAGCGGCGACTGGTTCAACGCCATCCACTGGAACTGCGCGGACGGCAACGGCTTCGGCCGGGGCCTGCCACCGGCCGCCGACAACAAGGACAAGTGGCCCTACGCCAGGCCCCTGCTCGGCGCGGTGAAGGTCGGCTGCCCGCAGATCGAGGGCACCTCGGCCGCCTACCGGGACCTGCTGGAAATCCGCACGACGGAGAAGACCTTCTCCCTCGACACGGCCGCCCAGGTGCAGTCCCGGCTCGCCTTCCCGCTGTCGGGCAAGGACGAAACACCCGGCGTGATCACCATGACCCTCGGCGACCTGACCGTGATCTTCAACGCCACGCCGGAGCGGCAGGAACAGCAGATCGCCACGCTCGCCGGGACCGACTACCGCCTGCACCCCGTGCAGACGGCCGGTGCGGACCCGGTGGTCAGGACGGCCGCCTACACGAAGAGCACCGGCACCTTCGAGGTACCGGGCCGTTCCGTGGTGGTCTTCAAGCGCTGACGGAACCGTCCTGCGAGGTGCCCGTGCCGGCCGACCGGCACGGGCACCTCCATGTTCGTGGTCCGGTGCCAGGGCCCGAGCGAGGAGCGATCTCTTTCGGACTTGTCGCGACCGTTCCGCGCACCGCGGGTACCTCGTCGTCCGTCGTCGGCGGCGGCCCCGGTGCGCACCGCTGAACTGGCTCTTCAGTGGACAAGAGCGTGCGTCAGTCGTTGAAAGCAGTACCGCAATTCCCTGAAACTTGCCGCAAAATTTTTCATGCCGTGTCGAGCCCCGCGTACGCTGAACGTGTTCGTTCACCAAGTGAAGGAGAATGTTCCAATGGGGCGGATAGTGCGTTCAATTGTTGTCGCTTGCTCGATGGTCCTGACCGTGGCGGCATCCGTCACGGCGGCCCACGCCGAGCCCTCGGGGGACACGGGAAGCGGAGCGGCCGTACCTGAGTGCCTGACGTTCAGCGCGGGCTGGCGCTACACGTTCGTCACCAGCGACTGCCCCACCACCCACACCGTGAGGGTGGTGTACGGCAACGGAATGGAGGTCCCCTACCGCGAGGTGCCTCCGAGGGCCGTGGTCACCTTCCCGGGGTACGGGACCACGGGGAACACGGTCGAGGGCATCGTGCTGTACGACGGTGATGACGGATCCTGACCTCGTCGCGGTGTGGCGGAACGGGCGGGCGCCACGGCCCGGGCACTCCTTCCCAGCTGTCATGCTGGGTTACCGTGCTCACTTTAATGTCGGAGCCGACCGTGGAATATAACGCCAATTAATTGTGGGGCCTTGGAAAATGCTGAGATGCGTCACTGCGACTCGCTACATCACACCCCTGCGCTCCGGCGGCTCCGTCCCCGGCGTCTTCGAGGCCGACGACCTCGGGACGTACGTCGTGAAGTTCACCGGGTCCGCGCAGGGGCGCAAGGCGCTGGTCGCCGAGGTGATCGTGGGGGAGCTGGCGCGGGCCCTCGGGCTGCGGTTCCCCGAGCTGGTGCTGGCGCACTTCGATCCGGCGGTGGCGGACGGCGAGCCGCACCAGGAGGTGCGGGAGCTGCACGCCGCCAGCGCCGGGGTCAATCTCGGCATGGACTACCTGTCGGGCGCGCGGGACTTCACCCCCGAGGTCACCGAGGTCTTCCCCGTCGATCCGCTGGAGGCCGGGCGGATCGTCTGGCTCGACGCCCTCACCGTGAACGTGGACCGCACCGTCCACAGTTCCAACCTGGTGGTGTGGCCGACGCTCGGGGTCGCGCCCCCGCGGCTGTGGCTCATCGACCACGGGGCCGCGCTCGTCTTCCACCACCGCTGGGAGGGCTCCGACCCGGCCAAGGCGTACGACTTCCGCCACCACGCCCTCGGCCACTACGGCCCCGACGTACCGGCGGCCGACGCCGAACTCGCGCCGAAGGTGACCGAGGAGCTGCTGCGGTCCATCACCGCCGAGGTCCCCGACGACTGGCTGGCCGGCGACTCCCACTTCGCCACGCCCGACGAGGTCCGCGAGGCGTACGTGACGTACCTCCACGCGCGCGTGCGGTCCTCCCGCGCCTGGCTGCCCACCGACTTCCCCGGCCCGGACGAGCTCGCCGAGGAGAACGCCCGGCGGGCGGCGAAGACCCGGCGGGGCCGCCCGGACTGGCTGAAGCGGGTCCCCGACCTGCACGGCAAACCGGCGGCGGCCCAGGACTGGTCGGTGCACCTGGGCCGCTCGGACACGTAGGGCTCAGCCCTTGAGCTGCTCGTACGCCGGCAGGGTGAGGAAGTCGGCGTAGTCCTCGTCGAGGGAGACCTTCAGCAGCAGGTCGTGCGCCTGCTGCCAGTTTCCGGCCGTGAAGGCCTCCTCGCCGATCTCGGCGCGGATGCCCGCCAGTTCCTCGGCGGCGACCTTGCGGGCCAGTTCCGCGGTGACCTGCTCGCCGTTGTCGAGGACGACCTCCGCGTTGATCCACTGCCAGATCTGGGAGCGGGAGATCTCGGCGGTGGCGGCGTCCTCCATCAGGTTGAAGATGGCGACCGCGCCGAGTCCGTTGAGCCACGCCTCGATGTAACGGATGCCCACCTGAACGGCGTTGACCAGACCCGCGTACGTCGGCTTGGCGTCCAGGGAGTCGATGGCGATGAGGTCGGCCGCCTTCACGTCCACGTCCTCACGCAGGCGGTCCTTCTGGTTCGGCCTGTCGCCGAGCACCCGGTCGAAGGACTCCATCGCGATCGGGACCAGGTCGGGGTGGGCGACCCAGGAGCCGTCGAAACCGTCGTTCGCCTCACGGTCCTTGTCGGCGCGCACCTTCTCGAAGGCCACCTTGTTGACCTCCGCGTCCCGGCGGGACGGGATGAACGCCGCCATGCCGCCGATCGCGTGCGCGCCGCGCTTGTGGCAGGTGCGGACGAGGAGTTCGGTGTACGCGCGCATGAACGGGGCGGTCATCGTCACCGCGTTGCGGTCCGGAAGGACGAACTTCGCCCCGCCGTCACGGAAGTTCTTGACGATGGAGAAGAGATAGTCCCAGCGGCCGGCGTTCAGCCCGGAGGCGTGGTCGCGCAGCTCGTAGAGGATCTCCTCCATCTCGTACGCGGCCGTGATCGTCTCGATCAGGACGGTGGCGCGGACCGTGCCCTGAGCCACGCCCATGTAGTCCTGCGCGAAGACGAACACCTCGTTCCACAGCCGGGCCTCCAGGTGGGACTCCGTCTTGGGGAGGTAGAAGTACGGGCCCTTGCCGAGCTCGATCAGCCGCTTGGCGTTGTGGAAGAAGTACAGGCCGAAGTCGACCAGCGCGCCGGGCACCGGGGTGCCGTCCGGGCCGGTGAGGTGACGCTCGTCCAGGTGCCACCCGCGCGGGCGCATGACGACCGTCGCCAGCTCCGCGTCCGGGCGCAGGGCGTACGACTTGCCGGAGACCGGGTCGGTGAAGTCGATGTTCCGGGTGTAGGCGTCGATCAGGCTGAGCTGGCCGAGGACCACGTTCTCCCAGGTGGGCGCGGAGGCGTCCTCGAAGTCCGCGAGCCAGACCTTCGCGCCCGAGTTGAGGGCGTTGATGGTCATCTTGCGGTCGGTGGGCCCGGTGATCTCGACCCGGCGGTCGTTCAGGGCCTCGGGGGCCGGGGCCACCCGCCAGGAGTCGTCCGCGCGGATCGCGGCCGTCTCCGGCAGGAAGTCGAGCGTGGACGTACGGGCGATCGCGTCGCGGCGCTCCGCGCGGCGGGCGAGCAGCTCGTCACGCCGGGGCGTGAACCGCCGGTGCAGTTCGGCCACGAAGGCGAGCGCCGCCTCGGTGAGGACCTCCTCCTGCCGGGGCAGGGGCTCGGCGTCGACGATGGCCAGCGGGGACGGCGCTGGTGCGGACATCAGCTGTCACTTCCTTCGGCGTGCATGGCACCGGGTGCCGGTCGACCCGGGTACGGCGGGGGACGCCCGTGCGGAGGCCGGGCGCTTCTGATCAGTGGATAGTAGTTTCCTCATTGTGGAAGTTCAATGTTTTGTTGATGTCGAGATTCTCCGGGTCGAGGGAAGGCGGCGCTCGGTGCCAGCCTCCTCACTCACCGCCACCCCGGTTCATTCAAGGTGCGCCAGATCCGCCTCGGTGTCGATGTCGTACGCCTCGGCCACGTCGCCGCACTCGACGAGCGCGACCCGTTCCGCGTGCTCCTTCAGGTAGGCGCGTGCCCCCCGGTCGCCGGTCGCGGTCGCGGCGATCCCGGCCCAGTGCGCGGCGCCGAACAGCACCGGGTGGCCGCGCACGCCGTCGTAGGCGGCCGAGGCGAGCGACTCGGGGGAGCCGTAGGCGCCGAGCACCCGCGCGACCGCCTCCGGGCCGATGCCGGGCTGGTCGACCAGCGAGACCAGCGCGGCCCGCGCGCCCGTCCCGGCCAGGGAGTCGAGGCCGGCCCGCAGGGAGGTGCCCATGCCCCGCTCCCACGCGGGGTTGTCGACGAGGGCGCAGTCCGGCAGGAAGGCGCGGGCGCGCACCTCGTCCGCCCGCGCGCCGAGCACCACGTGCACCCGTGCGCAGCCGCCCGCGCGGAGGACCTCCGCCGCGTGCTCCACCAGCGGCCGGCCCCGGTGCGTGAGCAGCGCCTTGGGCCGCCCGCCGAGCCGCCGCCCGCCGCCCGCGGCCAGCAGCAGCCCCACGACCTCCGTGGTGGTGTCCCCGCCCCTGTGATGTGTCGTCATACGTCCTGCATACCGCACCCCGCCGCGGAGGAGCGGGACGGCGCGGGACGGGTGCCCGGGGCCACCTTGTCACGCTGCGGAGCAACTCGATGACGCAGCGGACTGGCGCAAGGGGGCCGGGGTGGCGTTTACTGGCGCGACCGGTCGGCGGGGTGCCGCGGCCGGTCGGGGAGGCGCACAACGACGTGCCAGGGGGAGGACTGTGTTGCGCAGCGTGGAGCAAAGGCGTGTGCCCGGCAGTCAGACGGACCCGCGAGTGACGGGGCTGCGCTCCGCCGTGTCCCGGTTACGCCGTCAACTCGCCGCTCATCCCGGGGACTTCCGGGACCGGAGCATCGCGGAGGAGGAACTCGCCGCGCTGGCCGGGATGGCCGCCGCGGGCGACCCCGACATCCCCCGGCTGCGCCGCTCCCTGCTGCTGATCGCGGGCGCGATCGGCTCGGTGAGCGCGCTGGGGCAGGGTGTGCGGGAACTGCGCGAGGCGGTGGATCTGTTCGGTCCGTCGCCGCGCGGCTGAACGCACGCCCCGTCACCGCGCGGCTGACGTACGTCCTGATCAGCTCGTGGGGCCGGTGCCCGGCGTGGCGAGCGCCTCGGAGAGTTCCGCCGCCACCTGCTGGAGCACCGGCACGATCTTCTCCGTCGCCGACTCCGTGACCCGCCCGGCCGGGCCCGAGATGGAGATCGCCGCCGCCGTGGGGGAGTCCGGCACCGGTACGGCGAGACAGCGGACGCCGATCTCCTGCTCGTTGTCGTCCATCGCGTAGCCCAGGCGGCGCACGTCCTCCAGGGCCGCGAGGAAGCCGTCCGGCGTGGTGATGGTCTTGTCCGTCGCGGCGGGCATGCCGGTGCGGCCGAGCAGGGCCCGTACCTCCTCCGGCGGGAAACCGGCCAGCAGGGCCTTGCCCACGCCCGTGGAGTGCGGCAGGACGCGCCGGCCGACCTCGGTGAACATCCGCATGGAGTGCTTCGACGGCACCTGCGCCACGTACACGATCTCGTCCCCGTCGAGCAGCGCCATGTTCGCCGTCTCGCCGGTCTCCTCCACCAGGCGGGCCAGGTACGGCCGCGCCCAGGTGCCGAGGAGCCGGGAGGCGGACTCGCCGAGGCGGATCAGCCGCGGGCCGAGCGCGTAACGGCGGTTGGGCTGCTGGCGTACGTAGCCGCAGGCGACGAGCGTGCGCATCAGGCGGTGGATGGTCGGCAGGGGCAGTCCGCTGCTCGCGGACAGCTCGCTCAGGCCGACCTCGCCGCCCGCGTCCGCCATCCGTTCGAGCAGATCGAAGGCGCGCTCGAGGGACTGCACGCCACCACTGGCGGCGGACCGGGCGGAGTCGTTGGTGCTGGCGCTGGACGTCGGCACGGCGCGTTCCTTTCGAGGCCTGGCAGGAAGGGCAGAAGCCTACCCGGCAGCCGGTCGATCGCCCGCTTGTGCGTAGCCACGTTCTGCCTGACGAAAGTATAATTTCACTTTGTGGAATCGTCCAGAGGTGGCCGCCGGCCGGGGCCGCACGGGAGGAAGGCCCTTGACGGGCCGGAAGCGCGGGTGAAGACTCCTTCAACAGAACGTTGAATTCCATCCCGGCGGAAGGTCAGGAGGATCCGGGTGTCCGACGCCGAACAGGTGCTGCGCTCCACGCGCGTCATCACTCCCGAGGGAACGCGCGCCGCGTCCGTCACGGTCGCCGACGGCACGATCACGGCCGTCCTGCCGTACGACGCACCCGTCCCGGAGGGCGCCCGCCTGGAGGACCTCGGCGACGACGTCCTGCTGCCCGGCCTGGTCGACACCCACGTGCACGTCAACGACCCCGGCCGCACCGAGTGGGAGGGCTTCTGGACCGCCACCCGCGCGGCGGCGGCCGGCGGCATCACCACGCTGATCGACATGCCGCTCAACTCCCTCCCGCCCACCACCACCGTCGACCACCTGCGCACCAAGCGGCGGGTCGCCGCCGACAAGGCCCACATCGACGTCGGCTTCTGGGGCGGCGCCCTGCCGGACAACGCCCAGGACCTCCGCCCGCTGCACGAGGCCGGCGTCTTCGGCTTCAAGGCGTTCCTGTCACCGTCGGGCGTCGACGAGTTCCCGCACCTCGACCAGGATCGACTGGCCCGGTCCCTGGCGGAGATCGCCGCCTTCGACGGCCTGCTGATCGTGCACGCCGAGGACCCGCACCACCTGGCCGCCGCCCCGCAGCACGGCGGCCCGAAGTACGCCGACTTCCTCGCCTCCCGCCCGCGCGACGCCGAGGACACCGCCATCGCGCACCTCGTCGACGTGGCGAAACGTTTGGGCGCGCGGGTGCACGTACTCCACCTCTCCTCCAGCGACGCGCTCCCCGTGATCGCCGCGGCCAAGGCGGACGGCGTACGCGTCACCGTCGAGACCTGCCCCCACTACCTCACCCTCACCGCGGAGGAAGTCCCGGACGGGGCCAGCGAGTTCAAGTGCTGCCCGCCCATCCGCGAGGCCGCCAACCAGGACCTGCTCTGGCAGGCCCTGGCGGACGGCACCATCGACTGCGTCGTCACCGACCACTCCCCGTCCACCGCCGACCTCAAGACGGACGACTTCTCGACCGCCTGGGGCGGCATCTCCGGCCTCCAGCTCAGCCTGCCGGCCGTCTGGACCGAGGCCCGCAGGCGCGGCCACGGTCTGGAGGACGTGGTGCGCTGGATGTCGACGCGCACGGCGGCGCTCGTCGGACTCGACGCGCGCAAGGGCGCCATCGCGCCCGGTCACGACGCCGACTTCGCGGTCCTCGCCCCCGACGAGACCTTCACCGTCGACCCGGCGGAGCTCCAGCACCGCAACCGGGTGACGGCGTACGCGGGCAGGACCCTGTACGGCGTCGTGAAGTCCACCTGGCTACGCGGCAGGCGCGTCGTCGCCGACGGCGCGTTCACCGAACCGAAGGGCCGACTGCTCACCCGTTCCCACTGACACCGACTCCCGAAAGGCAGGACCAGATCACCGTGACGGCGATCGAGAGCTTCACCGGCGACGCGCACCCCTACAGCGGCGGCGACCCGTACGCGGACTACCGCACCGCTGACTTCCCCTTCACCCACCACGTCGACCTCGCCGACCGCCGGCTCGGCGCCGGGGTCATCGCCGCCAACGACGAGTTCTTCGCCGAGCGCGAGAACCTCCTGCTGCCCGGGCGCGCCGAGTTCGACCCCGAGCACTTCGGGCACAAGGGCAAGATCATGGACGGCTGGGAGACCCGGCGCCGGCGCGGCACCTCCGCCGAACACCCCTGGCCGGCGGACGAGGACCACGACTGGGCGCTGATCCGGCTCGGCGCCCCCGGAGTCGTCCGCGGGATCGTCGTGGACACCGCCCACTTCCGCGGCAACCACCCGCAGGCCGTCTCCGTCGAGGGCACGTCGGTGGAGGGCTCCCCGTCGCCCGAGGAACTGCTCTCGGACGACGTGAAGTGGACGACGCTCGTCCCGCGCACCCCGGTCGGCGGCCACGCGGCCAACGGCTTCGCCGTCACGGACGAACAGCGCTTCACCCACCTCCGCCTCAAGCAGCACCCCGACGGGGGCGTAGCCCGGCTGCGGGTGTACGGCGAGGTCGTGCCCGATCCGGCGTGGCTGGCGGCGCTCGGCACCTTCGACGTCGTCGCGCTGGAGAACGGCGGCCGGGTCGAGGACGCCTCGGACCGCTTCTACTCACCGGCCGCCAACACCATCCGGCCCGGCCGCTCCCGGAAGATGGACGACGGCTGGGAGACCCGCCGCCGCCGCGACCGGGGCCACGACTGGATCCGCTACCGCCTGGTCGGCCAGTCGCGGATCCGCGCCCTGGAGATCGACACGGCGTACCTGAAGGGCAACAGCGCCGGCTGGGCGTCGGTCTCGGTGAAGGACGGCGACGACGGCGACTGGCGGGAGATCCTCCCCCGCACCCGCCTCCAGCCCGACACCAACCACCGCTTCGTCCTCCCCGTCCCGGCGACCGCCACCCACGCCCGCGTGGACATCCACCCCGACGGCGGCATCTCCCGCCTCCGCTTGTTCGGCTCCCTGACCGACCAGAACAGCTAGCCCACCACCGCCGCAGCTGCGGGCAGTCGTGCCGCTGGGGCGGCACGGGTGGGCGGTGGGGGTACCTCCCGCTCGAGCGAAGCCGAGAGTGGGGGAGGCACCCGGCAACGCCGGCAGGGCAACCCCTCACGCACGGCACCCCGCAACCCCCGGGCGTGGCGACGGTCACCCCCGCCGCCACGCCCGGGCAGACATCACGCCGCATGCCCCCCGTCCACCGAGAACTCCGCCCCGGTGACATAGTCCGCCCCCGCCAGATGAGCGATCGTCTCCGCGACCTCCTCCACCCTCCCGAACCGCCCCACCGCGGTCATCGCCGCCTGCCCGTCCGCATAAGGCCCACCCGCCGGATTCATATCCGTGTCGATCGGCCCCGGATGAACGATGTTCGCCGTGATCCCCCGCCCACCCAGCTCCCGGGCCAGCGCCTTCGTCATCCCCACCAACGCCGACTTGCTCATCGTGTACAGCGTCCCGCCCGGCCCGGGCACCCGCTGCGTCATACACGTGCCGACGGTGATGATCCGTCCCCCGCGCGGCATGAAGGCGACCGCCGCGCGGGAGGCGAGGAAGACCCCGCGCACGTTCACCGCGAGCACCCGGTCGACATCCGCGAGGGACAGCGTCTCCACCGGCCCGAGCACGCCGACCCCCGCGTTGTTCACCAGCACGTCCAGCCGCCCCAGCTCCCGCGCGGCGGCGCTCACCGCCCCGGCCGCCTCCTCCGGGTCACCGGCGTCCGCCCGCAGGGCCACCGCGCGGCGCCCCAGCGCCTCCACGGCCCGTACGACCTCCTCGGCCGCCTCCTTGCCGTTCACGTACGTCACCGCGACGTCCGCGCCCTCCCGCGCCAGCCGCAGCGCCGTCGCCGCGCCGATCCCACGGCTGCCGCCGGTCACCAACGCCACCTTGCCGAGCAGGTTCTTCACAGAAGTGTCTGTCGTCATGCGTCCATCCCAGCGCCCCCGCCCCCCGGCCGCTGGCGGCGAACGGACGTCGACCTGACGCACCACCGATGAGTTGCGGACCCCGCCGGGGTCTGAGCTGATGACGGCACGCCCCCTCGTACCGGAAGGCAGGAACCCGTCATGGGCAAGCTCGTAGTCACCACCTTCGTCACCCTCGACGGCGTCTACCAGGCCCCCGGCGGTCCCCAGGAGGACACCAGGGACGGCTTCGACCAGGGAGGCTGGAGCGTCCCCTACGGCGACGAGGACTTCGGCCGGTTCGTCAACGGGGTCTTCTCCCGCGTGGGCGCCTTCCTCCTCGGCCGTCGTACGTACGACATCTTCGCCTCGTACTGGCCGAAGATGACCGACCCCGCCGACCCGGTCGCCGGCAAACTGAACGCGCTGCCGAAGTACGTCGCCTCCGCCGGCCTCACCGACCCCGGATGGGCCGGCACCACCGTGATCCGCGGCGACCTCGCCAAGGAGGTCACCGCCCTCAAGGAGCGCACCGACGGCGAGCTCCAGCTGCACGGCAGCGGCGCCCTCGCCCGGTCCCTGTTCGCGCTCGACCTCGTGGACACCCTGAACCTGCTGACCTTCCCGGTCGTCCTCGGCGCCGGGCGCCGCCTGTTCCCGGAGGGCTCGATGCCGAGCGCCTTCCGGCACACCGGCGGAGAGATCACCGCCGCGGGCGTGTCCATCCAGACCTACGACTTCTCCGGCCGCCCCGCGTACGGCTCGTACGAGCTCCCGGAGAACGTCTGACACCGGCCGCACCGGTGGACGCCGCCGCCCGGACGGCGATGTCAGCCGGGCTTCCGGCTCTCCGCGGCGGCGAACAGGGCGCCGCTCAGCACCAGCAGGGCGATGCTCGCGAAGAGCTCGTAACCGTCGAGGAACGAGAACCGGTGGACGAGCCCCCAGTCCCAGCCGGCGAGCTCGCTCACCAGACCCGCCACCCCCTGCACCAGGGCGAGGAAACCCAGAACCTCCAGCAATTGCTTCATGGCACCGACTCTCGCCCCGCGGACCCCCCGCCCGCATCGGCCGCGAGGCGAGCCCGTCCCGACGGAAGAGGGTGCTCCGCGCCGACCGGAGCGCCGAAAGTCCGCGGTGCCGCGACTTAGGTAGCCGATCCCGCGGGCGAGGCTGTGCCGGGACCGCCCTCTGCGTAGATTTGTCGACCGTGACTGGTGACAAGGCGGCGCAGACCGCCCCGGTGTTCACGGGGCGCCGGTGGTTCTTCCCGTCCGCCCTCATCCACGAACTCGACCCCGACGCGAACCGCTCCGGGCGACGGCCCCGGCGTACCGCCCGCGACTGGGTCGTCGACTTCGCCTGCTTCCTGCTGGCCGTGCTCGTGGGCCTGGCGGGCGCCGAGACGCTCCGCGACAACCACGACATCCCGCACGCGCTGGCCGTCGCCGACCAGGTGCTCGGCGCGCTGTCGTGCGCCGCGGTCTGGCTGCGCCGGCGGTGGCCGCTCGCCCTGGCCGCCGTGATGATCCCGGTCAGCTTCGTCTCGGAGACCTCCGGCGGCGTGGCGATCATCTCCCTGTTCACGCTCGCCGTGCACCGGCCCTTCCGGTACGTGGCCTGGGTGGGCGGCATCCAGGCGGCGCTCGTCCCGCTGTACTTCTGGTGGCGCCCCGACCCCGACCTGCCGTATCTCGCCGTGCTCGTCCTCTTCGTCGTGCTGACGGCCGCGACCGTCGGCTGGGGCATGTTCGTACGGTCCAAACGGCAGCTCATGCTGAGCCTGCGGGACCGCGCGCGGCGGGCCGAGACCGAGGCGCGGCTGCGGGCCGAGCAGGCGCAGCGGCTCGCGCGGGAGGCCATCGCGCGGGAGATGCACGACGTGCTCGCGCACCGGCTGACGCTGCTGAGCGTGCACGCGGGCGCCCTGGAGTTCCGGCCCGACGCCCCGCGCGAGGAGGTCGCGCGGGCGGCCGGCGTCATCCGGGAGAGCGCGCACGAGGCGCTGCAGGACCTGCGGGAGATCATCGGCGTGCTGCGGGCCGGCGACGCCGACGACGCGGGCCGGCCGCAGCCGACGCTCGCGGCGCTCGGCACCCTGGCCGCCGAGTCCCGGCAGGCCGGCATGAAGGTCACCCTGGACCAGCGGGTCACCGACCCGGCCGCCGTCCCCGCCTCCGTGGGCCGCACCGCCTACCGCATCGCCCAGGAGGGCCTGACCAACGCCCGCAAGCACGCCCCCGGCACGGAGGTCACCGTGTCGGTCACCGGCGGCCCGGGGGAGGGCCTCACCGTGGCCGTGCGCAACCCCGCGCCGGAGGGGGACGTACCGCACGTGCCCGGCGCCGGGCAGGGCCTGATCGGCCTCACCGAACGGGCGACCCTGGCGGGCGGCACCCTGGAGCACGGGCCCGCCCCCGACGGCGGGTTCGAGGTACGGGCCCGGCTGCCGTGGGGGTGAACCGGGAGCGGCCGGTGCGTGTGTCCCCGCCCCGCCCGGCCGTGATTACCTACGGGCCATGACTGCGATCAGAGTGCTCCTCGTCGACGACGACCCGCTGGTGCGGGCCGGGCTGTCCTTCATGCTGGGCGGCGCCGACGACATCGAGATCGTCGGTGAGGCGGCCGACGGCGGCGAGGTCGAGGCGCTCGTCGACCGCACCCGGCCGCACGTCGTCCTCATGGACATCCGGATGCCGACGGTGGACGGCCTCACCGCCACCGAGTCGCTGCGCCGCCGCGAGGACGCCCCGCAGGTCGTGGTGCTCACCACCTTCCACGCCGACGAGCAGGTGCTGCGCGCGCTGCGCGCGGGCGCCGCAGGGTTCGTCCTCAAGGACACCCCGCCCGCCGAGATCGTCGCCGCGGTGCGCCGGGTCGCGGCCGGCGACCCGGTGCTGTCGCCGACCGTCACCCGGCAGTTGATGGCCCACGCGGCCGGCACCGCCGCCGACACACGGCGCACGCGCGCGCGTGCGCGCGTCGCGGACCTCAACGACCGCGAACGCGAGGTCGCCGTCGCGGTCGGCCGGGGCCTGGCCAACGCCGACATCGCCACCGAGCTGTACATGAGCGTGGCCACCGTCAAGACCCACGTCTCGCGGATCCTGGCCAAGCTCGGCCTCAACAACCGCGTCCAGATCGCCCTGCTCGCCCACGACGCCGGCCTCCTGGAGGAGCCCGGGGACCGCTGATCTCAGGTGTACGCCGCCGTCGCCCCGCTCACCAGCTCCGTCGGCCGGACCGGTCTGCGCTCCCGCCGGGACAGCTCGCACGCCTCCGCGATCAGCAGCGCCTGGAGGGCCTCCCGCCCGTCGCACGGGTTGGCCCGCTCGCCCCGCACCACCTCGACGAACGCGATCAGCTCGGCCTCGTACGCGGGCCCGAACCGCTCCAGGAACCCGGTCCACGGCTTGTCCGCGGCCGGCGGCCCGGTCGGTTCGGTGGACGCGATCGGCGTACGGTCGTCCAGGCCGACGGCGATCTGGTCCCGCTCCCCGGCGAGCTCCATGCGCACGTCGTAGCCGGCGCCGTTCAGCCGGGTCGCGGTGACCGTGGCGAGCGTGCCGTCGTCGAGGGTGAGGAGCGCCGCGCCGGTGTCCACGTCGCCCGCCTCGCGGAACATCGCGGGACCGGCGTCGGAGGCGGCCGCGTAGACCTCGGTGACCTCCCGGCCGGTCACCCAGCGCAGCATGTCGAAGTCGTGGATCAGGGTGTCCCGGTACAGCCCGCCGGACTGCGGCAGATACCCGGCCGGCGGCGGCTCCGCGTCGCCGGCCATCGCCCGTACGGTGTGCAGCCGCCCGAGCCTGCCCGAGCGCACCGCCTCCCGCGCGCCCGTGTACCCGGCGTCGAAGCGCCGCTGGAACCCCATCTGCAGGACGGTCCCGGCCGTCTCGACCTCCGTGACCGCCTGTAACGTGCCCGCCAGGTCCAGGGCGATGGGCTTCTCGCAGAACACCGGCAGCCCCGCGCGGGCCGCCCGGCCGATCAGATCGGCGTGGGCGGACGTGGCCGTAGTGATCACCACGGCGTCCACTCCCCAGGTGTAGATCTCGTCCACCCCGGGTGCCGCCGTCTCGCCGAGCCGGTGGGCGAGGGCCTGCGCCCGCGCCGGATCGACGTCCGTGAGGATCAGGGAGCCGACGTCGCGGTGCCTGCTGAGTGTGTGGGCGTGAATGGTGCCGAGACGGCCCGTACCGATGACCCCGATGCGCATGGAAACAAAGTGGGGCCCGCGCCGCCCCCTGTCAATGCGTATGTCCGGACAACCGAACTACACAACTTCCCGTCAACAGCGCACGGGGCTACGCTCGGCCCGTGCCGAAACCAGAAGTGGACCCGACCGTACAGCTGGAGCTGAGCGTGGACCGCGGCTCCCCCGTGCCGTTGTACTTCCAGCTGTCCCAGCAGCTCGAGTCCGCCATCGAGCGCGGCGTGCTGACCCCCGGCACCCTGCTGGGCAACGAGATCGAGCTCGCCGCGCGGCTCGGCCTGTCCCGGCCGACCGTCCGCCAGGCCATCCAGTCCCTCGTCGACAAGGGCCTGCTGGTGCGCCGCCGCGGGGTCGGCACCCAGGTGGTGCACAGCCAGGTCAAACGTCCGCTGGAGCTCAGCAGCCTCTACGACGACCTGGAGGCGGCCGGCCAGCGCCCCGCCACCAAGGTGCTCGTCAACACCGTCGTGGCGGCGTCCGCCGAGGTGGCGGCCGCGCTCGGGGTGGCCGAGGACGGCGAGGTGCACCGGATCGAACGGTTGCGGCTCACCCACGGGGAGCCGATGGCGTACCTGTGCAACTACCTGCCGCCCGGCCTGCTCGACCTGGACACCGGCCAACTGGAGGCCACCGGCCTGTACCGGCTGATGCGGGCCGCCGGGATCACCCTGCACAGCGCCCGCCAGACCATCGGTGCCCGCGCCGCCACCGCCGACGAGGCCGAGCGGCTCGGCGAGCGGACCGGTGCCCCGCTGCTCACCATGCAGCGCGTGACCTTCGACGACACCGGCCGCGCGGTGGAGTTCGGCACCCACACCTACCGGCCCTCCCGCTACTCGTTCGAGTTCCAGCTGCTTGTACGGTCCTGACAATCCGGTGCGACGCACGCACCGCGCCGTCTTGATGTCAGGACAATGTGACCGGCTTCCGGTCCCCGCGCGGGGACGCCCGATGCCCGTGTTCGAGAATGGGGCGTTTGGGGCCGGTGCGGTCATCAGCCCCTTGCACACGCAAGAGCACAGCAAGAAGGGCAAGTCCTCGTGTCACGGTTTTCGACCTGGGTGGGCATCGCGCTGGCGGGGGCGCTGAGTCTCTCGCTCGCCGGATGCAGCAGTACCGGCGGCAAACGGGCGGAGGACGCCCGCGCGGCCGCGGCGGCCCAGGGGCGGGCGGCGGTGAACACCCCCCGCTGGACCTTCGCGATGGTCACCCACGCGGGAGACGGCGACACCTTCTGGGACATCGTCCGCAGCGGCGCGAAGCAGGCCGCGGTGAAGGACAACATCCACTTCCTCTACTCGCACGACGACGAGGCCCAGCAGCAGGCGCAGCTCGTGGACGCGGCCGTCGACAAGAAGGTGGACGGCATCATCGTCACCCTCGCCAAGCCGGACGCGATGAAGGCGTCCCTCGCCCGCGCCCGCGAGGCCGGCATCCCGGTCGTCACCGTGAACAGCGGCTCGGCCGAGTCCGAGGAGTTCGGCGCGCTCACCCACATCGGCCAGGACGAGACGATCGCCGGCGAGGCGGTCGGCGAGGAGCTGAACCAGCGGGGCCGGAAGAAGGCCCTCTGCGTCCTGCACGAGCAGGGCAACGTCGGTCACGAGCAGCGCTGCGACGGTGTGGAGAAGACCTTCGACGGCACGCTGGTCCGCCTCCACGTCAACGGCACGAGCATGCCCGACGTGCAGTCGGCGATCGAGGCCCGGCTCCAGTCCGACGCCGCCGTGGACGCCGTCGTCACCCTCGGCGCCCCCTACGCCGACACCGCCGTGAAGGCCCGCGAGGGCGCGGGCAGCGACGCCGAGATCGACACCTTCGACCTCAACGCCAAGGTCGCCGCCGGCCTGAAGGACGGCAGCCTCGGCTTCGCCGTCGACCAGCAGCCCTACCTCCAGGGGTACGAGGCGGTCGACCTGCTGTGGCTGTACCGGTACAACGCCGACGTCCTCGGCGGCGGCCGGCCCGTGCTCACCGGGCCGCAGATCATCACCGAGGACGACGCCGCCGCGCTCGAGGAGTACACGCAGCGGGGCACCCGATGAGCGCGACGACTCCCGGCGTGTCTCCCGGCGCCTCTGATGAAAGGTTTCTGCGCAGCTCTTCGCCGCTCCAGCGGCTGCTGACCAGACCCGAGCTCGGCTCCCTCGTCGGCGCGATCGCCGTCTTCTGCTGCTTCGCCCTCGCCGCCGACGGCTTCCTGCGCGCCTCCAGCCTCGGCACCGTGCTCTACGCCTCCTCCACCATCGGCATCATGGCCGTCCCGGTGGCGCTGCTGATGATCGGCGGCGAGTTCGACCTGTCGGCCGGTGTCCTGGTCACGTCGTCGGCACTGGTGTCGTCGATGTTCAGCTACCAGATGACCGCCAACGTCTGGGTCGGCGTCGGCGTGTCCCTGCTGGTCACGCTCGCCGTCGGCGCCTTCAACGGGATCGTGCTGGCCCGCACGAAGCTGCCGAGCTTCATCGTCACGCTCGGCACCTTCCTGATGCTGACCGGCCTGAACCTCGGCCTCACCAAGCTGATCAGCGGCACCGTCTCCACCAAGACCATCGCCGACATGGAGGGCTTCACCACCGCGCGGGCCCTGTTCGCGTCGACCCTCACCGTCGGCGGCACGCACATCAAGGTCACCGTCCTGTGGTGGCTCGCCCTGGTCGTCCTCGGCAGCTGGATCCTGCTGCGCACCCGCGCCGGCAACTGGATCTTCGCGGTCGGCGGCAACGAGAACGCCGCCCGCGCGGTGGGCGTCCCCGTGGCCCGGACCAAGACCGCCCTCTACATGGGCGTCGCCTTCGGCGCCTGGGTCTGCGGCCAGCACCTGCTCTTCTCCTACGACGTCGTCCAGTCCGGCGAGGGCGTCGGCAACGAGCTGATCTACATCATCGCGGCCGTCATCGGCGGCTGTCTGATCACCGGAGGCCACGGCAGCGCCGTCGGCTCGGCGGTCGGCGCGCTGCTCTTCGGCATGACCAGCAAGGGCATCGTCTTCGCCGAGTGGAACCCCGACTGGTTCAAGTTCTTCCTCGGAGCGATGCTGCTCCTCGCCACCCTGCTCAACACCTGGGTGCGCCGTCGCGCGGAGGCCTCGAAATGACACGGACCGACCCCCGTACGGCCCTCGTGGAGCTGTCCGGCGTCAGCAAGCACTACGGCAACGTCCGCGCCCTCGAAGGCGTCTCGCTGGAGGTGCACGCGGGCGAGATCACATGTGTGCTGGGCGACAACGGCGCCGGCAAGTCCACCCTGATCAAGATCATCGCGGGACTGCACCGGCACGACGGCGGCACCCTCGCCCTCGACGGCGAGGAGACCCGCCTGGCCTCCCCGCGCGAGGCCCTGGACCGCGGCATCGCCACCGTCCACCAGGACCTCGCCGTCGTCCCGCTCATGCCGGTCTGGCGGAACTTCTTCCTCGGCTCCGAGCCGCGCAAGGGCATCGGCCCCTTCAAGCGCATGGACGTCGACCACATGCGCCGCACCACCCGCGCGGAACTCCTCCGCATGGGCATCGACCTCCGCGACGTCGACCAGCCCATCGGCACCCTCTCCGGCGGCGAACGCCAGTGCGTGGCCATCGCCCGCGCGGTGCACTTCGGAGCGAAGGTCCTCGTCCTGGACGAACCGACGGCGGCCCTGGGCGTGAAACAGTCGGGCGTGGTCCTGAAGTACGTGTCGGCAGCACGCGACGAGGGCCTGGGCGTCGTCTTCATCACCCACAACCCCCACCACGCGTACCTGGTGGGCGACCGGTTCGTCCTGCTGAAGCGCGGCACGATGGTCGGCAACCACACACGGAACGAGATCACCCTGGACGAGCTGACCCAGCAGATGGCAGGCGGAACGGAGCTCGACGCTCTACGCCACGAGCTGCGACGCGCCCCACAGGGGCGCGGGGAACTGCGCGACCAGCCCCAACGCACCCGCACCCGGCCATGATCCGCACCACCCCCCACCTGCCCCGCACCACAATCACCGCACCGGTGCGGCACAATCGCACACGATGAGCACCTACCGCGACTTCACCGCCCCCATCGGCTCCCGCCGCGCCCCGGTCCTGAGAACCGTCGGCACCCGTGAGCGCCGCTCCCACCTGACGGCGCCCCGTGTCCCGACGGTCGGCATCGACATCGGCGGCACCAAGGTGATGGCGGGCGTCGTCGACGCCGACGGCAACATCCTGGAGCGGCTGCGCACGGAGACCCCGGACAAGTCCAAGAGCCCCAAGGTCGTCGAGGACACCATCGTCGAACTGGTGCTGGACCTGTCCGACCGGCACGACGTGCACGCGGTCGGCATCGGCGCGGCCGGCTGGGTCGACGCCGACCGCAACCGCGTGCTGTTCGCCCCCCACCTGTCCTGGCGCAACGAACCGCTGCGCGATCGGATCGCCGAACGCCTCGCCGTCCCCGTCCTGGTGGACAACGACGCCAACACCGCCGCCTGGGCCGAGTGGCGCTTCGGCGCCGGCCGCGGCGAGGACCACCTCGTCATGATCACGCTCGGCACCGGCATCGGCGGCGCGATCCTGGAGGACGGGCAGGTCAAGCGCGGCAAGTACGGGGTGGCCGGCGAGTTCGGCCACATGCAGGTCGTCCCCGGCGGCCACCGCTGCCCCTGCGGCAACCGCGGCTGCTGGGAGCAGTACAGCTCCGGCAACGCGCTGGTCCGCGAGGCCCGCGAGCTGGCCGCCGCCGACTCACCGGTCGCCTACGGGATCATCGAGCACGTCAAGGGCAACATCGCCGACATCAGCGGCCCGATGATCACCGAGCTGGCCCGCGAGGGCGACGCCATGTGCATCGAGCTGCTCCAGGACATCGGGCAGTGGCTCGGCGTCGGCATCGCCAACCTCGCCGCCGCCCTCGACCCCTCCTGCTTCGTCATCGGCGGCGGCGTCTCCGCCGCGGACGACCTGCTGATCGGCCCCGCGCGGGACGCCTTCAAACGGCACCTCACCGGCCGCGGCTACCGCCCCGAGGCCCACATCGTCCGCGCCCAGCTCGGCCCCGAGGCCGGCATGGTCGGCGCCGCCGACCTCGCCCGGCTGGTCGCCCGCCGCTTCCGCCGCGCCAAGCGGCGCCGGGTCGAGCGCTACGAACGCTACGAGCGGTACGCGGAGGCCCGCCGTACCACCCAGGAGTCGCTGTGAGCGACGGGTTCCCCCAGCAGCCGGTTCTCCCGGGCGCGCCCCGCCCGGCCGAGGACCGACGGCACATGATCCGCCGCAGGGCACTCACCCTGCTGATCATCGTGCTGCTCATCGGCATTCCGGCCGGGTACCTGGTGATCTCCGCGAACCAGAGCCGGGCCAGCGGCAAGGACAAGGAGGCGAAGTACTCCGCGACCGGCCTCACCGAGGGCTGGCCGTCGAAGGTGCAGCGCCGCCTCTACCAGGTGCCCATCCCGCACCCCGCCTGGTGGGTGGCCTACTACGAGACCAACAACTGGAAGACCAGCCGCCTCTACGTCGAGTTCGAGACCACCGACGCGGGCCTGAGCGCCTTCCTCACCAGCTTGGGTGTGCGGCAGGACGACCTGAAGCAGGACGACATCACCATCAGCGAGCGCGACCGGGACGTCACCGGCTGGACGTTCGACGGACCCGGCACCTGGTCCGGCCTCGTCCACGAGCAGAAGGACCCGGCGCCCACCCACGACGTCGTCGTCAACCACGACAAGCCGGGCTACCCGAGGGTGTACGTCGTCTCCCGCACCGTGCCCTGACGCCGCCCGCCCCACCGGCCGCCGGGGCCGATTGTCAGACCCCGCCCGTAGAGTCGGGGACGACTGATCCGACAGGCGGGCGGGAGGTGGCAGGACGTATGAGCGAGCGGACCGTGACGGCCGGGCGGGGCACCGCCGGGACCGGCGGCGAGGGCGGGACGGACGTCCCCGTCCGGCTCGCGGCCGTCTTCCTCCCGGCACCCCTCCCGCGCGAGGGACGCGTCGCCTTCTACGACCCCGAGGGCGGCCCCGACGGCGAAGGCCTGCCCGGACCGCCCGACGCCTCCGCGCCCGCGTCGCGCACCGACCTCACCGTCGTCCGCCCGCACGGCACGGGAGTGCGGCGGCGGACCACCCCGGCGCTCTCCCTCCCCGTCGACGAGGCCCTGCCGCTGCTGGTCCGCGCCCGGCACGACCCCGCGGCCCACCCCGCCACCGCCTGCTGGGGCGCCGCCGCCCTGCACGCCCTGCGGCTCACCGCCCGCGGCCGGCTGCTGCCCGGCCTGACCGCCACCGGCCATGACGCCTGGCGCGCCGGCCCGCTCGACCCCGACGACGTGGCGCACCTGCGCGCGGTGGCCGCCGCCCTGCCCCACGAGGGCCACGCCGTCCCGCTGCCCGGCCCCGGCCCCCTCCGGCTGCCCCGGCCGGAGGCACTGGTGCGCGCCTTCCTGGACGCGGTCGCCGACACCCTGCCCCGCACCCCGGCCGCGCCGTACGCCTCGGGACTGCCGTTCGCCGCGCGGAAGGCGCAGCGGCTGCCCGACGCCCACGACTGGGCCGCCGAGGTCGCCGCCGGCATGGACGCCGGCGTACGGATCTCGCTCCGCCTCGACCTGTCCGCCTACGACCTCTTCGACACCGGTGAGGGAGCCGGCGAGGACGGGAGCGCCGCGCGGAGCGCGGGCGCCGCGATCGTCCAGGTGCACAGCCTCGCCGACCCGACCCTGGTGGCCGACGCGGCGGCCCTGTGGGCGGGCGCGGCGGACAGCGCCTTCGGCCCCCGCGCGCGGGTGGACGCCGCCCTCGCGGTGCGCCGCGCGGCCCGGGTCTGGCCGCCGCTGGACCGGCTCTCCGACCAGGACGCGCCCGATGTGCTGGCCCTGACCGAGGAGGAGCTGAACGATCTGCTGGGCATGGCGGCCACCCGGCTCGCCGCCGCTGGCGTCGCCGTGCACTGGCCCCGGGACCTCGCCCAGGACCTGACCGTCACGGCGGTGGTCCGCCCCGCCCCCGGCTCGGCGAAGGACGGCACCGGCTTCTTCGAGAGCGGGGACCTGCTGCGGTTCGGCTGGCAGCTCGCCCTCGGCGGCGACCCGCTCACCGAGGCCGAGATGGACACCCTGGCCGAGGCCCACCGTCCCGTCGTACGGCTGCGCGACCAGTGGGTGCTGGTCGACCCCGCCCTCGTCCGCAAGGCCCGCAAACGGGATCTGGGGCTGCTCGACCCGGTCGACGCGCTGGCCGTCGCCCTCACCGGCCACGCGGAGGTCGACGGGGAGACGGTCGAGGCGGTGCCGGCCGGCGCCCTCGCCGCCCTCCGCGACCGCCTGACCGCCGGGGTACGGCCCGCCGAGCCGCCGCCCGGCCTCGCCGCCACCCTGCGCGACTACCAGCTACGGGGCCTGGCCTGGCTGGACCTCATGACCTCACTCGGCCTCGGCGGCTGCCTCGCCGACGACATGGGCCTGGGCAAGACCGTCACCCTCATCGCGCTGCACCTGAAGCGGGCCCGCACCGAACCGACCCTGGTGGTCTGCCCGGCCTCGCTGCTCGGCAACTGGCAGCGGGAGATCACCCGGTTCGCGCCCGGCGTCCCCGTGCGCCGCTTCCACGGCCCCGACCGCACCCTGGACGGCCTCGACGGCGGCTTCGTCCTCACCACCTACGGCACCATGCGCTCCGCCGCGCCGGAGCTGGCCGGGCGGGCGTGGGGCATGGTCGTCGCCGACGAGGCACAGCACGTCAAGAACCCCCACTCCGCGACCGCCAAGGCACTGCGCACGATCCCGGCCCCCGCGCGGGTGGCGCTCACCGGCACCCCCGTGGAGAACAACCTCTCCGAGCTGTGGGCCCTCCTCGACTGGACGACCCCCGGACTCCTCGGCCCGCTGAAGTCCTTCCGCGCCCGGCACGCGCGCGCGGTGGAGACCGGCGAGGACGAGGAGGCCGTCGAGCGCCTCGCCCGCCTGGTCCGCCCCTTCCTGCTGCGGCGCAGGAAGTCCGACCCCGGCATCGTCCCCGAACTGCCGCCCAAGACCGAGACGGACCACCCCGTACCGCTCACCCGCGAACAGGCCGCGCTGTACGAGGCGGTGGTGCGGGAGTCGATGCACGCCATCGAGACCGCGCAGGGCATGGGCCGGCGCGGACTGGTGCTGAAGCTGCTGACCTCGCTCAAGCAGATCTGCGACCACCCGGCGCTCTATCTGAAGGAGGAGCACGAGCGCGCCGGAGGCGACCGGCTCGTGGCCCGCTCCGGCAAACTGGCCCTGCTGGACGAGCTGCTGGACACCCTGCTCGCCGAGGACGGCTCCGCCCTGGTCTTCACGCAGTACGTCGGGATGGCCCGCCTGATCACCGCGCACCTCGCCGAGCGCGCGGTCCCCGTCGAACTCCTCCACGGCGGTACGCCGGTGACGGAGCGGGAGCACATGGTGGACCGCTTCCAGAGCGGCGCGACCCCGGTCCTGGTGCTCTCCCTCAAGGCCGCCGGCACCGGCCTCAACCTCACCCGCGCGGGCCACGTCGTCCACTTCGACCGCTGGTGGAACCCCGCGGTGGAGGAACAGGCCACCGACCGCGCGTACCGCATCGGCCAGACCCAGCCCGTCCAGGTGCACCGCCTGGTCACCGAGGGCACGGTCGAGGACCGTATCGCCGAGATGCTGGAGTCCAAGCGCGCCCTCGCCGACGCGATCCTCGGCTCCGGCGAGGCGGCCCTCACGGAGCTGTCCGACCGCGACCTGTCCGACCTGGTGTCCCTGCGGAGGCCGGCATGACCCCCCGACCCTCCGACGAGGCCCGCGAGGCCCTGCGCGCGGCCCGCGCACGGGCGACCCGCGAGCCGACGGCCACGGCCACCCCGGAACACCGGCCCACTCCCGGCCAGCCGGCAGTCCCGGCCCCGACCGCCGGACAGCCCGACCGCTCCCGTCGGCCCGCTCGGCCCGAAACCCGGGAACACCGCCCCGGCGACGTGGCCCGCGAGGCGCTGCGGCAGGCGGTGCGGGCCCGGCGCGGTACGGCGGAGCCCGCCGACGTGGCGGACCCGGACCGTGAGGACGGCGGCGCACCGGCGGCGCACCCTCCCGCGGAGGACGGGGCACCCCGTGAAGGGCGGCCCCACGGCGACGGGCCGCCCACCGCCGGGACGCCGTCCGGGGACCCGGCGGCCGTGGCCGGCGTCGGCACCGGACACCGCGCGGTCCCGCGCCCCGGGGACGTCGCGCGGGAGGCGCTGCGCTCCGCGCGCGGGGAAGCGACGCGGACGCGTCCGGCACCGGACGGCCGTACGGCGGGCGCCGAACCCCGTGAACGGCGCGCCCCGTCACCCCGCGTCCCGCGCACGACCCGCGGCGACCGCGCCGCCGACGCCCGGGCCCGCGAGGTACGGGAGGCGCTCACGGACGTCTTCCGCATGCCCGCACCGGATGCGGAGACCGACGACACCCCCGACCCGGGCGGCCCCCTGACGCCACCCGGCAACTCGCGTTCCCGCAGCGGTTCTTCGGTTTCCCTCGATACTCCGGCGTCACCCGGCGGCGCGCGCTCCCGCAGCGGCGCTTCGGCTCCCCCCGGCCCGCCGGGGGACACCGCGCCGCCCGCACCCGCCACCCGCCGCTCCATGGCCGCCCCCGCCCGCGACGGCGACCTGCGCCGTACCTTCCCGGCGTTCCCGCCCCGCGCCTCGGACAGGGAGGGCTTCGCCGAGAGCTGGTGGGGTGACGCATGGGTCGCGGCGCTGGAGGAGGGCGCGCTGGACGCCGCCCGACTCGCCCGCGGACGCGGGTACGCGGAGCGGGGCCATGTGGACGCCATCACCGTCACGCCGGGACTGGTCCTCGCGTATGTGCAGGGCAGCCGCCCGCGGCCGTACCGCGTGCAGGTGCGGTTGCGGACGTTCACGGACGCCGACTGGGAGCGGTTCCTGGACGCCGCCGCCGACCGCCCCGGCCATATCGCGGCGCTGCTGGACAAGGAGATGCCCCAGTCCCTCGCCGACTGCGGAGCAGCGCTGCTGCCCGGCCCCGGCGACCTCACCCCGCAGTGCAGCTGCCCCGACTCCGGCCATCCCTGCAAGCACGCCGCGGCCCTGTGCTACCAGACGGCCCGGCTGCTCGACGCCGACCCGTTCGTCCTGCTCCTGCTGCGCGGACGCGGTGAGCGTCAGGTGATCGACGCGCTGTCCCGGCTCAGCGCCACCCGCGCGGCCCGCGCCGCCCAGGGGAAGGAACCGGAACCCCCGCCCGGCATCCGGGCAGCCGATGCCCTCGCCCGAAGCGACCGCGGACTCCCCCCGCTCCCGGCCCCGTTGCCCCCGCCGCCGCATCCGGAGCAGCCGCCCGTGTATCCCGCGGCCCCGGGCGGTCCCGACCCGTTCGCGCTGGACCAGCTGGCCACCGACGCCGCCGCCCGCGCGCACGCCCTGCTCACCGCCGGCCGCGACCCGGTCGGCCGGCTCACCCTCTGGCAGGACGCGGTGCGGCTCGCCGCCGCCCGCCCCGGCTCCGGCCTGACCGCGGCGACGCGCGCGCTGTACTCCTCCCTCGCCGGAGCCGCCGGCCGCACCCCCGCCGAGCTGGCGCGTGCGGTCGCCGCCTGGCGCCAGGGCGGCCCGACGGGTCTCGCCGTCCTCGAGGAGCCCTGGGACCCGCCGGCCGGCCGCTTCGACCGCGCTCGCCCGCTCCTCCTCGCCGCAGACCTCCCCGCCTTCCGCCCCTGGCGCAATCGCCTCACCCACCCACGGGGCCACGTCCAGCTCCGCCTCGGCCGCGACCACCTGTGGTACGCCTACGAGTCCGAGCCGGACCACGACGACTGGTGGCCCCGCGGCACCCCCGACCCGGATCCCGTGGGCGCCCTGACCGGTCTGGACGCACCGGCCGAGCTGTGACGGAACACGGGCGGGGCGACGGGTCCGGCGGCCTTCTCAGCCCCGCCTGCTCGTGGGGACCGACGCCACGGGCGCGTCGGTCTGCCGGAGTTCGGCCAGGAGCTCGCTCTGGCCGGCCAGCAGTTCGGTGAGGATCCGGCGGGCCGCGCGGAGGAGTTCGGCGACGTCGCCGCCGGCGAGGGCGTACCGGACGGTGGAGCCCTCCCGCACCGAGACGACGATGCCGGACCTCCTGAGCACGGCGAGCTGCTGCGAGAGGCTGGACGGCTCGATGTCGATGTCGGCGAGCAGGTCCCGCACCGGCACGGGTCCGTGCTGCAGCAGTTCCAGGACCCTGATGCGCACAGGGTGCCCCAGCATGCGGAAGAACTCCGCCTTGGCCTGGTAGAGGGGGACTTGCATGGGCGCGCACTCCCTGCCGCATCGGGGATGTTCTCCACGGTGCGGCGGCGCCCTCACGGACGCGCCGCCGCACCGTGTGCTGTCCTTCGGAGCCGATCCTTCTCGCTCGGCGTGACGCGCATCCACGGATTGGGACCATGTTGATGTGGTGACTTGAAGAAGTCTTCACATCATGGGCGCGCGTCGGCCCGGTTCCCGGGTCGTTCACACCTCCAGCTGTTCTTCGATCCGCTTGAGCTGGTGGCGGGCCATCGCCAGGTTCGACCGGGACTTGTCGAGCACGAGGTACAGGAACAGCCCGCTGCCGTTCCGCCCGCTGACCGGCCGGATGACGTGGTACTGGCTCTCGAGCGTGATGAGGATGTCCTCGATCTGGCCGGTCAGGCCCAGCAGTTCCATGGTGCGCAGCTTGGCCCGGATGACATCCGTGTTGCCGGCGGCCGCGACGGTGAGATCCAGGTCCTTGCCCCCGCCCAGCGTCCCCAGGGCCATGCCGCTGGAGTAGTCGACGACGGCCGCTCCGAGCGACCCTTCGACGGCGGTCATGATGTCCTTCAGCGACACTTCGACAGTTGCCATGGACGTCTCCCTCATCTGTTGTTCCACGGGTTGCGTCGGCCTCGACGGGGCGGTGGTTGCCGCCCGGGCCGCGGTGGCACCGTAGGCAGGTGTCACCGGTCCGGGGGAACGGGTTTCCGGGGGTGACCCCTAATGATCGAACGCTTGCGTCAGGGAACCGCTGTTTGGCCGGGATCGGTCCGAGAAGTTTCCGTCGGTGGGGACGGAGCCGGGGGTGTGGCCGAAGGTGCGGCGGAAGACGCTGATGAAGGTGCTGGCGGACGACCAGCCGCACCGGTGGGCGACCGTGGTGACGGGGGTGTTGTCGGCCAGGAGGACCAGCGCGTGGTGGAGCCTGATCTGAGTGCGCCACTGGGGGTAGGTGAGGCCGAGGTCGTCGCGGAGGTGACGCGAGAGCGTGCGGGCGCCGGCGCCGATCTGCCGGCCGAGTTCGTCGAGCGAGCGGTTGTCCGCCGGGTCGGCGCGCAGGATGTCGTGCAGTTCCCGGAGCAGAGGGGTGGTCGGGGCGGGCAGACGCAGCGGCTGTTCGGGAGCTGCCTTCAACCGGTCGAGCATGACGGCGCGCAGGCGCAGGTGGGGTGGGCTGTCGTCCTCGGGGGTGAGCGTGTAGGCGACGATGAGTTCGCGGAGGAGGGGACCGACGGCGAGGACGGCCGGCTCGTCGAGACCGAGGGGATTCACCGCGGCGGGCAGGCCGACGAGGTGGAGGTCGAGTTCGCCGTGGGCCTGGTGACGGTGGACGGTGCCCGCCGGGATCCAGAGCGCCCGGGTGGCGGGAGCGACCCATGAACCGGCGTCGGTGGTGACGGAGACCGTGCCCCGGCCGGCGTAGACGATCTGGTGGTCGTCATGGCGGTGGGCGTCGATCTCGCCCCCGGAGGCGAGACGTTGGGTCCGGGTCGGCGCGACGGGTGTGTGGCGGACTTTCTGCATCACTTGGCAATTTATCGAAAGCGGGACGCCGGCCGGGCCGCCCAGCATGGGGAGGTGCGAAGGAACACATCGATCTGTCTGCTGGCCGTGGGGCACGCCTGCGTCGACGTCTACCAGGGCGCCGTGGCGGCGCTGATCCCGTTCTTCGTGGCCGAACGCGACTACGGCTACGCCGCCGCTTCCGGCATCGTGCTGGCGGCTTCGCTGCTGTCGTCGGTCGCCCAGCCGGTCTTCGGCGTGCTGACCGACCGGTGGGCGATGCCGTGGCTGCTGCCGGCCGGCACGCTGCTGGGTGGCGTGGGCATCGCGCTGAGCGGCCTGAGCGGCTCGTACGGGCTCACACTGACGTTCGTCGCGATCTCGGGGATCGGTGTGGCCGCCTACCACCCCGAGTCCGCCCGCGTCGCAAGACGTGCCGGCCGGGGCAGTCACAGCGCCATGAGCTGGTTCTCCCTGGGCGGCAACCTCGGCTTCGCCCTGGCACCGATCATGGTCTCGGCCGTCATCGGTCACGGCTCGCTGAGCCGGACCCCGTTGCTGGTTCTGCCCGCGCTCGTCGGCGCCGCCCTGTGCGTGCCGACGCTCCGGATGCTCGGCCGGCGAGCGTCCGACGCCTCCGGGACGGCATCGGCCGAGGGCACCGACGACGTGGCCTCGTTCGTGAAGCTGTCCCTGGCGGTCGTGTTCCGTTCCGTCGTCTTCGTCGGCCTGAGCACCTTCATCTCGCTCTACGCGCAGCAGCGCACGCAGGGCGGCGCGGCTGCCGGAACCGTGGCCCTGTTCCTGCTGTTCCTGGGCGGGGCCGTCGGCTCGGTGCTGGGCGGCTTCTTGGCCGACCGCTACGACCGGGTGCGCGTCTCGCGGTGGTCCTACCTGCTCTCGATCGCCGCCGTCACCGGAGTGATCCACGTGCCCGGCCCGGCCGTGTTCCTCTTCGTGGCCCTCACCTCCGTCGGCCTGTACGTCCCCTTCTCCCTCCAGGTCACCCTCGGCCAGGACTACCTGCCCTCCCGGGTCGGCACCGCCGCCGGCGTGACCCTCGGCCTCACCGTCAGCGTCGGCGGCCTGATCAGCCCCCTGCTGGGACGCCTGGCCGACGCCACCTCCCTGCGGACGGCTCTGACTCCCCTGATCGCCCTGAGCTGGCTCCTCTTCCGCGCCCTGCCCGAGCCCGCCGCACCAGGACGTGAACGGCTCCGACCGAGCGCCGGCAGGGAAAACCGCTCGCCGGAGCCCGCATGCCCCCGAGAGAATGCGCAGGCCCCGACCACGTACGGGCATGTCGGGGGAAGTCCCGGTCCGACGGAGAAGGATGATGCGTATGGGGCTTGACTACAGCTACCAGATCTTTGTGCCTGCCCAGAACGTCACCAGGGTGCTGCACGAGCTCACCGAACTGGCGCCGCCGACCCGTCGAGTGCCACCGCTCACGGTCACCATGCCCGGCGGTGACCGGGTCGTCGTCCCGTTCACCTCCCGTTTCAAGAGCGAACCGGTGGACTGCACCACGAGCGGCAGCCTCGAACTCGACACCTCGATCATGTTCGGCGTCGACGAAGCGGTGCGCGAGTTCTACGACGGTGACGCCGAACCCGACGAGCTCGGGAGAGTGCAGATCGGGTACATCTACCTCACGGTGCGGTTCGCGCCCGAGCGCCACCCGCGCTTCGCGTCGCTGGACTTCATGGCGGCCACGTCGGGGATGAGCAGGCTGTTCGAGCGATCCGCGAGCGTCAGAACCGTGTTCACCGACCTCACCGCCGCCGGCGGCGGAGTGTGCTGTCTGCTCGACACCGAGAGCGACACCTTCCGAATATGCTGGCTGAACGGTCAGCCGGTCCAGGACACGGTCCCCGGCCCCCGTTTCGCCGACTACCGCGCTCTTGTGGAAAGTTGGTCCGAACGCCGAAGTCCTTCCGCGACGTGAGCGGAAGCCCGCCCCGGGGGTCCGTCGGTCACGGCGGTCACCGCGCAGGCCCCGTGGTTCGCGTGCCGTTGTCCAGGACCGCTTCCCAGCCGTCCTTCTCTCGTGTGATCAGGACGATGCGCGGTCCACGGCGTATCACGCACATGTGGGCCAAGACGTGCAGGACGTCCGAGACCGAGTCCGGCGTATCCACCTGAGACGTCTCCCCACACCGGCGTCGGACCCGGACCCGGCTGTGGCGGCGACGGGGCGGCGGATTCAGCGGCGGGTGACGCTCTCGGCCCCGGTGCTCCCCCTCGACGGGAGCGGGCACCGGGGCCGAAGGCCGTGTGGGGAAGCGGGCGTCAGTCGTCGTACGACAGGCCGTGCCCGGAGGGGAAGAGGACCTCGGCCGGGTCGTCGGCCCGCTGGACGGGCACGGGCAGCTTGCCGCGCGGCTCGACCCGGCCGGCGATCACCCGGGCGGCGGCGCGCAGTTCGACCTCGGTCCAGCAGTAGGAGACCAGCGAGGCCGGGACGTCGCCGAGGTGGGCGATGTCGTAGGGGTTGCGCACCGCGAGGTGGACGACGGGGACGCCCGTCGCGAGCAGCCGGGACACCAGGGTGCGCTGGGCGCTGGTGGCGCCGACGTTGTCGGTGGTGACCACCACCGCGTCCCGTCCCCGTGCGGCGGCCACGGCCTCCTCGATCTTCGCCGCGTCGGGCGCCCGGCCGGTGGCGAGGTGGGTGGTGCTGTAGCCCAGTTCGTCGAACGCCTTGGCCAGCTCGGGCACCGTGGTACGGGTGTCGTCGGTCGGGAAGGCCGGGCTGGCGCCGACCACGAGCAGCTTCCGCTGCCCGTGGCGCAGCGGGAGCGCCTCGTCCTCGTTGACCAGCAGGGTGGTGGTGCGCTCGGCGATCCGGGCGGCGGCGCGCCGGTGCCCGCGGGCGCCGACGACCCGGTCGACCTCCCTCCGGGAGACGTAAGGGCTGCCGCTGAGCAGGCCGACCTTGTCCTTGAGCCGCAGGATGCGCAGGACCGACTCGTCGAGCCGGTCCTCGGTGATCTCTCCGCTGCGGACGGCGGCCAGGACGCCGTTGTAGGCGACGTCGATGTTCGGCGGGAACAGCAGTTGGTCGGCGCCGGCCTTGAGGGCGAGGACGGGCACGCGGTCGTCGCCGTACTTGGTGCGCACGCCCTGCATGTTGAGGGCGTCGGTGACGATCACGCCGTCGAAGCCGAGTTCGCCGCGCAGTACGCCCTGGAGGATCGCGGGCGACAGGGTGGCCGGTTCGTTGCTGGGGTCGAGCGCGGGGACCTGGAGGTGCGCGGTCATGATCGAGTCGACGCCGGCTGCGATCGCGGCCCTGAAGGGCGGGGCGTCGATGCGCTCCCACTCCTCACGGGTGTGGGTGATCACGGGCAGCCCGGTGTGGCTGTCCTGTCCGGTGTCCCCGTGGCCCGGGAAGTGCTTGGCACAGGCCACGACGCCGGCGTGCTGATAACCCGTCACCTGGGCCGCCACCATGCGGCCGACCTCGCGGGCGTCGGCGCCGAAGGAACGGACGTTGATGATGGGGTTGGCCGGGTTGACGTTGACGTCGGCGACCGGGGCGAAGTTCTGATGGATGCCCAGGGCGGCGAGTTCGGTGCCCGAGATCCGTCCGGCGGTGCGCGCGTCGGAGAGCGAGCGGCCCGCGCCGAGCGCCATCGCGCCCGGCAGCTGGGTGGCGCCGCTGCCGATGCGGACGTTGACCCCGTGCTCCTGGTCGATGGAGATCAGGGACGGGACGGGGGTGGGCAGGGCGAGCGAGGCCCGCTGCACACCGTTCGTCAAGTCCGCGATCTGGCGGGGGTCCTGGATGTTGTTCGTCCAGCCGTGGAAGTAGATGACACCGCCGAGGTGGTACTTGGCGATGAGCTCGGCCACGGTGCGGACGCCGAGTTCCCTGAGGTTGCGGTCCTGGTCGAACTGGCTGGGAGAGGTCGCCGACGTACCGTAGAAGTACGGCACGAACAACTGGCCGACCTTCGCCTCGACGCTCATCCTGGAGATGATCCTCTTGAGGCGGTGGTCGCGTCCGTGCGCGACCGCGGGGGTGGCCGCCACGCCCACGACGCCCGTCGCGCTCGCGGCGACCACGGTCGCGGAGGCGAGCACGGTTCGTCTGGACAGACTCCGGTCCTGCATGCGGACATGCTCCTTCCAGCCTTGCCCATCAAGGGAATTGGAGGAAACGTGAAGGACTCCGAACAGCGCGAAACGTAGCCCGCGGATCACGGGCGGGGCAAGAGGTCTAGACAAAAAAGGTCTAGACAAAGTGAGGGCTCTCCTGTCGTATGGGTGAGTGCCCTGAGCTGGGCCGATACGTGAACCGCGCCGCTTCCCGTGATCCTTGAGGCGCCTGGTGCTCCAGCCGTAGTCCGTGATCTCGGTGCCAGGCGTGTGACGGCGGCGTCCGGCGTGGGTGCCGTCGCACCCGCCTCGTGTCTCCCGCGAGAGACGAGCTTATGATCGCAAGCCTCACCGGCCCACGGGAGACGGTCGGGTCGGCAAGGGCCCGCTGCGCCGCGGAAGCCGGGTGCCCCTGCCGCCGAGTGCCGTGGTGCCTGGTTCTGGAACACACCCCGGAAGGTGCGACACCACGATGACTCACGGCACTTCGGCGCTCGACGACCCGGTGGGCCGGTCACTTCGTGGCCCTCACGCACGTTTCGCCCGGCGACTCGGCCGGGCGGTCACCTACCTGCCGGAGGTGACGACCTTCTCCGTGGTGCCCGCCGACGCGGACGCGTCGGAGTGGGACGACCTGGCCGAGTTGCTCGGTCCGGGCGAACTCGCCGACATGTTCAGCTGCCCGGCCACTCCGCCGTCCGGCTGGGAACCGGTTTTCCGGCTCGAGGGCCGTCAAATGATCTGGCGCGGTGAGGGCCGGCCCGATCACCCTCCTGTCCGGCCCGGCACCGAAGTGGTCGAGCTCACCGCGGACGACGTGCCCGAGATGCTCGACCTGGTGGCGCGGACACGGCCGGGACCGTTCTGGCCGCGCACCCGCGAACTCGGCACCTACCTCGGCGTCCGTGACAACGGCACGCTGGTGGCGATGGCGGGGGAGCGGCTGCGGCCTCCGGGCTGGACCGAGATCAGCGCCGTCTGCACCGCTCCCGAGGCGCGCGGGCGGGGTCATGCGGCGCGTCTCGTCCGCGCGCTCGCCGCGCGGATCACGGCCCGCGACGAACGTCCCTTCCTGCACGTGGCCGAGACGAACACCGGCGCGATCGACCTGTACACGCGGCTCGGCTTCGCAACCCGCGAACAGGTGACCTTCCGAGGGTTCCGCACGCCCTGAGGGCCCCCGCGGCTCGGGCCGCGACACCTGCCTTCCCGCTCTCACCGCGGTCCGTTCCCACCGCTTCCTCGCAGCCGTCGGCCGATGGACCGCCAGGAGGTCCCCGCACGCCGGCACGGACCCGTCTTCACGGCCTACGGCGCACTCGCGGGAGCAGGACCCGTGCGCCCAACCGCGAAGACCCCCTGCGTCACACGGCGGGACGCCGTCGGATCGTGGCCTTCCCGCAGGTGCCGGAGGCCACGATCCGACGCGGATCAATCGGCCAGGGTCAGTTCTCCAGCCGTTTCGATCCCCGCCGTCCGCGTTGCCGCGCGGCAGAACTCCTCGGGTGGGCAGTAATGGTGCTCCGTCATGTAGTGGATCACCAGGTTCGGCGCCGCGTAGAGCGTGCCGTCGGCTCCCCGCACCCGGATCTCCGCCGATCCGAGCCACACCTCGGTGTCCATGGCGGGGCCGCCGAGGACGACGGGGCGGTCGACGTCGCAGAACTCACAGTGGTGGATGCCGCGCATCTGGTTGTCGTAGGCGGCGCTGAGGACCTTCAACGCGTCCACCACGCGCTCGTCCACGACTCCTGTGCGGTAGTCGTGCTCCGGCGCCAGCCAGCCGACGTTGAGCATCTCCTGGTCCGACTCGTCGTAGGAGTAACGGGTCAGGTCGGGATAGTAGGTCATGCGTCGCTCCTCAACGACGGGGGTCGCAGTGCTTCCGGCAGATCGCCAGGTGTACCGGGCCCATGTTGGGTTTGAGGATCTCACTGAGCAGCGTGTCCTTGCTCACCGTGATCGAGCCGTTCATCATCCTGAGGTCGTGGCCCGGAGCCACGGTGTAGTCGGGAAGCGTCTTACCGGGACCGACGATCTCCGTGGGCTTGATTTTCTTTCCCTGTTCGACCGCGAGCCCGACGGACTGGCGAAGACCGATGCCGTCCTCCACGTAGAAGTAGCCCCAGGTGCCGCTCGGCATCTGCATGTCGCCGGTGCCACGGACGTACCAGCCGTGACCTGCGATGACGGCTTGGCCGTCAGGGCGTCCACCGGGGAGTCGCTCGGCGGCCGGGCCGACACCCCTGCCGTGCGTGGGGATGTCGTGTCCACGCACCTCGGGCGCCACGGCCGCCCGCCGCCACCCGGTGAGGCCGCCGATCCCCACGAGGGCGACCTGCTGGGTGAGTTCCTCGGCGGCTTCGGCGTACAGGTCGGCGAGGGCGTCGCAGCCCTGCTGGCGGAGCATGTACTCGGCGCGGTAGAGGCGGTAGGCGGGGCGGACGGGGAGGTACTTGTCGACGAAGGCGCCGGCGCCGCCGTTCTCGCCGGTGAACGCGTCGTGCAGGTCCCCGGCGAGGACGAAGGGCGACTTGAAGACGTCGACGAACGCGTCCCCGAAGATGCCCGCTGCCTCACCGAGGCTGTCGACGCGGTCGCTGTCCGGGTCGTCGGGGGTCAGACCGCTGGGGTCGGTCAGGAGGGTGGGGACGTTGTCGGCGTAGGCGTAGGGGGAGATGTACGGGGTCGTCCGGGCGCGGGTGGCCGGGTCGGGCCGGGTGAAGCGGCCGGTGGCGGTGTCGTACTGGCGGGCGTGGAGGTCGAGGTTGCCGGTGGTGGTCTCGTAGCGTGCGCCGGTGTACGACGGGGTGCTCGCGGGTGCGCCGCCGGTGGTGGTGTTCAGGACACGGGTGCCGAACGGGTCGTAGGCCCAGCGCTGGTGGAGGGTGCCGGTGCTGCCGGTGACGTCGACCGGTGAGCCCTGGGTGTCGTGGTGGTAGTAGAAGAGCGCCCCGGCACCGGTCTCGGTGGCGGTGGGCTGGCCGAGGGGGTCGTAGCGGTAGGACTGCTTGACGGTCCAGGCACCGTCGTATTCGGTGGCCAGGATCGGCAGCGGGGCGTTGGGGTCCCACTGGGTACGGCTGGTGACCGTGCCGTCCTTGGCCGCGACGACCTGGTTGCCGTCGGCGTCGTGGTCGTAGGTGTAGCTGCTGCCGCCGACGGTGGCGGCGGAGATCTGCCCGGCCAGGTCGTAGGCGTAGGTGTCGGCGCCCTTCCTGGTCCGGTTGCCTTCGGCGTCGTAGCCGTAGACGGTGGTCGTGGTGCCGGAGGTGGTGGAGGTGAGCTGGTCGGCCGCGTCGTAGGAGTAGCCGGTGGAGGTGGTGCCGAGGGTGGAGGTCAGGCGGTTGCCGACCTTGTCGTAGGTGTAGGACGTGGTGCGGCTCGCGGCGCAGCCGGTGACCCAGGGCTGCGGGAAGCAGCCGGAGGCGAGGCGTCCGGCGGTGTCGTAGGTCAGGTCGTAGCCGCCGGTGCCGACACCCGCGCGGGTGACGTCGACGCGGGTGGGCAGGCCCGCGGGGGAGAGGGTGAGGGCGGTCCTGGTGACCGTGCTGCCGGCCTTGGCGGAGGTGACGGCGGTGAGGCGGCCGGCCCGGTCGTAGGCGCGGTCCTCGGTCTCGGTGTTGGGCAGCGCGGACCTGGTGAGGTTGCCGGCCGGGTCCCAGGTGTACGCGGTGGTCCTGCCGTCGGCCAGCATGGTGGCGGTGCGGCCGTCGTCGTCGTAGGTGTAGGTGATCGTGTTGCCGTCGGAGTACTTGCGGGTGAGCATCTGCCCGGCGGCGTCGTAGGTGTAGGCGAAGCCGCGGGTCTTGGTGAGGTTGCCGACCGCGTCGTAGACGAAGTCCTCGGAGATCCTGGAGTTGGCGCGGGCCGTCATGCGGCCGGCGTCGTCGTAGCCGAACGTCGCGTCGGGGGTGGCGTCGGAGTAGTCGACCCCGGTGAGCAGGCCGCGCGGGTCGTAGGTGTAGCCGGTGGATCCGCGGGGCGTGGTCTTCTCGGTGAGGTGGCCTGCGGCGTCGAACGCGTAGGTGGTCTCCCGCTCCAGCGGGTCGGTGACCGAGGTGAGGCGGCGGGCCGCGTCGTAGCCGTACGTGGTGACGTGCCCGTTGGCGTCGGTGCGCTCGGTGACGTTGCCGGACTTGTCGTAGCCGTAGGTGGTGACCGCACCGCCCGGAGCGGTGACCTCGGTCAGCCGGTCCAGCTTGTCGTAGCCGTAGGCGGTGGCGCGCTCGTCGGCGTCCGTCCGCCGGACGACGTTGTTCACGGCGTCGTAAGCGGTGGTGGTCACACCGCCCAGCGGGTCCGTGACCGTGGTCGGGTTGCCCGCCGGGTCGTAGCCGTAGGTGGTCGTGTACCGGGCCGGGTCGGCGCCGGTGGCGTTGCCGCGCGGGTCCACCGAGGTGGCCCGGCGGCCGTCGGCGTCGTAGGTCCAGCTCTCCTTGTGGCCGAGCGGGGAGGTGCGGCTGAGCAGGTTGCCGTCGGCGTCGTAGGCGTAGGAGGTGGTCCTGCCCAGCTGGTCGGTGCTGCTGGTCAGCCGGTCGTTCTTGTCGTAGACGGAGCCGACCGTCCTGCTCGCGGCGTCGGTGACCCTGGTGACGTTGTCGTTGGCGTCGTAGGCGTAGCCGGTGGTGTGGCCCAGCGGGTCGGTGACCACGAGAGGCCGGTTGACCGCGTCGTAGGTCGTGGTGGTGGACGCGCCGGTCGGGCCGGTGACCTCGATGGTGTTGCCGGCCGCGTCGTAGGCGTAACTCGTGGTGTGGGCGGCCGGGTCGGCGCCGGAGACGTTGCCGCGCGGCGAGACGCTGCTCAGCAGGCGGCCCACCTTGTCGTAGGTGTAGGTGGTCCTGCCGCCGGTCGCGTCGGTCTCGGAGGCCAGGCGTCCGCTCGCGTCGTAGGTGCGGGTGACGGAGTTGCCGGACGGGTCGGTGGTCCGGGTCAGGTGCCCGGCGTCGTCGTAGGCGAACGTGGTGGTGTCGCCCGCCGGGTTCCTGGCCGACGTCAACTGCTCGGCGCCGTTGTACTCGTACGTGGTGGTGCGGCCCAGCGGATCGGTGGCCGAGCTGAGCAGACCGCGGCCGTCGTAGGCGTACGTCGTGGTGTGGTCGGCCGGGTCGGCGCCGGTGACGTTGCCGCGCGGGTCCGTCTTCGTCAGGATCCGGCCGGCCTTGTCGTAGGTGAACGTCGTCTTCTCACCCAGCGGCGTGGTGACCGACGTCCGGTTGCCTGCCGGGTCGTAGCCGTAGGTGGTGACCTTGCCGCGCGGGGGCGTCACGGTCTCCAGCGAACCGAGCGCGGTGTACGTGTAGCCGGTCCTGCCGCCCAGCGGGTCCGTGGTGGACGTCAACTGGTTCGACGCGTCGTAGGTGTACGTCGTCTTGTTCTTGCGGCCGTCGGTGTGACTGGTGATGTTGCCCGCGTCGTCGTAGGTCCAGCTCTCCGTGTAGCCGAGGGCCGAGGGGGCGCTGCGGGTGAGCATCCGCCCGGCGCTGTCGTACGTCATCTCCGTGGTGTTGCCGCGCTGGTCGGTGATGGCTACGGGGCGCAGGTGACGGTCGTAGTCGTAGGTGATGCTCTCGCCGTACGGGTCGATCGTCTCCATCAGGACGTTGCCGGCGTACACGTCGGTCCACACGCCGCCGTCCGGTGCCGTGGTGTGCGACTCGCTCTTGCCGTCCCAGGTGAACGTGGTGGTCTTGCCGTTCTGGTCGGTCTGGGACTTGATGCGGCCCGCGGAGTCGTAGACGTTGGTGACCTTGCCGCCCGCCGGGTCGGTGTAGGAGGACAGCCGCTTGTTCGCGTCGTAGGCGTACGACGACGTCCGGCCGGCCGGATCGGTCACCGAGGTCAGCAGACCGCCGGTGTAGCCGTACGAGACCGAAGTGCCGTCCGGCAGGCCCACCTCGGACAGCAGTCCGCCGGCGCCGGGTGTGAACGTGGTGGTGCGGCCGGCGGCGTCCTTGACGGAGGCGAGCGTGCCGGACGCGTACGTCAGGCTCAGCCCCTTGCCGGCTCCGCCGACCACGGACGTGAGCCGGCCGCTGCTGTCGAAGGTCCGCCTGGTGTGGTCCGGCGTGGTGATCGTGTAGGTGCTCGTGCCCTTGACCAGTTCGGCCGCCGACCCGGCCGGGGCGGCGTACGTGCCGTCACCGTTCTGTGTGAAGACGAACGACGCCCCGTCGTCCGTCCGGTAGGTCGCCTTCCCCGTCGCCACGGTCAGCTCGGCGTCGAACGGCGTCGCCCAGCCACGCCCCAACAGGCCGACGGCGCTCGAATCGGAGCGGTAGGTGCGCTCCAGGACCAGGGGCACGCCGGGACTCACCAGCGAGGCGTCGGTGAGTCGCTCGAAGAACATGCCGGTCGCCGTGTTGACCGGGTCGGCGCGGTGCGCCTGCGCGTAGCAGGTGCAGATGCCCGCCTGCGCACCGGGGATCACCGGGGTGTAGAACGCCTCCACCAGCGGCGAGGTGGTCCCGCCCGGACTCGACGTCCCGTCGGCGCTGTTGAGGAAGACCCAGGCGTAGTACTCCTCGCCGTCCTCGAGGATTCCGCCCAGCGCGCTGCCGGCCCACCAGAAACACTGGTCGGTGGGGTAGGAGTTGCTCGACCACCAGTCGTAGCACCAGGCCCCGGTGTCCGGGGTGTCGCCGCTGGGGTCGTCCGTGGACTTCTTGATCTCCTGCTGGACGACGGGACGGCCGCCCTCGTCCAGGACGTACAGCCACATCCCGGTGTACGCATCTCCCCGCTCGGGCAGCTTCACCTGCCCGCCGATCGACAGCATGCCCGGGTACGCGGTGGCCCAGGACGACACCCAGGTCGGGTTCTCGGCCGCCGCCGCGAGGGGCTGCAGAGTCACCTTCGACTCGGCGGCGGGGCCGCGTTCGACGCGGTTCTTGTCCGGCCGGCTGTGGGGCTCGCCCTTGGGCCTCCGCTCCGGCGCGTCCATGTAGTCGCGCATCGGCGACCGTTCGTGCCGGTCCTCGTCGACCTGCTTGCGCCGCTCGGCCAGTGTCATGGCCTCGGGAGGCTTGGGCAGGTCGGCGGCTGTCCGGGCCTGCGCATGTGTGACGGCCGCGGTGACTGTGGAGTGGGGCCGGTCCCCGGACGACGCCCAGGAGGGGGCGGCCCCCGCTGTTGCCAGCAGGGCCAGGGCCAGAACGACCGTGACAAGTCTTCGCGCTTGTGTGCGCACAGTGCATCACCTGTGGGTCAGGAGTGAAGAGGGGCCGCGGTGATGCATGATCAGGAGAATCCTCGAACTAACGTGCCGCGGGAAGCGGGGCCGAAACGCGACGGGGTCCCCGTTCGCCCTGGCCATGAGTGTGCTGGCCGAGCGGGCGAAGGGCTCCACTCGGCCGCTCGATTTGGCGCGAAGGTGATCCGGAGCGCGAGGCGGTGCGGGTGAACGGCCCCTCGACGGTGAGACAAGGGAAGGCAGCGGGCCGGAGACGGAAGAACGGGCTGCTCGAGCGGAACCTTTCTTGGGCCTCGGGCAGGCGATGCACCTGTCTGTCACACCTGAGGGATCGATCGCCGACCCGCAGGGCGAGTACAGCGGGTGCCCGGGTGCGTGCCCCCGCTGTACTCGCCCTGATGCCGGTCGGTTCAGTGGCGGATCCGCCGGTCATCCGCTCCGACGGCTCCTCCGTTTTCGGAACCCTTCTTGACGCCCACTCAGGCGACGATGCGGTTGAAGGTGTTCCAGCCGTGGCCGATCTGGCGGTTGCTGCTGTACGGTATGCCGTCGTCGCGGACGAAGTTGTTGGAGTACAGCCACATTGTGCCGTCCGGCTTCAGTGCCACCAGGTCGGTGAATCCGTCGCCGGTGGCATCGGCGGGGATGATGCGGTCGTAGGTGTTCCAGCCGTGGCCGATCTGGCGGTTGCTGCTGTATGGCGTGCCGTCGTCGCGGACGAAGTTGTTGGAGTACAGCCACATCGTGCCGTCCGGCTTCAGCGCCACCAGATCCGTAAAACCATCCCCGGTCGCATCGGCTGCGATGATGCGGTCGTAGGTGTTCCAGCCGTGGCCGATCTGGCGGTTGCTGCTGTACGCG
>NZ_JBVJKE010000007.1:0-380772 GCF_055585405.1 Streptomyces sp. NPDC053426 | reverse complement strand
GGTATGCCGTCGTCGCGGACGAAGTTGTTGGAGTACAGCCACATCGTGCCGTCCGGCTTCAGTGCCACCAGGTCGGTGAATCCGTCGCCGGTGGCGTCGGCGGGGATGATGCGGTCGTAGGTGTTCCAGCCGTGGCCGATCTGACGGCCGCTGCTGTACGGTATGCCGTCGTCGCGGACGAAGTTGTTGGAGTACAGCCACATCGTGCCGTCCGGCTTCAGTGCCACCAGGTCGGTGAATCCGTCGCCGGTGGCATCGGCGGGGATGATGCGGTCGTAGGTGTTCCAGCCGTGGCCGATCTGGCGGTTGCTGCTGTATGGCGTGCCGTCGTCGCGGACGAAGTTGTTGGAGTACAGCCACATCGTGCCGTCGGACTTCGTCGTCACCAGGTCGGAGAACGAATCACCCGTCACGCTGTGGGTGGTCCTTTCGGGCTCCTCCCACTGCCACCAGCTTGTCTGCTTGCGGGCACCGGCCCAGCTGAGACTGAAGTGGATGTGGTCCCTGTGCGGATTGCTGCCGCTGTATTCCCGCCACCCGTCTGCGGCTTGGCTCGACGACCAGATCTTGTCGTCCCAGATCAGGTACATGATCCCGAGCCGCCGGGCGTTGGCGTGCTTGTTGCCGTGCCTGTCCGTCTTCAGCAGCCAGGTGAGGATGTCATCGGCGATCGCGCGCTCACCGGAGTTGTTGTAGTTGAGCATGTAGTCCAGCGCACGGCCTTCCTTGTGCTCACTCGTGCCACCGTCACCGCAGGCGCGGGTGACGTAGGAAGTGTGAGAGCCGTACGCCTCGTCGAGCAGGTCCCGGAGACCCAGGGTGCCCGGCTTGGCGGTCGGATCGCAGGTGTCCTGCGGGTCGTAGGAGGCGTACGCGTCGATGGCCGGCCCGAAGTCCGGGGTGGACGGCGCGGCCGACGCGGGCGTCGCCACGAGGATCGTCGCCGCGGCGACGACGAGCCCCACCATCCAGGCTGTCAGCGCGGTGGCCGGCCGCCACCGGCTCCCCGGGTGCGGACCGGTGGACGGTATCGAGTCCGCCTGGGGTCTTGCTCTCGTTCTGAACACGGCACTCCTTCGGTCGAGTCTTCCGGGAGGGCGTGCCGGTCGGTTCGCTACGCCCTGGTCGGTGATGTGCACGGTGTTTCCCGTTGAGTTCGTTGCCTTGGTTCTGTGCTGACGCGCTCGTCGCCACGGATCCGGCTGCCGGCCGTGTGACTCGCCGTCGTGCACCGGACTTGCGGCGTCCGACGGCACAGTCTGGGGTGCCTGCGCCGCGTGGAGTACCTATGACTTTTCAGGGTGCTTGTCGCCGCGTGGAGATCGGGGTGCTGACCGTCCGCCGGAGCCGGCCCCGATGCGGAGCTGACCGTGAATGGGTGAGTGGGCGCGCCTCGAGGAGCCCGAACGGCACAGCCGTGAACTGGAGATGGATTCGACGGGGTGTGGGGTGACCGTGTCGGCGGCCGGCAACTGTGAGGTGACGGTGGGGTGTCGGGTCTCCCGGTGCCCGCTCAGAACAGTTCCAGGTCCTTGCCGCTGGTGTCCGCGACGACGGGCCGGGGCCGGGCGGGGAGGCCGTCCAGGCGGTCGGGGCCGGCCGCGGCGGCCACGGCGGGGGCCGTCTCGGCCAGCCAGGCGCGAAACCGCTCGGCGGCCTCGCGGTAGGGGACTCGCGCCAGGACACGGTGTTCGCCGGAGGGGCAGAAGTCGACGGCGACGGTGAGCAGGCAGGAGCGGGGCGTGTTCTGACTGCCGGTCCAGGAGGCACGCAGGATGCCGCAGGGCTTGCGCCCGCGGGGGGCGCGGTGGGTCGGGCGCAGCGATCGGCAGGCTGTGTGGGCGGTCCATGCGGCGAGGTGGGGCAGGGGCAGGGTGGTGCGTGCGCGGCAGCCGGGGCAGCGGTGCCAGTGGCGGAGCCAGGCGTCGGTGTCGGTGTCGAAGAGGCGTGTGTAGCGGCTCGCCACGCGGATGTCGTTGCCGTACAGGTGGTCGGGGCGTTCCAGTGTGTTGCAGGACTGGCAGACGGGGGCGCGGACGTAACCGTGTTCGTGGCAGTGGTCGAGCACGGTGGCGGGCGTGGTGCGGCAGACGGGGCACGTCCACCCGGCCACCCGGCGGGAGGTACCGGGCTTCCTGCTGAGCACCGAGTACAGCTGGCCCCCCAACTCCCCGTTGTACGGGCGCGGTGAGGCGGTGGGGCCCTGAGGGCTCGTCGTCCGCCGGCCGTCGGCGTCCTCCTGCCGGGGGTGGGAGGACGGCTCGGCGACGGCTGCGCTTGCCCGGCGGGTCCGCGCGGCTCGCACCCACTGCGTTTCGGCGTGCTCAGCCGCATCCAGCAGCCTGACCACAGCGCGCGGCAGCCACCACGTGCGCTGCGTCCCGTCGCGGGTCCGCTCCACGAGCATCTGCCGCCAGTCGATCCCCGCCAGATGGTGTGACCGGCCGACTTCACGTCGTGCTGCCCGCCCGGGGCCGCTCGGTTCCTGGAGTTCCTCCGTGATGCGTCGGCGCCAGCGCAGCGGGGTTTCCTCGCAGCCCTCCTGCCTCGGCGCCCCACGGAACGGGCCGACGCGGACCAGGTCCTGCCGATCCATCCCCACCGCGTTCAGTTCCGCGGCCGCCCGGCGCACCCGGGCCTCCGGAACACTCCACTGACCGCCGCTCGCCCCCACCGTCGCCACCACATGGTTGCCGAGCAGGACGTACCCCGCCCGGGCACGGGCAGGAGAGCAGGTGAATGCCCCAGAAGCCGTCGGCACGGCACCGTCGGCCGTCAGATCGACCCACAGAGCGTCCGCGGCGGCCAGGGTGATCAGGCCGTCCGTGCGACCGGGCATGACACGCTCCGACATACCGACAGGCTAACGGCCCGCAACACGGCGACGAGTCCCGAGCACCTCGGCCGGCCGGGCCATGGACTCGATGTGTTCTCGGCAGAGCCGACGGAAGGTTTTCGTGGGCGAACGGTGCCCGAGCCCGGTGTTCCGAGGACATGCGCAACCTCGCCTTGGAACCGCGCGGCTTCCTGGAGGCGGATCCACTGGGATGAACCAAGGCGACCGACCGCTCGCTCCACCTCGTACAGCCCGCGCCCACCAACGCCCCGACGGCACAGCCGGGTTGGAAAGGGCTTATCTTCTCGGGCATGGATCATCAGGGAGAGTTCCGTCGGGCAGCGCTTGAGCTGGGCGTCCCGGACGACGAGATCGGCAGATTCAGCCGGCACCTTCGTCTGTCGATCGGATTGTCCGTGGGCGGTGGTCCTCCGGTCGGGCAGTTCGGCGGGTTGCCCCGGCTGCCGGTGGGCATGAAGTGGCCGTCCGCCGGGGACGTTCCGTTGCCGTTGCTCCTTTCCGTCGATTGTGGGGCGCTGCCGAGAGTCGACGGATTCGACCTGCCGGCGGACGGGACGCTGCTCTTCTTCGTGAACCAGGAGATGGACCATGAGGACGGTTCCGGGAGGTACGCGCGAGTCGTGTACGTACCGGACGGCACCGAAACCGCGGTCGCGGAAGCCCCCGGCTCCGAGTGCGTCCGCGAGCGGCTCGACGTCAGCGCCGAGCTCGGAGCCGAACTGCCCCTCTGGCTCCAGGAGAGCGAGGACGAGGACTGGCACGAGTTCTGGGAGGATCTCGACTGGGAGGACATGTCGCCCTTCCAGCAGCGGTTGTTCCGGTACATGGAGCGTGACCTGCCGCACCTGGACGGACTTCGGGCTCTGGCCCACGACCTCTGGCCGTCCGGCGCCGGCGTCGTCATCGGCGGGTATGCCGATGACGAGGTGATCAACAGCATCGCGGAGCAGACCCTCGCGGGACGCGAGAAGGCGGGCGAGATCCCGGCCGTCCCGATCGCGAAATGGTATTCCCACCTGGAGGAGGAAAAGCACCGGCTGACGAGCGAATGGATATCGCTCGCCAGTGAAGCCCGGGCCTACGAGGAGTACCGCACGAGTTTTGTGATCCGCCACGACGACTTGGCCGCCGCTCGGGTGGACAAGGCGCTGGCCGTGACCAGTTTCGAGGCCCCGTGACCGGGCTCGACGCCGATTGCGGCGAGGGCGTCGACGACGCCGTGTTCGCGAGCCGCGCGGACGTCGTGGATGGCGCGGGGGGAGAGCCGGTGAGGCCCACGGCAGCCGGCCGATGGGATCGGTGAGGATCCGCACGCGCATCCCGTATCGCCGCCGGTTGTCCGCGCGGTCCCCGTATCGTTGGCCGTGCGACTGCCTCTTCGGTTCGAATGCCGTGATCCGACTCCACCGTGCGAGATCGAAATCCGGCTGAACTGTTCGGGGTCACCCCTCCGATAAGATACCCTAGGGGGTATCCTGAAGGGGTGTGGTCGTGGAACTGGCGATGGCTGCTGAGGAACTGAAGACGGTGGTCAACCGGCTGCGCCGGGCGCAGGGCCAGATCGCCGGTGTGATCAAGATGATCGAGGAGGGGCGGGACTGCGAGGACGTGGTCACGCAACTCGCGGCGGCGTCCCGGGCCCTGGACAAGGCGGGCTTCGCGATCATCGCCACCGGACTGCAGCACTGCCTGACCGATGAGGACATGGCCGTATCCGGTGACCGGGAGCAGATGCGGGCCCGGCTGGAGAAGCTGTTCCTGTCACTGGCCTGAGTGTGTGGCCGCACCGGATTGCTCGGCTCGCCGGATGCGGACGCCGCCGGGTACGAGGGATGGCGCCCGGGCGGCAGCGCGAGGACGAACGGGCCGTCACCTCGAACGGCGGCGCGGTGACCAGGGCTGGACGGCGTGGACGGTTCCTTCGCCGGCCCGGGAGCCGTGGACCGGGGCGAGTGACCAGGGTGGGCGTGTCTTCGAACAGGGCGCGGGAGTGGCGATGAAGCGAGCAGCGCACGGGCGGGCACACGCTCGGTTCCGTGGTGTGCTGGCTCTGCTCGTGGCCGTGGTGGCGCTGCTGTGCGTCTTCGGCCACGCGGAACGCGAAAGGCCGGGGGCGCCGCCTGCCGTCGCGGAGCGCGTGGACACTCTCACCGTCGCTGAACCGTCGGACGGTGCGGCGGCGCCGTGCGGCAAGAAGGTGATCGCTGATCACAACGCGCAGCGGGCCGAGAACACTCCGCCGTCTGCCGCGCGCCCAGGTTCCGAACCACTGCCCACCGCCCCCGTTCCCCGTACTCCACCGCACTCGGGGGTGTCGTCGGCAGGCCCGGCTCCACCGCCCGTGACACTCCACTCCGTTCTGCGGATTTAGACCGGCCCGTTCGCCGCGTCCCTGAATCCTCGAAGAACGGAGTCCTTCAGCATGTCCTCTTCCTCGCGCTCATGGAGCCGGGCGGGTACGGCACTGCGCGGTTGGCGGCCCCGGCAGTGGGCTGTGGCGGGCGTCGGTGCCCTGGCCACGGCGATCCTGGTCGGCGCGCCCACCGACGTGGTGCCCAATCCGATGTTCGGCCGGTCGGTGCCGGTGCAGTGGTGGAACTACCCGGCCCTCGCCGTCACGGCCGTCCTGGCCGGCATCGTCCTGAGTACCTACGTGCGTCAGCCCTCGACTTCTTCGGAACCGAAGCCCTCGGACGGTGGCCGTCTCGGGGCGATCGGCGGGGTGCTGTCCTTCTTCGCCGTCGGCTGCCCGGTCTGCAACAAGCTCGTCCTCGTGCTCCTCGGGGCTTCCGGTGCCCTGAGCTACTGGGCTCCCCTGCAACCGCTGCTGGCCCTCCTGTCGGCGGGGCTGCTGGCGGAAGCCGCGCTGCGCCGCCTGTCCTCGCAGACCGCGTGCCCGGTCACGGCTTCCGCCTGACCCGAGGCCCGGTCCCGCACCCTGTTCCTCCTCAACGTCTGAGGTGCCCCATGTCTGGATCCACCCCGTCCTCGTCCCGCCGCAGCCGCAGGCGGACCGTCGCGGCCACCGCGGTTCTCGCCGCCGCCGTGGTGACCGCGGCCTTCGCCCTCACGCTCGACGACGCGGACAACCGCAACGAGAAGGCCGGCGAACCCGCGGCCGTCACCGAGTCCGTCGCCCCCGCGCCCGCCGACGAGGGCCTGCTCGCCCTCGCCCGCCGCGATACCTCCGACCCGCTGGCCCTCGGACGTGCGGACGCCCCGGTGGTGATGATCGAGTACTCCGACTTCCAGTGCCCGTTCTGCGGACGGTTCGCCCGCGAGACCAAGCCCGAACTGCTGCGCTCGTACGTGGACAAGGGGATCCTGCGCATCGAATGGCGCAACTTCCCCATCTTCGGCGAGGAATCCGAGCAGGCCGCGCTGGCCGGCTGGGCGGCCGGGCAGCAGAAGAAGTTCTGGGAGTTCCACGACGTCGCCTACGGCAAGCCGCGGGAACGCAACGCCGGTGACTTCGGCGCCGAGAAGCTCATCGCCATGGCCCGCGAGGCGGGAATCGCCGACATCGAGCGCTTCCAGGCCGACATGACGTCCGACAAGGCCCGCAGCGCCGTGCGAAAGGACCAGGAGGAGGGCTACAGCCTCGGCGTGACCAGCACCCCGGCGTTCCTGGTCAACGGCCGGCCGATCCTGGGGGCCCAGCCCACGGACGCCTTCGAGGAAGCCGTCGAGACGGCGGCGAAGGCGGCCGGGCGATGAGCGAGGCAGGCCTGGCGGTGGCGTTCCTCGGCGGACTGCTGGCCCTGCTCAGTCCGTGCAGCGCACTGCTGCTGCCGGCCTTCTTCGCCTACTCCTTCACCAGCCGCACCCGGCTGGTGGCGCGCACCGGCCTGTTCTACGCCGGACTGTGCACGACGCTCGTACCGCTCGGCGTGGCCGGCTCGTTCGCCGGCCGCCTCTTCTACGGCCACCGGGACACCCTGGTGACGGTGGGAGGGTGGACGGTCGTCGCCCTGGGCGTGGCGCAGATCGCCGGGGTGGGCTTCGGGTCCCGTCGGATGGCGCAGGCCGCGGGCGGGCGCCGTTCGGGCTCGGCCCTGTCGGTGTTCGCCCTGGGTTCGGTGTACGGGCTGGCGGGATTCTGCGCGGGGCCGATCCTGGGCGGCATCCTGACCGTGGCGGCGGTGGACGGCGACCCCCTGCACGGCGGGGTGCTGCTCGCCGTCTACGCCCTGGGCATGGCGGTTCCGATGTTCGTGCTGGCGTCGTTGTGGGACCGGTTCGATCTGGGCCGCAGGCGCTGGCTGCGGGGCCGGACTTTCCGGGTGGGACCGGTGGCGCTGCACAGCACCTCTCTCGTCGGTGGCCTGTTCTTCGTCGCTCTCGGGGTGGCGTTCCTGGCCTTCGACGGGACGTCCGCGCTGCCGTCGGTGCTGAGCACCGACACCGAGTTCGCCCTGGAGGAACGGCTGTCCGACATCGGCGCAGCGGTGTCCGACCGGCTGGTGCTGCTGGTCCTGGCCGGTGTGGCGGCGTCGGCCGCCCTGCTGGTGCTGCTCCGGCCGGCCGGCAGGCGGGATGCGCAGTCACCGCCGGAAACGGAGCCGGCCGCACACGAGTGATTGATCGTTGCGTGCACCGGGTGGAGGAGACGACGCGGCGAAGGTGACGAGGCAGCGGGCCGGAACGATCCCGCTGCCGGCCATCGCGACCGCTCAGCTGGTGCTCGACGATCCGATCGTGAACGTCGCGCCGCCGGGCATCCGGCGGGAGTCCGGCGTGACGGCGGAGCGCTTGCCGCGGGTGGTCGACGCCCACGTCCTCGCGTTCGGAGCGCTGCTCCTGCTCGGGGGCCGGACCGGCGGCCTGTGGGGGGCGCCGTCGCGTCCCGCAGGCCGGTGTCGCTGTCCTCGCCCTCACCCGGGCCGCGGTCCACCGCGTCGGTGCGGACAAGGCCGGGATTCGCCTCGGCCCTGACCGTCGCCGCAGGAGTCCTCCTTGCCGCAGGCCTTCTCGCACTCGCCGCCCTCGGCGCCCGCCCGGCCGCAGAACACGAGCCGTCCGGGCCCGTAGAAGCGAACACCGGGACGGAAAACCGCGACCGAGTGTCGATCGCACGCTTGACACGCGTTGGGGAGGGGACCGGATCCGGTCCCCTCCCCAACGGGCGGCTCAGCGGTTGCGCAGTGCGGCCAGGGTGTTGTCGAGGTCGGCGGCGCGGGGACGATTGTGGGGCAGTTTGGCGAGCACGGCGGCCATGCCGCAGGTGTTGGTGAGGGCGGAGAAGACCAGGCCGCCCGCGATGCCGGCGGAGACGAGCTGGAAGGCGGGGTGGACGACGAGGCCGAGCAGCAGGCCGAGCAGCACGATCGTTCCCGCGGTGAGCCTCACCTGCCGTTCCATGCCCCAGGCGGCACGCGGGGTGCCTTGGGGACGGTGGAGTTCGTGGCCCTCGGCCGCCCAGGCGCCGGTGCCTCCCGTCAGGGTGGCGGCGGTGACGCCGTTCTCCGCGAGGATCCGGCAGGCGTTCTCGGAGCGAGCCCCCGAGGCGCACACGACCAGGACGTCGCCGCGGTCGGCGGCGTGCCGGAGGTCGGGCAGCGCACGCTGGATCCGGTCGAGGGGGATGTTGAGCGCGCCGGGGAGGTGACCTCCGGCGTATTCGCCCGGGGTGCGCACGTCGATGACGGTCAGTTCGTGCAGGCGGGTGCGCGCCTGGTCGGTGGTGAGGGCGGTGGACGTGGTCATGGGAGAGGTCATCCTTGCGTGTCGACGGTGCCCCCGGCGGGGGCCCTGGTGTCATGCGGGGTCGGAGGGAGCTTGATCTGACGGGAGCCGGACCACGGGCCGTAGCGGCGTCCGGTCGGCATCGGGGTGGGCCGCCGGCGCGGTGCGGGCCAGGACGAAGGACACAGCCGGTGAGCCTTGCGTCTCAGGCGATCACGTCGGCGAGCATGAACGCCGCCACTGCCAGCAGGACACCGGCGAAGATCTTCTGGAGGGTGGTGCCGGAGATCTTCGCCGCGAGCCGTTTGCCGTCCCAGGCGCCGAGGATCGCGGCCCCGGTGAAGGGCCCGATGACCTCCCAGTGGAGGCCGGTGCCGGTGCGGGCGGCGAGCGCGGCGAGCGAGTTCACGGTGATGACGAGCAGGCTGGTGCCGACCGCCTGCCGCATCCGTAGTCCCAGAACGCCGACGAGGGCGGGCACGGCGAGGAACCCTCCGCCGACCCCGAGAAGCCCGGTCACGGCGCCCAGTCCGGCACCGGTACCGGTCGCCTTGCCGGGACGGACCCGGTGCGGCGGCTCGGCCGCGGACGGCCGCAGCATGCGCAGGGCCGCCAGCGCGGCGATGACCGCGAACGCCGCGGTCAGTACCGCCTGGGGCAGGCGTCCGGCGACGGCCCCGGTGAGGAAGGCGGGGACGATGCCCGCCGCGGCGAACAGCGCCCCCGTCTTCCAGGCCACGTGTCCGTCGCGGGCGTGGGCGTACAGGGCGGTGAGCGAGGTGGTGGTGACGATGATCAGACTGGCCGTGGTGGCCGCCGCCGGGGTGAACCCGAGCAGGTAGATCAGCGCAGGTACGGCCAGGACGCTGCCGCCACCGCCGAGGGCTCCGAGGGCCAGACCGATGACGGCCCCGGCGATGAGGGCGAGAACGAGCACGGTCACGTCGTCTTGCCGCTGTTCCCGCGTTCGTCGACGACCGGGTACCCGGCGGCGGCCCACGCGTTCATGCCGCCCTCGACGTCCACCGCCTGCGCCCCGCGCTCGGCCAGGAGCCCGGCCGCCTGCCGGGAGCGGTGACCGCTGCGGCAGATCACCACCAGGGGGCGCCCCTGCGCCTCGGCCGGCAGGGCGCCGCCGGCGAGCAGCCTTGTCAGCGGTACGTGGACGGCGCCCGGGGCGTGACCCACGGTCCACTCGGGCTTCTCACGGACGTCCAGCAGGACGGCCTCGGGCTGATCGCCGCTGGTGCGGCTGCGTGCCTCGTCGACCGTGACGCGTGCCCCGGTTCGGCGAAAGAGGAACATCACACGCTTCCTTCCTTACAGGCAAAACGGTCGCTCTCAGCCGGAGGCCAGGGACAGCCCGGCGTCCGCCGCGGCGTCGAAGCCGTCGTCGACGGCGACCACGTCGCGGCCGGCGGCGTCGAGGAGGGAGGCGGCGATCGCCGCGCGCATCCCGCCGGCGCAGTGCACCCATACCGTCCCGTCGGGTACTTCGCCGAGGCGGCCGTGCAGTTCGTGGACGGGGATGTGGACCGAGCCGTCGATGTGGCCGCTCGCGCGCTCGGAGTCCCGGCGTACGTCCAGGACGACCACGTCGTCGCCGTGCTCGCGGGCGTCGGCGAGGTCGGCGAAGCGGGCGCGGGGGAAGGAGGCGGGCCGTTGGCCGGCGCGGACCCAGCCGGCCGGATCGCCCGTGGCGGCGGCGGCCGGGCGGTCGATGCCCACCCGGGCCAGTTCCCGCTGCGCGTCGGCGACCTGCCGCGGGGTGTCGGCGAGCAGGGTGACGGGCTTGCCCCACGGGAGCAGCCAGGCCAGGTAGGTGGCGAGCTTGCCTTCGCCCTCGAAGTTGAACGACCCGGCCACGTGCCCCTCGGCGAAGGCGATGCGGCTGCGCAGGTCCACCACCCACTCGCCGGCGGCCAGCCGGGCGGCGATCTCCTCGGCGTCCGCACGCCTGGGCGGGGTGAGGTCGACCGGTGCGGGGCCGGCGGCGTTGGCCGGGGCCATGTGCGCGTAGTAGGCGGGCACGTCGTCCAGTCCGGCCAGCGTCCGGGCGACGAAGGTGTCCACGTCCAGGGTCAGCGCGTCGTTCGTCTTGCGCTCCTGGCCGATCGTGGTCGCGTCTCCTTCGGCCTGGGAGGAGGAGCAGAAGCTGCCGAAGCCGTGGGTGGGCAGCACCGGAACTTCGTCGTCCAGCTCGTCGGCGAGCCGGTGCGCGGAGGCGTGCTGGGCGCGGGCCAGCTCCTCGGTCAGCCGCGGCTCGACCAGGTCGGGGCGGCCCACCGTGCCGATCAGCAGCGACCCGCCGGTGAACGCCGCCACACCGCGCCCGTCCTCTTCCAGGACGTAGGAGGTGTGGTGCGGGGTGTGCCCGGGAGTGGCGAGCGCGCGCAGCACCAGGTGCTCGTCCACCGTCACGGTGTCGCCGTCGGCGACCGGGGTACGGGCGAAGGACACGCGGGCCCCGGCCGGCACCAGGTACCGGGCGCCGGTGAGGCGGGCCAGCTCCAGGCCGCCGGTGACGTAGTCGTTGTGCACATGGGTCTCCGCCACATAGGCGATGCGCACCCCGCGGCGGGCCGCGGCGGTGATCACCTGGTCGATGTCGCGCGGCGGGTCGACGACCACCGCGGCGTCGGGCCCGCCGGCCAGGTAGCTGCGGTTGCCCAGACCCTCGAACTCCAGGGTGTCGACGAAGAACACGGCTCACCACTCCTCTCGAACGATGTACCCCGGGGGGTATCTGACGACCACACTAACACCTATACCCAGGGGGGTATTCCATCGGTCGGGGACCCGCTTCGGGCAGCCGTCGGGCAGGCCGCTTCCCGGCAGCGGCTCACGGCCCGCCGGGTGAGAGCGCCACGGCCTCGTCTTCGCGCGTGGCGCTCTCACCCTGCGGAGGGCGGTGTGCCGTCAGTGAGCGGCCAGGCCCTGCGTGGCCGAGGTGACGAGGTCGCTCTTGGCGAGCCGGTCTTCGCCGGTGACGGCCGATGCCCACGTGTCGGTGGTGGTGACCGCGGCCCAGTTCGAGTGCAGCAGCGTCATCAGGGTCTCGTGGACCTGTCGCGCGGAGGCGGTGCCGGCCTCGTTGGCGAGGTGGACGGCGCCGGTGGCGTCGGAGAGGACCTCGATCGTGAAACCGAGGGGTTCGGCCGCGGCGGAGGTGGACAGGACGCAGTTGTTCGTCATGTAGCCGACCAGGGTCAGGGTGTCGATCCCGTTCTCCCGGAACCATTCGGCGAGGCCGGTGGCGGTGAAGACGTCCGAGTGGTTCTTGACCACCCGCTTGGCCGTGGGGCCGATGCGGCGCTCCACCTCGGGGTGGTTCTCCCAGCCGGGCGAGCCGGCCGCGAAGACCGGGGTCCCTTCGGGGTACTCGTGCTGGACGGCGACGACGGGCAGGTCCGCCTGCGCGGCGACGTCCATGGCGCGCAGGATGTTCTTCAGCGATTCGTCGCGGGGCGGGTACTGGATGTTCAGCGGTCCGTCGAAGTACTCCTGCTGCACGTCGATGAGGACGAGGGCGCGGCGTGGGGTGGTCAACGTTCTCTCCTGTTCCTGGTGGTACGGCGCGGACGGCGCCGTGGATTCCATCCTCGGAGGGCAGTGGGAGCTACGGTGAGTGGCAGAAAAGCTGTTAATCAATGAGATCGGGACAAGCATGCGTATCGCCGTTCACGCCTTCGACGGGATCACCGCGTTCCACCTCGCCGCGCCCCTGCTCGTGTTCGGCGAAGCGGCCCGGCAGGGTCTGGCCCCCGAGTGGACGACCACGGTGTGGAGTGCGGACGCGCGCCCGGTCCGCACGTCGGAGGGCATCGTGATCGACGACCTCGCCGGACCCGCCGCGGCGGAAGGGGCCGACCTGCTCGTCTTCCCTTCCTGGCCCGCCGATTTCCCGGAACCGGACGACGGGCTCGTCACCCTGATCCGGGACGTGCACGGTCGCGGAGCAGGAATCGTCGGGCTCTGCCTCGGCGCGTTCCCCGTGGTGGGCAGCGGCGTGCTCGACGGGCGCGCCGTGGCCACCCACTGGGCCTCGGCGGCGGAACTGGCCGGACGGTACCCCGCCGTGGACGTGCACGCGGACGCCCTCTACCTGGACCACGGTGACGTGCTCACCTCGGCCGGCACGGCCTCCGGTCTCGATGCCTGCCTGCACATCGTCCGCAACCGGCTGGGATCCGCGGCGGCCGCCACCGTCGCGCGTCATCTCGTCATCGCGCCCCACCGGGAGGGGGACCAGGCTCAGTACATCGACCGTCCCGTACCCGACGACGCCGCGGGACCCATCGGCGACACGATCACCTGGGCCCTGGCCAACCTCGACCAGCGCTTGTCCGTCACCGAACTCGCCGCCCACGCCCACATGAGCACCCGCAACTTCTCCCGCCGCTTCTACGAGACGACCGGCATGAGCCCGGCCAAGTGGGTCCTCACCCGCAGGCTCGACGAAGCCCGCAGACTGCTGGAGACGACCACCTGGAGCATCACCCGCATCTCCGCGGCATGCGGGTTCGCCAGTGCCGTGACCTTCCGGCAGAACTTCACCGCGCACTACGCGACCACACCGACGTCCTACCGCCACCGCTTCACCGATCGCACCCGGACGAACGGCTCCGCCCCAGGAGCCCTCGCCCCGGCCCCGGGCGGAATCGTGCACGGTGCCGGTTCGACACGGTCTCCGTCGTGATCGCTCGCGCTGCCCGCGCCACGGTCCTCGACATCGACGGCACGCTCAGGGGTGATCTCCCGGTGAGGGGCCTTCCAGGTACGCCTGGTACGCGGCGGCGATGCCGGCCGCGGAGACCTCCTCGCCGCAGCCGATGCCGGCGCGTCCGACCGGCGGGACGAGCCGCATCCGGCTCGGCGCGGGCGGGATCACGCCGCCCGACCACGCGCCGCTGGTGATCGCCGGGCAGTTCGGCATGCCGGAGGCCCTCGCCCCGGGACGGATCGGCCTCGGCCATGCTGCGGACGTTCCGGCGCAAGCCCTACAGCCTGCTTCCCCCCGGAGGAGGTCGAGGTCCACCCGGCCGGTCTCCAGGAGCGGCAGATCCTCGGCACCTGCACCCACCGGTTCCTCGACGGCACCGGCCCGGAGGTGGCCGCAGCCCTCGGCCACCCTCACCGGGAACGGATCGCATGTCCAGGCCCTCAAAGGGGGAGCGCGTCGGCCCCTCCCCGGTGAGCTGGTCGGGGGAGTGCCCGCCGCCCCGGCGGGCTGCCGGTCGCCTGTGCGGGCGGCGGGGGTCCTGGATCAGTAGCCGTAGATCATCTTGTAGGCGACCTCGGGGAGGAACTGGCCGGCCGTGGAGCCGGCTCCGACACCGCAGTTGCCGTCGGACTCGCCCGGTGTCTTGATCCACAGGAGCATCTCGGCGCCTCCGCCCGTCCGGGTGGGCGTGCCGATGCGGCGGCCGGAGGGGTTGCACCACTGTCCGTTGGAGCCGTTGCCGTTGCGGCTGGTGTCCACGACGAACGGCTTGGTGTAGCCGTAGCGGGCGGCCAGTTCGTTGTTGACGGCGTTGCCGTAGGCGGTGTTCTCGGCGGTGGTGATGTAGTTGGAGACGTTGAGCGAGAAGCCGTGGGCCTGTCGGAGGCCGGCTTCGTGGAGGCGCCGGGCCATGGTCGCCGCGTCGGCCCAGCGCGGGTTGCCGGCGTCCATGTAGACCCAGGTGTTGGGGGCTTGGCGGTTGAACTCGGCGAGGGCACCGGTGAGCATGGCCTCGCGTTCGTCGATCTGGGCCTGGGTCATGCAGCCGTAGTCTCCGAGGGAGTCCGGTTCGAGGATGACGACGGCCGGGCGGGCCGCGATGCCTCCGGCGAACTGGGCGATCCAGTCGGCGTATGCGTACGGCGAGGCGGCTCCGCCGGCGGAGTGCCCGCCGCAGTAGTCACGGTGGTAGATGTTGTAGGCGACGAGGACGGGCAGCTTGTCCCGTTGGTCCGCCGCTCCGACGTAGGCACCCGTCGCGGTGCCGATGGTGCCGCTCCAGGAGCCGAACCAGCGGGCCATCGGCGTGTTGGCGATGGAGGCGTTGATCGCGGCGGCCCGGCCGTCGCCGGGATTGGCGGCCGCCCACCGCCTCGCGCTCGAGTCGGGGTCCACGTAGAACCCGTTGGTCATGGTGGTGGGGTCGGCCGCGTGGGCGGAGGGTGCGGCGGCGAACGCCAGCGGCAGAGCACAGAGCGCTGCCATCAGGGTGCGGATTCTGCGGCTCAAGACAGTACCTCGGTTTCAGAGGATGTGCGCTTTGGGAGCGCTCCCACTGGAAGCGGTCCCAATCGTGTGGGCGGGTGGTTGAGCTGTCAATGGGCGGCGCGGCATTCGATTTTCACAGGGGAACGCGAGCCATGGAGGCCATCACACTGGAAGCGGTCCCATCCCATGCGTCTTTGGGCGCTCCCCGCCTGTGAAAGACTCACGAGCCATGGCAGAAGCAGCGCCGCGTCGGCGTCCGACGCTCGACGAGGTGGCCGAACGCGCCGGCGTCTCCCGTTCCGTGGCCTCCCGCGCCCTCAACAACGCCCCGCACGTCAGCCGCGCCAAGCGCGAGGCCGTCGAACGGGCCGTGCGGCAACTCGGTTACGTACCCAATCCGACCGCCCGCGCGCTGGCCACCCGTCAGACGGGAGCGGCCGCCCTGGTCGTCTCGGGAGAGGATCCGTCGATCTTCGCCGATCCGTTCTTCGCCCGGGTGATCGTGGGGGCGTCGGCCGCCCTGGACGAGGCGGACCTGCATCTGATGCTGTGCCTGGCCGCTTCCGACCGGGGCCGCAAGCGGGTCGAGGAACTCCTGCGGTCCGGGGGCGCGGACGGTGTGATGCTGATGGCGCTGCGCGAGGACGATCCGCTGACCCGGATGGCCGACGAGGCGCGGATGCCCGTCGTGTTCGGCGGGCGCCCGGTCGGTCCGGCTCCCCGGTGGTACGTGGACGTGGACAACGTCGGCGGAGCGCGCGAGGCGACCGAGCATCTGGTCTCACTCGGCCGGAGGCGCGTGGCCGTGATCTGCGGACGTCTGGACACCGAGGCCGGGCGAGCCCGGTACCGCGGCTACCGGGACGCCATGCTGGGCGCCGGTCTCGATCCGTTCCCGCCGCTGGAGGGGGACTTCACGGAGCGCAGCGGAGCCGCCGCCATGGCCGCGCTGCTGGCGGAACACCCCGACGTGGACGGAGTGTTCGCCGCCAACGACAACATGGCGGCGGGAGCGCTGCGCACCGTACGGGAGGCCGGCCGACGGGTCCCCGACGACGTCGCCGTGGTCGGCTTCGACGACCTGACGGTCGCCCAGGTCGCCGATCCGCCGCTCACCACCGTCCATCAGCCCATAGAGGCCCTCGGACGGGAGACGGCGCGCATGCTCGTCGCGCTCGTCAACGGGCAGGACCCCACCCCGCTGGTCCTCCCCACCCGCCTGACCGTCCGGGCCAGCGCCTGACTCCTCACTGCCCGGGAGGGGCGGGCCCCGGCCCGGACGGGTTGCTCCCGGACGCGGCGCGGGGCGTCCGGGGGGCCGGGCGGGGTGGTCGGGCGGTGCGGTCGGCGGACCGGTTCAGGGTGTGGACACCTCGAACCGCGTGACGCGGACCGCGCCGCCGAGGGCCTGAGTGGCGTGGTTGAAGAGGGCGAACCGGTAACCCATGAAGAACCGCCAGTCGTTGCCCATGGAGAAGGCGGGTCCGAGACGGGTGAACGTGATGCCGTCGGTGCTGTAGGAGAAGGTCCCGGGGCGCGGTGCGCCGGGGCGGATGTCCGCGTTCGCGCGCAGCCAGACGCGGCCGCCGGAGACGGGCGCGCTCGCGATCTCGGTGCCGGTGCCGGTGGTGTTCCAGTTGCCGTCCATGGTCAGCCCGGTGACCATCACCACCCGTGTCGCACCGCCGTCGCGCTTGAGGCCGATCCAGGCGGAGGAGTCACGCAGCAGCGCGAGCCCGGCCCGGTCGCCGTCCCGCATCGCGGAGTGGTCGAGCTGGACCGTGGCGGTGGAGGTGGGGCCCTGGATGCGGTGCGTGAGGGTGTTGCGGGCCCAGTAGAGGTCGTGGGTGACGGTCGCGGTCCGCAGCGTCAGGCCGTCGCCGACCGACCACTTGGTGTTGTCGGGGTTGTGGTTCCACTCCCATCCCGGTTTCAGGGTCGTGCCGTCGAAGGTGTCGACGCCGGTCATCGGGGTGACCTGGCGGGGCGGAGCGGGTACGGCCGGACTGGGATACGTGGTGCCCCACGCGCCGTCGACGAGCTGTACGACGGGCCAGCCGTCCGCGGTCCAGACGACCGGTGCCAGGGCGGGCACGCGGCCGCCGGGGTAGGCGTCGACGAAGGCCATGTAGTACCAGGCGCCGCTCTGCGTCCGCACCAGCCCGCCCTGGTGGGGGACGCCGCCGCCGGGGATCGGTCCGCGCAGGTCGAGGAGGACCTGCCGCATCGTGTACGGGCCGAAGGGGCCGCTCGAGGACTTGAGGATGTACTGGCCGTTCGCGGGGCGGGTCAGGAAGATGTAGTACCGCCCGTTGATCTTGTAGAACCGGGCGCCCTCCAAGGTGCCGACGCTGGACGGTGTCCTGAACACCTCCTGCGTACGGACCTGGCTGCGGCCGTCGGGCGAGAGCTGGGCCACGCTGATGGTGGTGTTGCCGTACGCCACGTAGAGGGTGTCGTCGGTGTCGACGAGCAGGCCGGCGTCGTAGTAGGGGGTGCTGATCGTCGTCAGTCTGTTCCACGGCCCCTCCACCGCGGTGGCGGTGTAGAGGTACGTCCGGGCGAAGTCGATCTGGCCGAGCCAGTAGAAGGTCCTGTTGCTGGGCCGGTAGGCCAGTGACGACGCCCAGATTCCCCTGACATAGCCGCGGGCGCCGTTCAGGTCGTACTTGGCGCCGAAGTCGAGGACGGGTACCGAATGGCCGGCGATCTCCCAGTTCACCAGGTCGTACGACCGCAGAACGGGCGCGCCCGGCGAGTAGTGCATCGTCGAGGCCGAGGCGTAGTAGGTGTCGCCGACGCGAATGATGTCGATGTCCGCGAAGTCCTGCCAGATCACCGGGTTCGTGTACTGCGCCGCTGTCGCGAGGGCGGGCCCAGGGGGGAGGAGGGCGCCGGCGGTCAGGCCGGTGGCGGCCGCGAGCGTGCGGCGACGCGTGAGGGGTTGATGTGACCATGACAGATCCATGGAGGTGTTCACCTCGAGTTCATCGGTCGGAGTGGCTCTGTCGCATTCGAGATGTCGAACGTGGTGCGACTCGTCGAGCATTCTGGATGATAGGGGGTTGGCGTACCCCGTCAACCCTTCTCGCACAAGTCGTGCGCCGCTCCGAAACGTTCGAAGCGCCTGGTGCGGAGTCGGTGCGCCTCGGCCGTGCTCCCTCGCCGATCACGCGACAAATCCTGCTCCTTGAGCGGGTGTTGACATGGCCGGTCGCCTCTCTAGTATCCGTGGGGCACCTGAAGTTTCCGAACGTCGATCGAAATTTCGAACCTTCTCCTCTCTTCCCCGACGAAGGAGTCCCGGTGCCCAGACGATCAGGCGGACGACTGTTCCGCCTCCTCACGGCCGCCGCGCTGACGGTGGCCGCGTCCGTGACGGCCTCAGCGCAGTCCACCGCCACGGCCGCGCCGGGCAGTCCGGCGCTCACCCCTCCGCTGGGGTGGAACAGCTGGAACAGCTTCGGGTGCGGGATCACCGAGGCCCAGGTCCGCCAGGCCGCCGACGCGATGGTGTCCTCGGGCATGCGGGACGCCGGCTACCGGTACGTGGTGGTCGACGACTGCTGGTTCGACCCGCAGCGTGACGCGCAGGGCAACCTGCGGGCCAACCCGACGAAGTTCCCGAGCGGGATGAAGGCCCTCGGGGACTACATCCACGGCAAGGGCCTGAAGTTCGGCATCTACCAGGTGCCGGGCGAGCGCACCTGCGCGCAGACCGTGGGCACTTACCCGGGCTCCACGGGCAGCAGGGGCCACGAGGCCCAGGACGCCGCCACGTTCGCCTCGTGGGGGGTCGACTACCTCAAGTACGACTGGTGTTCCTCGAGCGGCACGCGTGACGAGCAGGTCGCGCGGTTCAAGCTGATGCGCGATGCCCTGCGCGCCACCGGTCGGCCGATCGTCTACAGCATCAACCCCAACAGCTTCCACGCCATCACGGGGTCCACGTACAACTGGGGCGAGGTCGCCGACCTGTGGCGGACGACCGAGGACCTGCTCGACATCTGGCAGAACGGCAACACCAACAGCTACCCGATGGGCGTCGGCAACGTCCTGGACGTCAATGCGCCGCTGGCCGCACAGTCCGGCCCGGGGCACTGGAACGACCCCGACATGCTGGTCGTCGGCCGCCCCGGCCTGTCGCTGACCGAGTCCCGCTCCCACTTCGCCCTGTGGGCGCTGATGAGCGCCCCGCTGATGGCCGGCAACGACATCCGCACGATGTCCGCCGACGTCAGCGCGATCCTGCGCAACCCGCGCCTGCTGGCGGTGAACCAGGACTCCCTGGGCGCGGGCGGACGCAGGGTGCGCGACGACGGCGACATCGAGGTGTTCGCCAAGCCCCTGGCGGACGGTTCGGTCGCGGTGGGACTGTTCAACCGGGGCGGGAGCGCGGCGACGGTCACCACGACGGCCGCCCAGATCGGCCTGGGCGGAGGACCGTTCACCCTTACCGACCTGTGGACCGGCGGCACGTCGAGCACGTCCGGGCGGATCTCGGCGAGCGTCCCCGCGCACGGCGTCGCCGCGTACCGGGTGAGCGGCGGCAGCCCGCTGGCCGCCACCACCTCACGCCTGCGGGGCGACGCCTCCGGCCGCTGCGTGGACGTGGACAACGCCTCCACGGCCGCCGGCGCCACGACTCTGCTGTGGGACTGCCACACGGCCGCCAACCAGCTGTGGACCACATGGGCGGGCGGCGAGATCCGCGTCTACGGCGACAAGTGCCTGGACGCCTACGACCAGGGCACCACCAACGGCACCCGTGTCATCACCTGGCCCTGCAACGGCCAGAACAACCAGAAGTGGACCGTCGGCTCCGACGGCTCGATCCGCAACGTCCACTCCGGACTGTGCCTCGACGCCAACGGGGCCGGCACCGCCAACGGGACCCCGCTGGTGCTGTGGACCTGCAACGGCCAGGCCAACCAGAAGTGGACCCGTGCGTGAGCGACACGGCACCGGGTCGTGGCCGGAGCGACAACGCCCCGGCCACGGCCTCCCGCACGGCTGCCGCATCCTCCGGCCGTTGATGATCGCCGCACGAGACGCGTTCCCCACCACACGGCCATGATCGATGATCAGAGGCTCGACGTCTCACCGCTTACCGTGTACGAGCTCGTCGGGGGCGCGTTCCATGTGCTTTCGAATTTCCCGCAGAAAGGCTTGCGCAGGGGTGAGTGGTTGTTCCTCACCGGCTCGAGTACGGAAGGAGCGCCATCTCCCGGGCGTTCTTGATCGCCGTGGCGATCTGTCGTTGCTGCTGGGCCGTGACGCGGGTGACGCGGCGGCTGCGGATCTTGCCGCGGTCGGAGATGAACTTCCGCAGCAGATCGGTGTTCTTGTAGTCGATGTAGGTGATCCCAGCGGCGTCCAGCGGGTTGGGGCGGGACTTCAGCGGCTTGCGGGGGACTTGGCGGGGGGCCATGGTGTGCTCTTTCTGTGTCGATGCGGACGGGGCCGGAGTTACGCGACGGGGTCGAGGAGAGAGTCGAACGCGGCCGGGAGCTGCTTCCACGCTTCGGGTCCCGCGGCGTACTCGGCGTCGGTGAGCAGGCAGGACTCCAGCACTCGCGCGAGCCCGTCGCGGTCCAGGCCGGGTGAGGTGAAGACGAGGTGCTGGCAGCGGTCGCCGTGTTCGGGGTGCCAGTCCAGTGCGGCGGCCGCTCGGCGTACGGGCGGGACCAACTCCCAGGCGGCGTCCGGCAGGGAGGCGAGCCACGGGCCGGCACTCTCCACGCACAGGGCTCCGCCCGCGGCGTCCCAGGCGAGCAGGGTGTCGGGGCGGTCGGCGAGCCAGAACCGTCCGCGGCTGCGGGCGGCGGAACAGCAGAGGTCTTCCAGCGCCTCGTAGAGGCGTTCGGGGTGAAACGGGCGGTGCCGGCGCCAGACGAATGTGGTGACGCCTGCCGCGTCGGCTTCCTGGGGAAGCAGCGCGCAGGCCGGGTGCTGGGCCGCGGCGGCCGCGTCGACGTCGAAGCCGGCGAAGGCCAGCCGTGCGAGTTCCCCGGAGTCTGCGCCCACCTGGTGGGCGGTGGGGTGGAGTTGGGTGAGCAGCGCGCGGTCCTCGTCGTCGGCGTCCTCGCTCTCGACGACGGCGAGGACGGGCGCGTACTCCAGTTGCCTGGCCCAGGTGTCGCCGACCGTGCGCCGGTCGCCGGCTGCGGCCGCGAGGCCCACCTCGGCGAGGTCGTCGCCGTTGCCGAGGCAGGGGAGTACGAGAGCCGGGTCGACCGCTGTGATCACGTTGGTGAGCCGCACCGCGTCGCCGCCGTGGTGGACGACGACCTCGGCCATTCCCCTGGGTTCTACGGAGTCCCACAGTTCGATGACGACGAGCCGGGTGAGGCCGGCGTCGGCGAGCCGTTCCAGCTCGGGGACCAGGTCTTCGCGCAGGGCACAGCACGCGCAGTCGTTGACCAGCGGGGCGTCGCCCCGGGACAACTCGCCCGAAGCGTCGCGCACCCGGCGCAGGACGGTGCCGTCGGCCGCGGAGGACAGGTCGTGGTGCAGGGCGACGCTGCCGGGTACCAGGCGCAGGAGGTGCTCCACGACCTCGCGGCGTGCCTCGGAGTGGAGCCCGGCGACGATGACGACGGGAAGTCCGGTCTCTTCCCGCATCAGTTGGCCCCGCGTCGACCGTATCGGCGTTCGAAGCGCTCGACTCGCCCGGCGGTGTCCAGGACTCGGGCGGTCCCCGTGTAGAAGGGGTGGCTGACGTTCGAGATCTCGACGTCGACGACCGGGTAGGTGTTGCCGTCCTCCCAGTCGATGGTCTTGTCACTGGTCATGGTGGAGCGGGTGAGGAACGCGTAGTTCGCGGCACGGTCGCGGAAGACGACGGGGCCGTACGCGGGGTGGATTCCGGGCTTCATGGGGCGTCCTTGGGGTCTGGGGCGGTGGGGGCGGAGTGGCTGGAGGTCAGCGTTCCTCGCGGAAGTCGACGTGGCGCCGGGCAATCGGGTCGTACTTGCGCAGGACCATGCGGTCGGGGTCGTTGCGGCGGTTCTTGCGGGTGACGTACGTGTAGCCGGTTCCCGCGGTGGAGCGGAGCTTGATGATCGGGCGTACCTCGTTGCGTGCCATGAGCGGTACTATATGGGAATGGTTTCCATTACCAAAAACTAGTCGTCCGACGAGAGGCAGGTACGACCTTGTCCGCCCACTGCCAACTGACCGGCGCCCGGCCGGGCTTCGGCAACACCATTTCCCACTCGCATCGGCGCACCTCGCGCCGCTTCGACCCCAACATCCAGCGCAAGCGCTACTGGCTGCCCAGCGAGGGGCGGCACGTCCGGCTGACGCTCAGTGCGAAGGCGATCAAGACCGTGGACAGCATCGGCATCGAGGCCGCCGTGGCCCGCATCCGCGCCCGAGGAGGGAAGGTCTGATGGCCAAGAAGAGCAAGATCGCGCAGAACGAGAAGCGCAAGGCGACCGTCGAGCGGTACGCGGCCCGCCGCGCGGAGCTGAAGGAGATCATCCGCCGGCCGTCCTCCACCGACGCCGAACGCCGAGCCGCAGTGGAAGAACTGCGGCGCCAGCCCCGCAACGCGAGCGCTACGCGAGTGCGCAACCGGGACGGCGTGGACGGGCGGCCGCGCGGTCACCTCCGGAAGTTCGGCCTGTCGCGGGTCCGCATGCGTGAGCAGGCCCACGCCGGCTTCCTGCCCGGGGTCACCAAGTCCTCCTGGTAGCCGCGCCGCTCGCACAGCGGGCGGAGTCGCCGGCCGTGACTCGGCGGAGTCACGGCCGGAACCGGCCGCGGAGCGTGCCGGTGGGTGTCAGGGCAGGCGCAGGAGGCTGAGCCGGTAGTCCTCGGCCTGGGGGAGCCGCTGCGCGGCGATGGCGGACACCATCTGCTGGTAGGGAAGCGGCAATTGAGCCACCAGGGGTTCGGGAAGGCTGGTGAGGGTGTGGGACGCCAGTACACGTGCGCCCGGCCGCCAGTCGGCCAGTCGGGCCGGATCGGGGCAGTACCAGTGCATGCGGGCCTCGACCTTGCTGAGGGCGTCGTGCTGTTCCTGAGTGTCGAAGAAGCCGGGACCGGCGGTGTCCAGGGCCAGCAGGGCGCCCGGGAAGCGGTCGGCGAGGAGGTCGATGACCCCGCGCACATCGGGTTCGTGCAGGTAGGGCAGTACGGCCTCCGCGACGAACAGGTACGGCCCGGTGGCGTGCGAGGCCACCTCCGCGGCCCACGCCTCGTCCGTCACCGAGGCCGCGATCATCGTCCGCCGAGGGCTGTCCGTGAAGAAGTTCCGGCGCAGACCGATCACATCGGGCAGGTCGAGGTCGAACCACCGGGCGTGGCCGTTGTCGACACGTTCGTGGCGTGTGTTGAGCCCGGTACCGATCTCGACCACGGTGGCGTCGGGGTGCGCGGACAGGAAGTCCGTCACCCACCGGTCGAAGAGAAGGGTGCGCAGCAGCGCGCCGGTGAGGCTCGGAAGATCGTCGAAGCGTTCGAAGTCGTAGTCGATCGAGGCGACGATCTCTTCGGCCCGCGCGTCCCTCAGAAGTGCGTGTTCCTTGCGGTTTTCCACGGCGCGGGCATACAGCGGTATGAGGAGGGTCTCCTGCACCGTCCCCAGGTGCGGCTTCTTCCTGTCGTCCATGAGCGGCCTCTCTGACACAGGTATGTACCGGGCCGGACGGTGCCGTGGCTGCGACCACCGCCCGACCCGGAGTTTCAGCGCCCTGTCACCGTGGTGAGGGGGTCGTGCTCGTGCGCGCAGCTCTCGTCGAATCCGTAGGTGTCCCAGGCGGGGAAGGGGTCGGAATCGGGCAGGGCTTCGCCGTCCCGCATGAGGCAGTCGGTCAGGGCGGCCCGCAGCGGCTCCGCGTCCAGATGGGTTCCGATGAAGACGAGTTCCTGAGCGAAGGGACTGTCGGCGTCACGTGCGGAGGAGGGCTCGAAGCGGGCCACCGAACCGGCCTGCGACCACAGTCCCGTCACACGGGGGCGGCTGGCGAGGGTGAAGAAGCCCTTGGACCTGAGAACCTGCCCGTAGGCGCCGCTGTCCAGAGCCTCCGTCACCAACGTCCACAACCGCCCGGGGTGGAAGGGCCTTCCGGAGCGGAAGACGGTCGACGAGATGCCGTACTCCTCCGTCTCGGGAACGTGGTCGCCGTTGAGTTCCCTGACCCACCCCGGGGCCTGCTGCGCGCGCTCCAGGTCGAAGCGGCCGGTACCCAGGACCTCGCCGACCGGGAGGCGGCCTCGCACGGCCGGCACCACGCGGGCGGCGGGGTTGAGCCGTGCCAAGGTGGCCCGGAGCCGGTCGGCGGACGCGGCGTCGACGAGGTCGAGCTTGTTGAGGACGATGACGTCGGCGAACTCGATCTGGTCCATCAGCAGGTCACTGACCGTGCGTTCGTCGTCCTCGTACTGGTCCAGGCCCCGTTCGGTCAGTTCGTCGCCGCCGGCCAGCTCGGGCAGGAAGTTGGCGGCGTCCACGACCGTGACCATGGTGTCCAGCCGGGCCAGGTCGCCGAGGGTGGCGCCGTCGTCGCGGGCGAAGGCGAAGGTGGCGGCCACCGGCATGGGCTCGGAGATGCCGGAGGACTCGATGAGGAGGTAGTCGAAACGCCCCTCGCGTGCCAGGCGGTCCACCTCTTCGAGCAGATCGTCCCGGAGGGTGCAGCAGATGCACCCGTTGGTCATCTCGACCAGGCGTTCCTCGGTGCGCGACAGGGCGGCCTCGCCGCCACGCACCAAAGCGGCGTCGATGTTGACCTCGCTCATGTCATTGACGATGACCGCGACGCGCAGGCCCTCGCGGTTTCCGAGGACGTGGTTGAGCAGGGTGGTCTTGCCGGCGCCGAGGAACCCCGACAGAACGGTGACGGGCAGGCGCCGCGAGGGGACGTGGGTCATGCGGTGTCAGCCCTCGGGGCGGAGCAGGCCGCGCTCGTACGCCTTGGCCAGCCGCTGAGGGACGCGGTACGGAACCCCATCGACGGTGATCGTCACCAACTGGGACGTCGTGGCCTTCCACTGCGCGCGACGGTGCCGGGTGTTGCTGCGCGACATCTTCCGTTTGGGTACGGCCATGAGGACCTCCGGGTGCGATCGGTGAGCGAGATGACGATACATGAAAATGGATGTCATTACTATGTAGATGATGCCCGGTATTGCCCTGAAACAGGACAGGCTGGGGCGGCCAAGGCCCGCGCCCAGGCGACCAACCGGCTCAAAGTCGTCCTGGTCATCGCCGATCCCGCACGGCGGAAACGACTGTCCAGCCTGGGCGACCGTGAGCTGTTCCGCACCTGCGCACGCCTCGGGCCAGGTGGCGGTGAGGACGGCGGGAACGCGGTGGCCCGGGCCACCCGCATGACCCTGAGAATGCTCGCGGAGCGCATCGAACAGCTCACCGGGCAGATCGACGAGCTGAACCAACGCCTGACCCAGCTCGTCGAACACCACGCCCCACAGCTGCTCGTACCGGTGGGCATCGGTCCGGACAGTGCCGTCACTCTCCTGATCACCATGGGGGACGATCCCGAGCGGCTGAACACCGAGGCGTCCTTTGCCGCCCTTTGTGGAGTCAGTCCCATCGCGTGCTCCTCCGGGCGTCGGAGCACGCGTCGGCTCAACCACGGCGGCGACCGGCGGGCCAACGCCGCCCTGTACCGCATCGTGTTCACCCGCCTGCGCCACGACCCGCGCACCCAGGCGTACTTCGAACGCCGTGTCCAGGAGGGCAAGAAGCGGGCACCTTCGGGGATGCGTTCGTCGACGTCTTTTCCGATGCCGCCGAAGAACTGACCCAGCAGATCGCCCTCGTCGGAATCGGCGGCCTGACGGGATGGCGCAGAGCCGCGGTCGAGCCGGGCGGGGGACGTTACTGCAGGGAACCGGGTTCGACGCACTTCGGGCTCCCCGTCGTTCGGGTCGTCGGGGGTCAGTCCGCTGGGGTCGGCGAGCAGGGTGGGGGCGTTGACGGCGATCACCGACTTCGCCGGGGAGGCGGACGCGGGGGACGCGCCGGCGCTTCGGGACTGCACGCCCGTCAAGCGCCTCGCGCTGATCGCGTTCCTGGTCCACAAGGCCGGGATGCGGGTCCGTGACGACCTGGCGACGATGTTCTGCAAGCGCGTCGCCACGAAGATCAAGAAGGCCAGGACGGAGCTGGAGGAGATCCGGCTCGCCGAGCGGGAGATCGCCGAGGCCCTGCTCGGGAACTACCGCGTCGTGCTCAAGGACATCGACGCGGACGGCCCGGCCCAGCCGGCGCTGGCGAAAGCCGCGGAGATGACCGCCGAGACCAGGGCGGCCGTTGAGGGGCTGGACGAGGAGGCGTCGGCCGACGAGGTGGTCCGGCGGCTGGGCGGCAAGGTCTCTCCGGTCCTGCTCGCCTTCGTCGAGGCCCTGGTCACGGGGCACGCCGAGTCTGTCGGGATCTGCTGGACGGTCTTCTCCCGCTCGTCGTCGTAGAGCCGCTGGACGAGCACGGCCTGGTCCGCGGTGAGCTCGGCCTGCGCCCGCCGTCTGTTCCGGCGGCGGATCCAACGCGTTCGGCGCGGGATTCCATCTCCACGCTCAGGTCACTCCGCCCCGGTGGGCAGAACCCACGCCGAACCCTAGGGTTCGCACGGGGTCGCCCAGCTGATCAGAGAGGCTGGCGAGGTGCCGCGAGTACGTCCCTGAGTACGTTCTCGAGCGTGACGCGGGCCAGTTCGTGTCTCAGGGTCTCCTCGATGTCCTGGTAGATGCCCCGCATCGCCGGCTGGATGCCGTGACCCACCACGCATCCCTGGTCCGGGGTGGTGCGGTGCATCGCGAACAGCGGGCCGGGTTCCACTGCCTCGTACACGTCGAGCAGGGTGATCGACCCCAGCTCGCGCGCCAGCGACCAGCCCGCGCCCGCGCCCCGCCGGGACTCCACGAGCCCGGCCCTGCGCAGTTCGCCGAGCATCCGTCTGATCACCACGGGGTTGGTGTTCGCGCTGGCTGCGATCTGCTCGGAGGTGGCGACCTCGTGGCCCTGGCGCTGGTAGAGACCGATCCAGGCCAGCGCATGGGCGGCAATGGTCAGCCTGCTGTTGGCGCTCATGATCCCTCCTCCGGTCGCAACGCTCCATGTTACGACAGCACAGTCGTAACAGTGAAGGTTGCGACAATCTGCCGTAACAATTATCGTTACGACAGCCGGGAAGGGTCGATCAAGGACAGGCGCGGACCGTGAGCGTGTTGCGAACTCGAAGGAGAACAGGAATGGAAAGTAACGAAAAGACCATTCGCGAGGCTTACCGGCTCGCGGAAGGGAACGTTCTCGACGGTGACGGTTTCCTGGCCTTGTTCACCGAGGACGGGTCGTTCAACGACATGTCGACCTCGCAGAGTTTCCGTGGAGAGCAGATTCCTCAGGTGATCGCGGGCCTCGCCCGCTCGTTCCCCGATGTACACCGTGAGCTGCTCGAGGTGCATGCGTTCGGTGATGTCGTCGCCGTCGAGTTGCGAATCCAGGGCACGCATCTCGGAGGGTTTCCGACTCCGGTCGGCGAGATCCCGCCGACCGGGAACCGGATCGACGTGCCGGCGGCGGATCTCTGGTACCTCCGTGACGGAAAGATCGAAAGGTTCAATTGCTACAACTCGATGAGCGTGTGGCTTGATCAAATCGGGGTCCACCCCGACTTCAAGTCCGCAGTCGAAGCCACCGAGACAGCGGCCACGACGGCATAACTCTGCCGGTCAGCGCCGAGCATGCGACAAGACACTCCCTTCTTCGGGCCGCATACCCGGCGCTGCTTCTTGAACGAAGTTGTTGTTCGCACCCAGCCGCCGACACGACCCGGCAGGCCGACTCATCGAGTATCAGCGGCCCTGGCCGGCGGGTAGGGCAACGACCCACATCGAGTGACGTTCTCCGGGCCCGCCTCCACGAGGCACGCGGCTGCGACGAGAGCCCACCCCAAAGGTCATCGAGGTACGCGGGGCCGGACTGCCCTTCCCCATGGCGCCAAGCCCTGCGCATCCGACGCTGACCGTGGACGAGTTCCACGCGTGCGCGGACCGTGGAGGGCTCGGCCTGCCATGAGTCCGTGACGATCACGAGAACCGGCGCGGAGGCCGGCGTGAGAGAGCAACTGATCAATGTTCACGCGGATGCGAGTGGGATGTCCGTTTCGATTCGCCACGTCGGTGCGGATTCTCCGGTCGGTTCGCGGGACATTTTGTTGGCCATCGCCCAGTGGATCATCGCCCGGGACCTCTGCGGGAGGGCTTCGTGGTCCCGTGCCAGGCGGCGGTGCTGCATCAGCCAGCCGAAGGTCCGCTCGATCCCCCTCGCTTCGGCAGCGGTTCGAACCCCTTCGTCCGTGGCCGCTGCACCACCTCGACGTCGATCCCCAGGCCGGCGCCGTGGTTGAAGATGCTGCTTTGGTAGCCATCGTTGGCCCAGACCTTCGCCACGGAGGGATGAGCGGCCAGGTCGTCGAGCAGGATGATCTTCTTGCCGGCGTCGATGCCCTGGCTGGTCTCGGCCACGTTTGCCGAGGTCTTCACGCTCTGCGCGTCGATCACGGCCGCGGTCGGCTGAGCGCTGCGGCCGTGGGATCGACGAGTCTTGTCGCGTAACAGGTCGTGGACCTGCTGGGTGGTGCCGTCGGCTTCCCACTCGGCGTAGTAGCCGTAGACGGTCTTGTACGGCGGGAAGTCGTGGGGCAGGTATTCCCACGGGATGCCGGTGCGGTTGACATGGAGGATCGCGTTGACGATCTCCCGCAGTTCGTGCACCCGGGCCGCCGTGCCGGGACCGGTTCTCCTGGCTCGCCAGGCGGCGAAGACCGGTTCGATCAAGGCCCAGCGGGCGTCGGAGACATCACTGCGGTACGGACGACGAGCACTCACACCCCGCCCGACGACCGCCAACACCAACAGTCACAGAACCATCCCTAACTACCAACTACATGGATCAGACGCTCTCTTACCCCCTCCCGGCCCCGAACGCCGGGACGTCAGCGGCGGACAGGTCCGGGCGCGTCCGGTGGAGGCGCCCGGGGTGGCGCCATCGGACGGCGGTGTCGCGGGCGACGTCCACGTCTACTTCCACCACCAGCTGCGGGTCGACGAGCGTGACCTCCAGGACGTCGCGGCTGCCCCACCCGGCGGTGAACGTCCGCCCCGTCCACGGGTGCTCGCCGCCGACCTACTGGTGAAGCCGCAGTACTCCAGGGCTGCGCTGTTCACTGCTGGGGCAGAGCCCGCCATTGCGTGCTGGTGGCCGAACTCACCGTCGGAGGCCTGGTGCATGGTCCTCGGGGAGTGAGGGGCGTCGGCCAACTGTGATCACTGACGTTCGGCGCTCCGGGTTTCTGCACCAGGGTGCTCGCTGCGTCGAGCCATAGGGAGATCATGACGATCGCCGACGAGTCACCGAAGCCGATCAGTACGCTGTTGCAGATCGCGAGTTTCCGGCGATTTGTGTCGGCCAATCCCATCTCGGCAACAGGGCCTGCGATGGCCCCTCTTGCCCTGGCCTACGCTGTCATCGAGCAAGGCGGTGGAGCGGGCTCTCTCGGTGTGGTGCTTGCCACGGACACCGTCCCTGCGATCGTGTTTCTGCTCGCGGGCGGCGCGGCCCTCGGCATCCGGCCACGCGACTTGCGGCACGGGGAGCGGTGGCCGCCGGTAGAACCCGATGGCCTGCCCGAAGAAGGGCCGGTACCAGCCGCGATCAACCTGCCTGAGCGCGACTCGATACCCGTGGACAACATCAGGGGGACGCGCTGCGTCTGGACGTGCCCGCCAGCGCCGAACCCATTTGTGGGCGTAGCCCGGGGATACCCATCTCGTCAGCGACGTGGGCGACGGGACGTCCGGCCCGAACCCGGTCGACGAGGAGTCGAACGCCGTGAGCGGTCAGCCGTGCGTTGGGATGAGGCATGGGCACCTCTTCAGTCGATGACCGATCCGTCCTGGGCGGGACGGGGCTCGTCGGGGAGGAGGATCTGTCCACCCGCCTGCTCGGCGACGCCTGCACCGAACAGGGCGCCGGGTGTGTAGGCGCCCGGCCGGCCCTCGCCGTGGGCGAGCTTGGCGGCCACTGTTGCTGCCACCGAGGCGGTGTAGGCCATGCCGTCGTCGGCGCGCAGCCAGCCCTCGCGGCGGGTGCCGTCGGGCCAGGTGACGACCGCGTGCCCCCAGGAGTGCCGGCGCGGGGCCGGGGCGTCTTTCATCTTGGCCTTGGCCATCTGGCCGACGGCGAAGCGTCGCAGCGGCTCGATGGACAGCAGCTTCTCGGCCAGCGGGGCCACGGACCGCGTAACTCGCGAGGTGGGAGCCATCCCGGTGGTCACGGTGACGGACGGCGCATTGCTGGCCCGGTGCGCGGCGAGGAGTTCCGCGCTGGGAGCGCCCGCAGACTTCGCCTGCTGCCCATCGGGCAGGGTGAGGTTCTGGAGATCGGCGCCGAGACGTGAAGCGACCATGCGTCCGTCGGTGTAGCGGCGTCCACCCGTAGCGAACATGTCGATCATGGAGGCCGCGAAGGCGGCGCCGACGACTCCGGCGCTGAGGGACACCGAGGCCAGGGCGTCGACGCGCACGGCGGCGGGGGCCGGGCGGTCCTCGCACAGCTTGATCACGACGGCTTCGGTGGCCAGCACGCCGAATCCGGAGCCGGTCACCAGTGTGCTGCCCGCCTGTTCGGCCTCCCGGTTCAGTTCGAGCAGGCGGGGGACTGCTGTCAGATCTGCGGCCAGGTCCAGGTAGTGGCCACCGGGCATACAGGCCCGGGCGATGACCGTGGCCGTCTCGGCGTAGTTGCCGATGCCGTTGAAGACCACAGCAGGTCGCTGCCGAGTGATCTCCGCCGCGATGGCGTCGACGCCGTTCGCGGTGACGACACGGCTACCGAGGCCCGCGGCGGCCTCGCGCAACCGGTCGCTTTCGCGACCGACGAGAACGGGCTTGATTCCTTGAGCGGCGAGATTCGCCGTGACGGCACTTCCGATGCGCCCGCCAGCGCCCAGGATCCAGATCTCTCCAGATCGTGCGCTCTGGGTTGTGTCAGTCATGTGCTGCCTCCTGTCGTTCGGCACATGCGGTGGCCGCCCGCTCCACAGTGATGTCTCACTGTGTCATCACCGACCCTAGCATGAATGACACAGTGAGACGTCACTTGCTATCGTCCGGCCATGGCCAGATGGGACCCCGGAACCGAGGAGCGCCTCACACAGGCGGCGCTCGAGCTCTACACGGAGCACGGATACGACAACGTGACCGTGACGCAGATCGCCGAGCGGGCCGGGATCACCCGCCGCTCGTACTTCCGGTACTTTCCTGACAAGCGCGAGGTCCTGTTCGCCGGCTCGGAACGACTGCCCTCCGTGATCCGTGAGGCGGTCCTCGATGCCCGCCCGGCCGCTTCCCCTCTATCGGCAGCCCTTGAGGCCCTCGCCCGGTTCGGCACCACCCTCGTCGAACACATCGGCCACATCGCCGAACGCCGCGCCGTGATCGCCTCGAGCCCGGAGCTCCAAGAGCGGGAACGCACCAAACTCGCCGCAGTCACCAGCGCAATCCACGAAGCACTCCTGCAGCGAGGCGTCGGCGACGACAGCGCGAAACTGGTGGCCCAGATCGCTACCGTCGCCTCCCAGAATGCCTTCGACCGCTGGACTGACGCGCGCGGTCAGAAGGACTTCGCTGCCTGCCTCCACGCAGCCGCTGCGTCACTTCGAGACGTGCTCATCGCGGACAACGAGACCATTCGCTCCGAGTGACCACTCCACCAAGATCTACAGCTGGGGCAATTGGGTCGATCACGGTGGTTGGGGTGCGAGTGCCGGGCTGGGCTCGCGGAGGTGCGCATCTCCTGGTGAGTGGCGCGGTCCGCCGGCCCGAGGCCAGTATGCTGTTCGTCGTCGGGCCGGGGAGGTCAGCGTGAACTATGGCGACAAGCTCTTCTGGCTCTCGGTTGTGATTCAACGCAAGTACGCGCAGATCTGCGCCGAGTTCGACCTGACCCCCTCGCAGGCCACGCTGCTCTGCGCAGTCAGGGACGAGCCGCGGCAGATGGCCGACCTCGCCGCGTCGTTGGGGATGACCAAGAACGCATTGAGCCAGCTGGTCGATCGCACCGCGCGGCGCGAGTTGGTCGACCGGGCGAGCCCGAAGCAGGACCGACGGGTCGTCATGCTCAGCGTGACACCCGCGGGGAAGGTGCTCGCCGAGGCCGTTTACGCCGAGGTCGCCAAGCGCCTGCCCGAGATCACGAGGAACCTTGACGCTGACGACCAGCGCGACTTCGAGCGCGTGACCACCGCCATCGTGGACACCTCGGACCTCTCTTCGCCCGCCTCGGACTGACCCATCACATCGCGAGGTCTCGCCACACCCATGCCTTGACGAAGTTCATGCCGTGAACTAATTTCGTTCATGCCGTGAACCAGTGAAGGGTGGCAGCGATGAGCACTCAGAAGACCGGCACGATCGCCGTCTTCGGCGCGACGGGGCAGCAGGGCGGGGCGGTGGTCGACGCGCTGCTGGACCACAAGGCGCGGGTGCGGGCTTTGGTCCGCGACCCGCAGCTCGACCGGGCTCAGGCGCTGGCCGCCCGCGGCGTCGAGCTGGCGGCCGTCCGGGCCGACGACCCGGCGTCGCTGGCCGCCGCGCTGGCGGCGGTCGAGGGGTTCTACTTCATGACCCCGGAGGCGAACAGCCTCGAAGAGGTCGAGGCGGAGATCCGCATCGGTACCGCGCTCGTCGACGCGGCGGCCGAGGCGGGCGTCCCGCACGTCGTGTTCAACTCGGTCTTCGGAGCGGACCGGGAGCGGGGTGTGCCGCAGCACGACTCGAAGCACGCGATCGAGGAGCACCTGAGGAAGTCCGGTCTCAGGGCCTCGATGGTTCGCGCGACCGCCTTCATGGAGAACTTCGCGAGCGTGCTGGCACCGAGCCTGGAGCACGGGGAGATCGTGCTGAGGATGCCGCTGCCGGAGGACGTCCCTCTGAAGATGATCTCGGTCAGGGACATCGGCCGGGTCGCCGCCGCGCTCCTGCTCGGCATCGCCCAGGCGCCTGGCGGAGCCGTCGAGCTCGTGGGTGACGAGCTGACGGGCCCCCAGATCGCCGCGGCGTTCGGCGCGCGCGCCGGGCTCCCGGCACGGTACGAGGCCCTCCCGGTGAGCGTGCTTCCCAACGACCTCGACAGGGTGATGTTCCGCGAGTTCGCGAAGGCGGCGGAACACCCTGCGGACCCCGCGGTGGTGCGCTCGATCGAGCCGGCCACCCTGGACCTGGTCGAGTGGATCCGAGCCACCGGCTGGACCGCACCCGCGAACGCGGCTGGTTCCTGAACCTCCGGCCGCGACGAACGCCCGCGATCGTGCCCACGGTCTCGGCGCTCCGGGCACGGCAACGCATCCGCCAACGGTTGAAGGAGTCACGGAGCTCCCGGGGCGTGCCCGAGGCGGACACAGGCACACTGGTTGTCGAGAGGCCGCCAGTCGACGCCGAGGTGAAGATCCATGTCCAGGAGGCCCCGGGCCGCCAACCAAAAGACCTCACCGACCAGGCCCGCGGGGCCGCCGCGCCGGCGTCTGGACCCGTACAGCGGATGGCCGGAACGGGCTTGACCGTGCCGGCCATCCGCAACGGTGCCCGGCGCGTCTCTGACCGCCGCTGAGGCATGGTTTCCGTCTGACCAGAGGCAGGTCGACTTCATTGACATATGGTCGTCCACCTCATGTCTCACCGAATCTGATCCACCGCAGTTCAGCGCCGCTCGGCATGGATCGGTTTCAGTGAGAGCTCACGCCGGGTCACCGGCGACGAGGTCTACGGCGGTGACCCTCACCTGAGTGCCGAGTTGGAGAGGCGTCGGATCTCGCCCCGCTGACGTGCGGCGAGATCCGACGCCTCTTCGCAGCATTCACCACCCCGCCGCCCCGCAGCCGCGCGCACCGACTCCGCTGGTCGGACTGGCGCCGGCGCCACCAAGCCCGCGCCCGCACCAGCCACCACCGGCGACAGGCCGCCCAACAACCCTGATCACGATCTACGGCTGGAGCACCAGACGGCAGGACCGCCGAAGCAGCCCTGCGCCCGCTGGTTCAGGGAGGGCGATCCCGACAACGCCTTCTGTCGGCAGCGACGAATGACAGGGACGGCTATGGGAGCCTGTGCGTCCGAGGCCGCCCTCAGCTCGTGGTTTTGATCCAGTTCAGGATCTGGGTGTTCGTCTCGGGTGCGTTCTTGTGCAGTTGTACGTTGTGGCCGCTGTTGGGCACGACGATCGATGTGAGGCCGGCCTGGTCGGAGTAGTAGGGCTGTTCGCTGGCCAGCATCGTCTTGGAGGTGCAGGTGCCGGCGGTGCAGTACTGATCCTTGTCGCCGGTGACCAGGAGGGTGGGCACCTTGATGGCGCGGGAGGGGGACTTGGCGGGCGGAAGAGGGGTGGTGTCAGAGTCTGCCGCGGTGCTGACATCCTTGAGGCGTTCGTCAGCCTTGATGACGGCAGGGTCTGTGTGGGCGGTGTCGTAGAAGAACTGCCGCATGCCGGCGTTTGTGGTCAGGTAGCCGGGGTCGTCGATCGAGCCGCGGAACTTGGGGTCGTCCTTCGCCTTGATTTCGAATTGGACGTCCTGGCCGGGGCCGTCGTCGGAGGGCTCTTCCTGACGAACGACGTGGCTCATGCTGGTGAGCACGAAGGCGTCCACGTCACGGGGGTACTTCGCGGCCTGGGCCCAGGCCATGGACGAGCCCAGCGAGTGGCCGACCCAGACGACCTTGTCGAACGTGCGGTCCTTGATCCGGCCGTCCCGCAGCTGGGTGATGACCTGGTGGAGGGCGTCGGTGCCGGTGGCGAGGGTGTACTTGGAGCTGGGCGGCAGCGTACTCCTGCCGGTGGCGAGGCGGTCGACGTTGAAGGTGGAGAAGCCCGCGTCGAGTGCCGAGGAGACGTAGGAGTAGCGGCCGTTGGCGACCGGCATGTCGTAGTAGCTGTGGTTGTAGGTGGAGCCGGGGACCAGTAGCTGCACGGTCTTGCTGGTCGTGCTCCGGTGGCGCGGCTGGCACAGCTCCCCGTAGATGTGGGCGTTGCCTGTCTCCTTCACCGACACCGGGACCCGTACTTCGTGGCAGGCCGCGTCGGGGTGCAGCTTCTGCACACGGCTGGGGGGCGTGTGCGTGGTGCCCGCGTTCGCGGACGTCGCTGGCTCGCCTTGGCCGCTCACGATCACCGGTATGGCGATCCCCGCCGCCGCTACGGCCGTCAGCACGGCGGTGAAGGCTTTGGTCTTCGTCGAGAAGGTACGACGGCGTCCGGTCATGATCGTTCTCCAGGAAGGGGACCGTGAAGGGCGTGAGAGGTGGCCGAAGAACCGTCGGTGGGCGCGGACGGTGTGAACGCTCGCGCCAAGACGTCCGGCATGAAGGCGGAGTGGAGTGCGGCACCAGAGCGGCTCGGGCGGTGCGAGTGCGGGACGCTGGCGAGCTTCGTGGAGGAGAGGGAGGTGCCGCTGCGTTCTGTGCGGGTGCACGTGAGGGGGCCGGTGGTGTCAGCGGATACCTTCTACGATTGGGTGCGGCCCGCCTCGGGCGCCAACCGTCTTCACGGAATGCCCGGCGGTGCCGGGCAGTGGTTCAGAAGTGCGCGTAGTCGGCGCGGACCAGGGCGAGAGTGAAGTTTTCCTCCGTGAGGGCGCCGATCTGGGATTGCAGCTCGTCCCATGTGGGGTCGGCGTCCTGGGCGGCGAGGGCTTCGTCGCTCCTGAAGAATTCCATGGCCCACAGGGTGTCGGGGGCCTCCTCGGCGCGCGCGATGACGACCTTGTCGGTGACGGCGGACTCGTCGCTCAGCTTGGCGCACAGGACGAACAGTTCCTCTCCCTTGCCGGGCTTGGCCTTGAACCGCAGGACCGTGCCCGGCTGGCTCGGATCGGTCATGACGTGCTCCTTGCGTGTGGTGCGCCGTCATGGACGGCGCCGGGCGGGGTGTCCGGCAGCCCTGTCGGTGATGGGCTGAGGCCGGGTCAGTGCTGGGCGGGGGTGAACCAGCGTATTGCGGCCTGCTCGAAGGCGCTCGGGTCACGGTCTTGTGCTGCGGCCCAGGCCACAACGCCGTCCGGGCGGACGAACACCGCTGTGAAGCCGAGGTCGTTGCGCGCCGGGCCGGACCGGTACACGATCTGGCCCTGGTGACTTTCGGCCGCACGCTGCAGGGCGTCGTCGGCACCGAAGTCGAGCAGAACGCCCTGACCGTGGCGCAGCAGGTCACCGAGGCGGGTGCCGTCCTCGAAGCAGAAGTCGGGGGCGGTGCTGCCGACGAGGGGGTGAGTATCGCCCAGGTCGTAGCGGTGGAACAGGCCACTCGTTCGCCGGTAGGCGAGGGTCGTGCCGTCGGTGGTGCTCAGCAGCTCGTGGACCAGCTTGCGCAGCGCGGGTGCGTCGGGGCCCGGCTTCATGATCGCTACCTGTGCGCGCGACCAGTCGAGCACCGCAGCGCCCACGGGGTGGCGTTCGCTCGTGTAGGTGTCGAGCAGGCCCTCGGGTGCGGTGCCGCGCACGGTCGCCGCGAGCTTCCAGCCGAGGTTCACGGCATCGCCAATGCCCAAGTTCAGGCCCTGGCCGCCGAGCGGCGAGTGGATGTGGGCGGCATCCCCGGCCAGCAGGACGCGGCCGTTGCGGTAGGTCGTGGTCTGCATGGCACGGTCTGTGAAGCTCGACGCCAGATGCACCTCGCTCAGCGTCACGTCGGCGCCCGTGACACGGCGCAGGACTTCTTGGAGGTGCTCGCGGGTCAGCGGCTGCGACCGGTCGAAGGAGCCGCCGTCGAAATCCATCATGCCTACATGACCGGGGAAGGGTGTGCGCAGGTACATGCCGTTGTCCGTCAGGTTGAAGCCGAGGGACAGCTGGTCGGGATCGGCGAAGGTGACCTGGGCCGCGTAGCCGGTGAACAGCGGGTCCGTGCCGACGAAGTCGAAGCCGGCCAGGCCGCGCACCGTGCTGCGCCCGCCATCACAGCCCACCAGGTAGCGGGCCTGGTACTCCTGGCCGACGGCGGCGACCGTGACATGATCGGCGTGCTGTGCCAAAGCCGTGACAGGCGTGCCGCGCACGATCTGGACACCCAGCTCGGCGGCGCGTTCGGCCAGGACCGCGGTGACCGCCTCCAGGCTGGTCATGAAGCCTTCCATCGCCGGGCTGGGCAGCCGCCACGGGAGCGAGGCCACGTCGATGTCGGCCGCGTCCAGGCCCATGCCGGCGAAGTGGCTCACGTCGCGGGGGGCCGGCGTTTCGGTCAGGTCGGGTGCAGCGCCGATCTTGGCCGGGTCGGCGTGCGAGGCACTGAGCACAGCATCCAGCAGGCCACGGCGGTAGAACGTCTCGGCCGATCCCGCGCTCAGGCCCCGCAGCCCCAGAGGGAGTGTCTTCCACGGCGAGGCGGCGTTCTCGTCCCGTTCCAGGACCAGGACGGAGGCACCGCCCAGGGCGAGCTCGGTGGCCAGGAACAGGCCGACTGGGCCGCCGCCTGCAATCACTACGTCACGCATGAGGGATTCCTTTCTGAAACACGAAGGGGTGGGCCGCCCAGTGCGGGGTCAACCGAGCCGGGAGAGGCCGTCGATGATCACGGCTATGCCGGTGAGGAACTGCTCGCGGTCGTCGTGAGCTTGCATCTGGGAGACGACGGCGTGCATGAACGGGTAGTCCTCGGCGTCGAGGCCCTGCCAGGCCGCCGCGGTCGCATCGAGGAACGTGTCACGGTTGTGCGAACCGTCCGGAGTGTCGCCCTCCATCCGGGTGTTCTGGCTGACGGCGCCGAGGATGTAGTGCACCAGCGTCGATGCCGCATCGAACCAGGAAGCCCGCGGCACACTCAGCGCGCCGACCTGACGGCCGATCCGCTCGAAGATGCCGACCGTCACCGGCCCGAACGGCTTGCGGACCACCTGCTGGGTCAGTCGCGACGCCAGCCACGGGTGCTCGGCAATCGCGTCGAACAGCGCAAGCGCCACGGTGCGGATTTCATCCTCAGGCGAGGATGAAACCGTCACGGAGTCGGCGGCCAGCGCAGCGGTGACAAGCGCCTCGGTCACTGTGTCCAGCAGCTCATCGCGGCTACCTACCCGGTAGTAGATCGCTCCCGAGCCGGTGGACAGGCGCTCGGTGAGCGCCCGCGTCGTCATGGCAGCCTCACCGCCCGCATCGAGCAACTCGATCGCCGTCTCGATGATCCGCTCCCGGGAGAGCACCTGATTGCGCCGCGCCGAGCGGGGGTTCCTCGTTGCCATGCCTCAACCATGACACGTTTGGAGCGCTGCACCAAATTGGTGCAGCGCTCCAAAGGGGGCCTGTCAGACCTGGCGGGTTCTGGTGACCCAGCGGGCCGGCCCATTGCCCAGTGGGCCCCGAAACCGACAAACGTGAAGGGCGAGAACCGCGCGGTCGGTCCAGGCGAGTACGCCGAGCTCAGCGGGACGGTGACGTTCACGGCGCACACCGCGGCGAAGGAGACGAAGGCGGCCTCGTCCACCGGTTGCGCCCGAGCCTCCCGAAACTTGCAAAGGCAGGCGTGCGCTACGTCTTCAACCCGCTCTGAGCCTCTCCGTCACCACCGTGGTCCGCAATGGCGTCGAGGAACTCCTTCATGCGGGGAGCGGTCCGGCGGCAGTCTGCTTACCCGAGGATGCTCCAGGCGGCGATGGCTCCCGGGGCGGCGGTCTCCGCGTACGCCGGGGCCGCACGGCCGGGAGGGATCGAGGGGCGCGCGCCGCTGGGTGCTGGTCAGGGTGCTATTGCGCTCCCGGGCACGGAAGTGTGCGTCCACGAACTCCCCGGGCACCCGCGGGGGTAGCTCCCGCTTCGGCGGGTTCGTCTGCAACTCGGACGCGTCGTCCCCGCACCCGCGAGGTGCCTTGCAAGGCCACGAGGTGAAGGAAAACAGATACCCTTGCTCACATCTCCGCAGCTCATGGAGTGTCGTCCCCGCGCTCGCTGTGCGGTCCTAGGGAGGGCCTGGCGAGTGCCTGCCGCAGAGGTCACTGACCAGATGGATACCAGGCTTCTGGCAGGTTGAGCCCCGTCGGCAAAGGCGATCCGTCTCCCGGCACCAGGCCAATGGGCACGGTCCCGGTCGCCGCATCGAGTTCGACTTGGCCGCCGGAGAAGGTTGCGTCGGTGAACGACACCCTGCCGTCGGAGAGGACCGCGCCGTCGAACAACACCCTGCAGCCCGAGAAGCACGCGTTCGCGAAGTCCAAGCGCTGGTCGACAGTGACGCCACTGAAGTCCAGGTCACATCCTTGCCAGGACCCGGGAGTTCCCTTGGGACGTCGGTAGTGGTCACCAATGAGGCGAAGGATTGTGTGCCGGACCTTGCGAAAGGCCAGGCAGCGATGGTGTTCCTCTTGGTGTTCAGGGGCGTCACCAGGGTCTGGAGTGAAAGGAAGTCGCAGGTAGGCGCATAGGACGTCGATGCAGGTCTGGCGTAGTTCGCGGGTGGGGGCGTCGTCGGGCGTGCCGCGCCGCGAGGGTCACGAGCTGCCGGGTTCACCTGGCCGTGTGAGATTTCGTGAGACGTGAGAGGGTCTGGGGCGTGAGTGAGACACCACCGAACACCCTGCAATACCGCTTTGACGGGCCGGAAGAGGCCCCGGTCCTGATCCTCGGCCCCTCACTGGGTACCACATGGCACAGGTTGTAGAGACCGTCCATGGGCGTCCACGCCAGTCCATGGTGTGTGTTGTAGCAGGTCAGGGCTTTGCGGTCCGGTGGCGTCGGTGGAGTTGGTGACAGACGCGTGACAGCGCCGGTGACAGACCGAGGCCCCGCCGGGGGCATCCTTGGCGGGCCTCTGCTTGGAGCCATGGGACGATGCCCCACCGGAGCGCTCCGGTGGGGCATCACCGTGAAGTTGACTGTGCGTGCACGCGTGACGCGTTCGGCTCGTCATGCAGTTTTTGTCTTCCAGTGCTGTTGCGGGGACGCTGAATTTGCGATCGCAGCCATGACGTGCCGGTGCGCAGGGCACCGGCTTCTCCTGCATGGTGGCCGCCGGGCAGGAGCCGGGGGTGGCTGCTGACTCCCGTGCCCGACCTCGGTGCCGGCGGGGCCGCGACCGGGGCCGGAAGCCGTGCTGCCGGGCTGTGGCTCAGGCGTCGATGATGACGGGGATGATGAGGGGCTTGCGGCGGTGGGTGCGGAAGGCCCAGTTCGCCACGGCACGGGCGATGAGCTGTTCGAGCTGGCGCGCGTCCCCGACGCCTTCCTCGGCCGCGGTGGCCAGGGTCTTCTCGATGACGGGGATGACCGGCTCGAAGGTGGTGTCGTCGTGGACGAAGCCCCGGGCCAGAAAGTCGGGGGCCTCGGCGAGGGCGCCGGTGTCCGCGTCGACGATCGCCACCACCGTGACGACGCCTTCCTCCGCGAGGGTGAGGCGGTCCTTGAGGGACGCTTCGGTGGCTCCGCCGACTTCCATGCCGTCCACGTAGACGTTGCCGGCGGGGACCTTGCCGGTGATGGACGCGCGCCCGTCGACGAGGTCGACGACGACGCCGTCCTCGGCGATGACGACCCGGTCGGGGTCGACGCCGGTACGGATGGCGAGGTCGCCGTTGGCCCGAAGGTGGCGCCATTCGCCGTGTACGGGCATGACGTTGCGGGGTTTGACGATGTTGTAGCAGTAGACGAGTTCGCCGGCGCTGGCGTGCCCGGAGACGTGCACCTTGGCGTTGCCCTTGTGGACCACGTGGGCGCCCCACCGGGTGAGTCCGTTGATCACCCGGTAGATGGCGTTCTCGTTGCCGGGGATGAGGGAGCTGGCGAGCAGGACGGTGTCGTCCTTGCCGATGCGGATCATGTGGTCGCGGTTGGCCATCCTGGACAGCGCGGCCATCGGTTCGCCCTGGGAGCCGGTGCACACCAGAGTGACCTTGTGGTCCGGGAGCTTCTCCAGCTCCTTCGTGCTCACGACCAGGCCGGAGGGGACCTTCAGGTAGCCCAGGTCACGGGCGATGCCCATGTTGCGGACCATCGACCGGCCGACGAAGGCGACCTTGCGGCCGTGCTGGTGGGCGGCGTCCAGGACCTGCTGGATGCGGTGCACGTGGCTGGCGAAGCTGGAGACGATGACCCGGCGCGGCGCGGTGCGCATCACCTGCTCGATCGCCGGGTTCAGCTCACGCTCGGAGGTGGTGAAGCCGGGTACCTCGGCGTTGGTGGAGTCGGTGAGGAACAGGTCCACGCCCTCCTCGCCGAGGCGGGCGAAGGCACGCAGATCGGTGATCCGGTCGTCGAGAGGGAACTGGTCCATCTTGAAGTCGCCGGTGTGCAGCACCATCCCGGCCCGGGTGCGAATCGCGACCGCGAGGCTGTCGGGGATGGAGTGGTTGACCGCCACGAACTCGCAGTCGAAGGGTCCGAAACCGCGCCGGTCGCCCTCCCGCACCCGGACCGTGCGTGGCCGGATGCCGTGTTCCTTGAGCTTGGCCTCCAGGAACGCCAGCGTCAGCTTCGAGCCGACGACGGGGATGTCGCGGCGCTCGCGCAGCAGGTACGGCACGCCGCCGATGTGGTCCTCGTGGCCGTGGGTGAGCACCACGGCCACGACGTCGTCCAGCCGGTCCCGGATCGAGGTGAAGTCCGGCAGGATCACGTCCACACCGGGCTGGGTCTCCTCGGGGAACAGCACACCGCAGTCGACGACGAGCAGCTTGCCCGCGTGCTCGAAGACGGTCATGTTGCGGCCGATCTCCCCCAGACCGCCCAGGGCGATGACCCGAAGCCCTCCCTCGGGAAGGGGCGGGGCGGCTTTCAGCTCGGGGTGCGGATGACTCATACCCTGACGGTACCCGGAGAGCGGGACAGGATGATCCATCGCCTGTGCGATCTCCTTTTCCCGACGGAGCGGGGGACCCGCAGTGGGTGCCTCGGCACGATCGGATCACGCCGGCGACCGGGGATAGGGAGTGGTGAAAGCGGTACCACCTTCCGTGGCCGTTCGCCCGGTGCTGGAGAAGACCTCGTGCACCCTGTCGTGTTTTCCGGCGTTCGCTGCCTCCCGGCGGGCCTTGGCACTGGTCCCACTCGCAGTAGTCGAGACTCGGGTGCCCTCGGCGCTCCCTTGAGGCGCGAAGGCGTCGACGTGGCCAAGCTCGCCGCCGCCTGGCAGCGCATGGCCCAGGCGACCTGATCCGCGTTCGTGTCGGGAGGGGCCGGTCACGCATGATCGGTGAGGCCCACCCGGAAAACACTCGGCGGCGGGGAGGCCATGCCTCGCCACCGCCTTGTGCAGAAGAAGGGCGCGAAACTGCTTGATTACCATCGGCCGAGCCTCACGGGCGATCCAGCCTTTCGTTCCGGGCCGGATGCTGGCGCGTTTTCGCTAGCGGCTTCCGTCGTGCCGTTATAGCGTTGTGATCAGCAGTCGTGGTTCCGAAGTTCCGTTCGCCCGTGATCGCCATCACGGGCGTTCTTGCTGTTCAGCGCCTCTCCGGACCAGGGCGATCATCTCCCGGTCGCGCAGCGTGCGTGCCCGGTTTCCCTCAAAGGAGACAGTCATGGCCAAGGGCACAGTGAAGTGGTTCAACAGCGAGAAGGGCTTCGGCTTCATCGAGCAGGAGGGCGGCGGCCCCGACGTCTTCGCCCACTACTCCAACATCGCCAGCCAGGGCTACCGCGAGTTGCAGGAGGGCCAGAAGGTCGAGTTCGACGTTACGCAGGGCCAGAAGGGCCCGCAGGCTGAGAACATCCGCCCCGCCTGATCGCGCCCCGGTAAGGAGGTCGGCCCGGCATCCCGGCTTCGGGACACCGGGCCCTTACCGTCGCACGACGGTTCATCTGACTACGGGGTGCGGCCGGGCGCTGGCCTGGGACGGGCAAATCGGGGCGACGGCCGCCGCGCTCCGCTCCAGCGTGTCGAGGATGACTTCGCGTCCTTGAACGCCAGCATGCTCACGAGTGTCGCGCCGCGCAGCCGGGCCCGGGTGATCCGCAGCAGGAACTCGCCGGACTTCTGCGAGTGGACCACGAGGCCGCTCTCCTTGTCGTCGGCGTCGCTGGCCGCCGCGGTGACCACGCGAGTCCCGGCGAACGCCGTACGGACCGCGTCGGCCTGCACGGCGCCGTTCGGGGCGGTGATGAACTAGAGGTCGTAGCGGGAGCGGGCCAGGGGCTCCCCGAAGGCGGTCCACTCGGGCGCGGTGGAGGCGGTCAGCATGACCGAGCCGTCCTCCATGCGCAGCAAACTCGCCTTCGGCAGGTGCGCGGAGGCGAACAGCCACTCGGCGTCCTCCGGGGACAGGGTCTTGTCGACGAACTCGAGGTCGACGTCGTCCAGGTCGACCGAGATACCGAGCGGCGCCTCCTCGTCGAGGAGCAGCACGGCGTCCAGGCCAGCCGGCTGGTTGAGGTAGAGCACCTCGGACGCGGTGATGCGGTTGCCGACACGCTTCCCGCGTTCCGTGACGCCCTCCTGGACGTGGAACCGAAAACGACCGCGGTCTTGCGCCAGAGTGTCGTCGAGCGGCGGCTGAAGGCGTTGTTCGAGGCCGCAGATGAGACGTGACCAGGTCAGGCAAGGGCTGCCACCGGCCTTCCTGGAAAGCTAGGAACACCACAGGGCGTTCAAACCCTCACCGCCTCGGGTAGACGCCCTTCGTCGATCCCTGTCGTTCAGCTTCCCGTCCCGCAGGGCTCCACCGGCTTCGTCGCTGTCGTCTCTGGAGGCAGGAGGCTCCCTGTGGGCTTGCCGACCTTCTCGTAGACGTTCTTCCCCTCCACCCCTCCGAGGAGGAACGTCGTCCCTCTTGCCCAGTCCACTCCAGCGCTGTCAGTGAAAGCGACGAGCAGTGTGCTCCAGCCGGTCATCCGGCTTAGGTTCACCAACTGGCCGTCGTCCAGCCAAGCAGTCATCTTCGCGGGCCGGTAGACGACCTCCATGCATGGCGGGACGTTGATGTCCCGCGCTGAGATCTGGTACTCCTTGCCCAGATAAGTGACGGCAAGGCGGACGTCGATGTTGGTAACAGGGTCGGCGGACCTGTTGACCAGATGGAGCGCTTCATCTTCCAGGCGCCCGGCGTCCTCCTCCCAGAACGCCATACGACTTGCCTGGTTGCGCTGCTGTTGTTCGCTGTCTTCCCTGGCCTGTGCGAGCTGTTCTTGAGCGGTGACCGCTCCGTAGTAGGTAGCGATGCCGGTGAACACGAGGCTCCCAACACCCGCGACGACGCCGATCACCGTGCCGACGTGAATCCACGGGATCCGCTTCCGCTCTGACGCGGTGTCGGAATTCTGTGTAGAGTCTCGGACTCTCGCACGGACCCGGGCCGGTGACGGCGTCTGCCGCGCAAGGCGAAGCCGCACGCGCCGCTGCTGCTGGTCAGGCATGTCCCCCCTGTATTTTCCTCTGGGTAGACGCTGCCACAGGCACTGCGGCTTTGGCCGCCGCTTTCGGATACTCCGAGCGGGCCGTGGGCCGATTCCGCTCGCTGGGGCAGCGCCGGCGCGCTGCCGTGTGCGAAGGGCAATACCAGAACGCAGCGCCACTCTCAACGAGAGTTGACAGGACGTAAACCTCTGCTGATGCTCTCCGCATGACAAACGTATTCACCCACCGTGTCGCCGAGTTGAACCGGCGCGGCAAGACGTACCAGCAGATGGCGGCCGACTGCGACTTCAAACGCTCAGTGACCTGGTGGAACAAGATGTACTGGACAGAGATCGACAATCCTCCTGAGCCGGCCCTGTTTCCGTACCTGGCCAAAGCTCTGGAGGTCACCGAACGCCGTGTCCGCGAACTGGTCGCCGAGCAGTGGTGTGACGTTCGGCCCGATGACACGGTGCCCGAGCACCTGCGGACCTTGCTCTCTGTGGCACGGGAGGTGGACGAGCGAGATGCGCTGAAGCTCGTGGAACTGGCCATGGTCATGTATCGCAAGCGTGTCATCACGATGGAGAGAGACCGATACTCCGCCATGCTCTTGGAGGCGTACACCGCAGGCAGCGGCGGGCCGCTCACCGCCGAGCAGTTGGGGTCGCTCAGGCTGCCCGAGAAGCGCGCGGTCAAGAACAACCCGAGCCTGGAGGTCACACCAGAGGCGCAGGCGATGCTCGACGCTATCCCTGAGCCCAAGGAGGAGTGACAACGCATCGCCTCCCGCCGCTACTTCCCGATCCGGCGCCCGTAGGCCCCTGCCACACCGCCCGGTTGAGGCCCGCGGCCGACCTGTCCCGGCTGCGGGGCCATCGGCAGCGGGGCGTGCATAATGGCGCCCTACTTCGCCTCGGGGATCAGGCCGTAGACGAGGATGCACGAGGCGTCGATCCGGCCGGGCGAGTTCGGGTCGGTCGACATCCACGTCGCCCACTCGTTCTCCAGGTCGGTGAACATACCGCGCAGCCGCACACGGTCCTGCACGATCTGCTGGGCGATCGGCTCCGCCCTGAGCAGTTTGCCTTGCTTCGCGAACACCATGTCGATGCCCGGCATCAGCACGTCCTTCGGGATGACGCCCTCCCGCTGGAGGGTCTCCCAGCGCGTGCGGATGGCCAGCACGCACATGTCGCGGCCGTAGTTGCCCTTGACGTAGATCACGGCCGCGTTCGTCTCGTACGCGAGGAGGCACGCCGCGGTGGACCGCTCGGCCGACGACATGGCGGCCGAGCGGTCGTGCGTCACCCACACGCGGTTGTCGTCGCCGAGGAAGCCACCGATAGCACCGGCGGTGTCCCGGCCGCCGCCGGACGGATCGACCGATACGGCGATCTTCTGCGGCTCCACCGCGGTGATAGCGTCCCGGATGGGACGCAGCAGGTCTTGGGAGACCAGGGCACCTTCGGCCGGCTGCGGGAGTGCCAGTCGCGGACGCTGGAGGTGCTCTTGGCATCGGCCCACCAGGCGAGCAGCGCCCGCCGGTTCTTCGTGCGGATCTTCGGGTGCGGCAGCGGGTCGCCGTCTTCCCGGCCGAGCGGGTCGAGACCGAACTTCGACGGGTTGGCGATCGCGGGGAGGTGGACGACCTTCCACCGGCGGCCGTCCCCCGGGCGGCCCTCTTCCTCCAGCCGACGGCCGCAGAAGTCATCCGGATGCCACCTGGTCTGGATGGCGATGACCGCGTTCCGGTCCGGCTGGAGACGCTTCCGCGCAGCCGACGATCACCAGTCGTGCACATGCTCGCGCAGCCGCTGCGATTCGGCGTCGGCGCAATCCTTGTGCGGGTCGTTCATGACCAGCAGGTTCACGTCGAAGACGGTCAGGCCCGAGCCGATCGACACTGAGTGCACGCCGCCGCCCGCGGTGGTGTCGTAGTCCTGCGCGGCCGACGAGCCGGCAAGGAACTCGAGGTCGTGCTCCTCGCCGTACTCGCCGATGTACCGGCGGATCGCCTTACCGCGCTGCATCGCGAGGTCATCGGAGTACGAGGTGACCACCACCCGGTCCTCGCCGTGCAGGCACAGCCACCAGAACGGGAACCACTCCGCCGCCAGACTGGACTTGCCGACCTGGGACGGCGTCCACACCATCAGCCGGTCGTACTCGCCGCGATCCAGAACGACTAGGGCCTGGGCGATGACCCGCAGGTGCGGGCGCACCCGGTAGACGCGCTCCAGGCCCCGGGCGAGCGTCACCGGGTCACGCAGCAGGTCGCGGGCCACCGCCTTCTTCGCGGCGGCAAGCCGCTGATACACCTCGGCGTCGTCGAGGTGCGCCAGGTCGTCGGCGGTCAGCGCGGTACTCACTCGGGGGCGTCGCCTTCCTCGCCGCCAGGGTCGGGCAGGTCGTCATCGTCCTCGTCGTCGGCACCGTTCAGCGCCTTGGGCCGCCGCTGCACCGCTGTGGCCAGCTGCTCGATGCGGGCACGCCGCTGCTCGGCAGGCGTCTGCGCGAACTCGGCGAGCTGCACCGCCAGCGGGTTCCCGCCGGGGCCGGTGACCGCGATGGTCGCGGCCGGGTCGCCGAACTGGACGCGCCGGTGCCGCATGGCGACGTCAAGCAGCCGGACGAAGTCCGGTTTCCTGCACCCTCGCGTTATAGGGGCGTCCGAGAGAGATCTCCTGCCGGGTCACCTGTCCGTGCCACGGTTGAACCGAGAGCGCACGGTTCTGAGGCACGCAGTAGGCGAGCATCCTCCCGTAGTCGGGAAAAGCGCGTCGCCAGGGTCCATCCGTCGGCCACTCGGGCAGCGGAACGAGGTGGGCCTCGGCGTCCGGGGCGGTACCGTGCCCTGGAGCCAGAAGGAGATTGATCCGATCGTCCTGCGCAACGAGTACCGAAGCTCGATCAAGAACGTGCATGGGCAACCCCTCGACGACCATGCGCGCACCGAGGGCGTGCACCGTGCGATCGACAGCGGTACTGAGGAAGTAGACGCCCAGGGAACCTGTGCGGGGGTGGCGCACGTAGATTCGCCAGTTGCTCTGCAACGGGGAGGGCAGGAGCCGCCGCCACCGGCCGAACAGCGCCGGTCCCAGATGCCCATGGCGGTAACTCAGGAAGGTCACCATCGCCTGGTCGCCGCTCTCACCGAGACGCTGCAGTTCCAGGCCGGGCGGGACCAGGGGCGCGATGCGGTGAGCATCGACCACGTAGTTGACGTAGACAACGTCGGTCACGTTGCTGACAAAGACCATTGAGGGGATGCGCTCACACAGCCTCCGCAGCAGTCGGCTGTCGGTCACCCAGTTCAGCGGTGCGGCGAGCCGGCCTCGCGGATGAACCCACGGTGCGTACCGCCCGTACCTGGTCTGCCGGCGCGTGCGACGCAATGAACGCTCGGCGGCCCAAGCGGCCAGGCCGACCGACAGGACGGAGCCGAGCACGAGGAGCGTGAACATGAAGGCAGTATGGCAACCGCGGCGAATCCGGCTTCGGCCGCCAGGGACGTGGCATGCGGTCTCACCCCAGTACTCGGGCCACGTTCGTGAGCCGGAGCCCGCGCCTGCCAGTGGCCGTCCGCGGTGAGCAATCCGGTACGGGTCCGCCTGCCGACGTTGTCGTCGGTCGACTGGGCCCCCAGCCGATTGCCGGTCTCCTGGGAGCTGCCGGTCACCTGTTTCCCGACAACGGACCCGGCGGGGTAGGTCCGAAGGATTACGCCCCGCCGATGAAGGCAGAAACGTGTCGCGAAGCGCGGGCGGCCTTCCCGCTCCGCATGTCACCTGGCGTCGAAGGACTCCCGTGCCTTTTCGATCTGGGGCATGTACGTCCGTACCCAGTCCAGGAGGACATCGACGGGCGGGCGCATGGTCTTCCCCAGCGGAGCGACCCGGTACTCCACTGCGACCGGCCTGGAGCTCACGACCTCGCGCTCGATGATGCCGTTGCGCTCCAGTCTGCGCAGGGTGGCAGTCAGCGACTTCTGTGTGACCGAGGGGATCGCACGGCGCAGCTCGTTGAAACGGCGCGGTCCCTCGCACAGCTCGCTGAGCACGCTCAAGGACCACTTGTCCAGCACTTGGTCGAGCAGTTCGCGGTGCGGCGCCGGGATGCTCAGTTCGTCGTCGTGGGAAGAGGCGGTATCGGTCATGAAACCTGGTCTCGTTGAAGTGTCCTGTGACTCCTAGGTATCAAAGGTATACGAGGTCCGTCACCGGAAGGAGACCACCATGTCCGTCCAACGTTTCACCCCCGAGGGCTTGCTGCAGCCCGCGCCTTACCATCACGTCGCCGTCGGCACCGGCAGCAGACACGTCCACGTCAGCGGGCAGACTTCCAGCCTCGCGGACGGGACCCCCGTCGCGCCGGGAGATCTCTCCGGGCAGGTCGCGCAGGCGCTGCGGAACACCGCACGCGGTCTCGCCGGGGCCGGCGCGACGTTCGACGACGTGGTCCGACTGACCGTCTACGTCACCCAGTGGAAGCCGGAGAAGATGGGCGCCTTCATGGCGGGCGTCGAAAGCGTCGCGGACGAGATCGGGCTGCCCCAGCCCCTCCCCCCGGCGTCACTCATCGGCGTCGACTGCCTCTTCGACCCCGGCGTCCTCGTCGAAATCGAAGCCACCGCCCTCGTCGACTGACCGACCGCTTGCACAGGCCCGCCCACCTGTGGCAGGTCCAGAACTCAGCTCTCTACCGACGCGCTTGTGGAAGGGCTTCGCATATCCCAGCCGAGCGAGGACGCCCGACCCGACCATCCCGGTTCAGCGCGGGAACACCCGCCCGACCGACGCTTTCGCTGCCCGAGGGCACACGGCGCGACGCAGCTGTGCGCCGTTCCAGCCCTGAAAGGGAGTAACCGCTACCGGGGCCGCCTGGTGCGAAGCGGACCAGTACGTGAACCGGTGCGGGCACGCCAACTCGTGGCTCACGTGCAGGGGCTGTCGGAACGCCCCACCGAGATGCCGCCCCGCTGCGGCATGCGAAGACCGGCGCATTCCACACGAATGACCAGGACAAGACGGCCCCTCCCTGTACGAGGCGGTCGTCATCAGAGCGGCACACCGTGGCCGCACCTTATGGGAAAAGGATCAATAGCCATGAAGCGTTCCACGTCGCGCATCGCCGTCACCGTGATGGCGGCGGCAGCCCTGACGGCTCTCCTTCCGGCCTTTCCGGCTGCCGCGATCAACCAGACCGACTGCGGCGACAGGACCGACTTCGTCAAAGTCTGGTACGACGGCGGTGCACAGACCATGTGCTTCGCCAACGGGGGCACTGTGACCCTTCAGCTTCCCGACGTCACGAAGGTCACCTCCGGCGACAACAACGTCGCGATGTTCCTGGGCGCTCGAGCAGTCACCATGAACAAGTGGTCCACCCTGGTCGACACCGAAGGACTCAACGCGACGCTTCACGCCCTCCAGATCTACTGACCCACCGCCGCCAGGATGTCGGGCCACGCAGGCCCTTTCGGTGTACGGCATGCTCCGTGACGCGCCGGCAGCGTCCCCACGCGGCCCGGGGCATGCCCGCCTGCCCTCGCAGCGCTACCGGGGGTACACCTCGGCTTTCCTGGCACCTCCCCACGGCCGACCGGTAGCTGCCCCAACGATGGCCTCCGTCCTTAACGACGCATCGTGATATGGCAGTTGCCCGGCCGCCGGCAAGACTGCGCTCCCGTAAGCTGCGTCGGTCCGATGCGTGTGTACGGGAGGAGTTCGTCGTGGTGCAGCCGTTGGAACAGGAAGATCCGGACTCCCTGGGTGACTACCGGGTGGTGGGTCGACTGGGTGAAGGCGGCATGGGGCGAGTCTTCCTGGGGCGTTCGCCGAGCGGCCGGTCCGTGGCGATCAAGGTGGTGCACGCGTCGCTGGTGCACGAGCCGGAGTTCCGGGACCGGTTCCGACGCGAGGTGGAGGCGTCGCGTCTGGTCGGGGGAGCCTTCACCGCCCCCGTGATCGACGCCGACACGGAGGCCGAACAGCCCTGGATGGTCTCCAGCTACATCCCCGGCCCCTCGCTCCACCAGGCGGTCGCCGAACAGGGGGTCCTGCCCCCGGTGACGCTGGCCGCTCTGGCCGCGGGGCTGGCCGAGGCCCTGGTCTCCATCCACCGGGCCAGCCTGGTGCACCGCGACCTCAAGCCCTCCAACGTGCTGCTCACCGACGACGGCCCGCGCGTCATCGACTTCGGCATCGCCCGGGCGCTCGACGCCACCGCCCTCACCAGGACCGGGGCCACCATCGGCTCGGCGGGCTTCATGTCCCCCGAGCAGGTAGCCGGCGGCGAGATCACCGCGGCCAGCGACGTCTTCTCCCTGGGCGCGGTGCTCGCCTTCGCCGCCACCGGGACCGGTCCGTTCGGCGTGGGATCGGCGCCCGCCATGCTCTACCGCGTGGTGTACGAGCCCCCGGACCTTCAGGGCGTCCCGGACCCCGAGCTGCGCGCCCTGCTGGCCGACTGCCTGGCCAAGGAACCGGCACTGCGCCCCACTCCGCAGCAGATTCTCCGCCGGGTGGCCCCGGCCGCTCCCTGGGCCCCGCACATGCCGTCGGCCGGCCGGCCGGCCACCACCGGAGAGACCGGTGGGCCCACGCGGCCCGCCACCCTCGCGGAAATGTTCACCCAGTACGCCGGGGCGCCGCTCTCCCCGCCGGAGTCGTCCGGCGGGCGGGCGTCCGCGACGGGCGACCCCCGCCGGTCCATTCGTCGCGACGTGATGGCCCCGGCCGTCGGCGTACACGCGGAGGAAGCGGTTCCCGCATCCGGGTTCGGTCCGGCGTCCGGGTACTCGCCGGTCTCCGCGGGAGCCGTGCCCGGCCCCGGTTCGGTGTCCGCAGCGCCTCGCCCCGTCGCGGCCTGGCGGCTCGACGAACGTTCCGGAACGCGGGCGACGGACGCCGCCGGACGCCACCACGCCACGGCCACGGCGGTCAGATGGGCAACGCGCCACGGTGAGGGCGCCGAGTTCAACGGGTTCAGCAGCGAAGTGGCCACCGAAGGCCCGGTGATCGACACGGCACGCGGCAGCTTCACCGTCGGTGCGTGGGTCCGGCTCGGTGTGATCCCTCCCCACTTCGTCACCGCGGTCAGCCAGGACGGCGAGGAAACCAGCGGCTTCTACCTCCAGTACTCCTCCGACGAAGGCCGATGGGCCTTCGCCCGCCCGGACCTGCGCGTCACGTCGATGTCCGTACCAGTCGCCGGTGCGTGGACCCACCTGACCGGTGTCTGCGACAGCGTCGCCGGTGAGTTGCGCCTCTTCGTGAACGGCGTCCAGGAGGGCGCGATCCGTGACAGGATCCTGATCTGGTCCGAGGGGCCCTTCGTCATCGGCCGGGGCCGTTACGGCAGGAGGCCGGTCGATCACTTCCCGGGCAGCATCAAGGACGTCACGGTCTTCGACCGTGCCCTCACCGAGGGGGAGATCGTCGGCCTGCTTCAGCCATGACCCGCCCAACAGCCCGAATGGCCGGCTCGGAGAACAGGGGGCACTGCCAGCTGTTCGCGGTGGGACTCGGCGTTCACAGCGGCAGGGCTGATACAGGTCCGCGGTCGGCTGGTGGGACAGCGGACCTCGGCTACGGGCGGCGATGGCCGAAGGGTGACGCGGTGTGTGGACAGCCGTAGGGCGGCTGGCAGTTGGCTACAAGGACGTTGCCGGAGGGGTGCCTTACCGTGTCGATCAGGCATCGGGCCCGCCCGCACGGTGCCGGTCACCGATCCCTCGTCAGAAAGCGACTTCGTGGACAACTGGACCAGCACCGTCGGCCCCTCCGGAGATCCTGTGGGGCAGACGTCCCGCAGCAGCGCCTTCCGGGCCTTCGCCCGGCGGCACGGGGTCTCCGACGACGCCATCACCCGCCTGCTGTGGAGCATGGAGCCGGCGGTGTACTTCGACTGGAAGGCCCCGGGGAGTGTCCGGCCCGATGACCGGGTGATCGGTTACATCGGAGGGGCGCCGGAGCTGCCCCTGGACATGGAGTGGGACATGGGCGACGTCTTCGTCGCCTCCTTCGACCTCGCGGCGGTGCCCCGGACGCTGTTCGACGACGGGCTGCCCCGGGAGGGGCATCTCCTGCTGTTCACCTGGTCGGACGCGGGCGGCGGCAAGGCGCTCTACATACCGCCCGGGACCGAGACGGCTGTGGCCCCGGTGCCCGTCCCGAGCGCACTGGACCTGCGGTTCGGGTCCTCCCACATGGTGCTGGAGCGCAGGACCATGGTGGCCTCCCGCGACGACGCCTGGGACGCCCACGCCTGGCTGATCGGCGAGGAGTACGGGGGCATCTGGGACGAGGTGGAGGACGAGGAGGCCGAGTGGCACGCTCGGCTGGAGGCCGCCGTCGAGGAGTACGCCGCCAAGGTCGGCGTCCGGCCGGCCATGAACAACAGCACCGACAAACTGCGGGGAGTGCAGCGGAACGTCCACGACAGCTGGGACTACGTCACCGAGGCGTTCCAGCGTCTGCGGGAGGAGGCGGTCCTCGCACTCCGGGATGACCCGGAGCGGTTCGACGAGGTGTACGACCGGGCGTGGCGGGAGCTGCCCGAACAACCGCTGTTGCACCTCGCGACCTTCAACATGGAGTCGCTGCAGTACGGCTGGATGGACGGCGACATCAGCTGGTTGATCAGCCGCGACGACCTCCACGCCAGACGGTTCGACAAGGTCGAGCACCACTGGCTGGGCTGACCCCGGCGGCTCGCGCACACGCCCAGCGCGATCGCCTCGCATGAGACGGTCCGTCGCTGGTGTGTCACGTTCGGACAGACCTACGCCGACGCGCTCCGCCGTCGGCATCTCCGGTCCGGGGTGGCCGGTGCACGAACCACCGGTCCGTCGACGGCCGCCCCGCGCTCCGGTACCAAGAGCGGTCGAAGAGCGGTCGGCAGCGATGCTCGCCAGGCGGGTGATGAGCACAGTGCCGACGCGGACGCCGGTGTCGAGTAGGGCCTCGACGGCGCCCGTCGGACAGTCGGCGAGATGGAGCAATGATGCGGGTCGGTCGGCTGCGCGAACTGAGCTTCCGACCTGGGCGCACGGCTCCGACACCCGCCGGGCGTAGCAGGGAGAAGAGGGAGTGTTCAGCAGTAATAGGACTGCATGACGCGGTCGAAGCGCTGCGCCAGAAGGTCCTCACGGCGGATGATCCAGCTCACCTCGCCGTCGCCGGTGTCGAACAGCTCGGACTCGCCGAACTCCAGGAGGTTCAGCCAGGGGCCGCCCTCCTTCCACCACGCTTTCTCCAGACCCTCGGCATGCAGCTCGTCGAACCTCTCCGGCGTACTTCTCAGCGTGACCACAGCTTCTTCGCACCGCTCCAAGAACTCCCTGCCGTACTGGCACCAGTAGTCCCGAGGACTAAACAACTCCCCCCGCAGGGTGCAGGTCCGGTGCACGAAGGGGATACTCCCGACTTGCTCGGCGTACTCCGTGATCGCCTCCAGAAGCGGACGGAGTGTCTCCCTGTCGTCCTCGTGGACGTCATCGAGGTCAGGCATCAGAGCCCGGGGATGGTCGTACTGGTGCTCGGGAGCCCATGTCCAGCCCAGGGGGTCCCATGATGTACCGGGGCGGTAGACCAGTGTCCGGCGCTTAAGGACCTGTGTTGTCCACGTGTTGTACGGGGCAATGACCGAGACGCCCGCGGGTGCGGGTCGTACGGTCGTCTCGGTGCCTGGCGGTACGTACACCACCGGTGCGGACTCGTCGTCCTCGTAGCCGACGTTCGTGAAGAACAACAGGTGTCCCTCACGGGGAAAATTGAGGGACAGGGGCTGCTCCGGTATCGCGGCCAGGTCCAGGCCGGCGACATAGACTTCCCCGCCCTCCCAGGGAACACTGGTGGGCAGCTCGGGCAGGCCGCCGGTGTGACCGACCACGATGTCGTGAGGACCGACAGCGGTCGGATCGACCATGTCGAGGTGTACGGACGGCTGCATGCACCACATGATGCGGGTGATGGCGTCGTCGGAGACGCCGTGTTCACGGGCGAAAGTCCGGAACTCGTCTGTGTATGACATACCGTCATCCTCACACCTGCCACTGACATGCCATGCGCTCGGGTTTCGTCAGCGGACCGCGTGCGAGGCACCTTTCCGGTGCCGTCGGCATGCTCTCGGCCGGCTGGCATCCGGGCAGCTGGGGCAGTCGGCCAGTAGGGCCGTGCCATCGGCGTACCAGGCGAGGAATTGCCGCACTCAAAGCGGACCTGGCCGCGGAGGAGGGCGCAGCAGCCGAACCGGCCGTCTCGTCATGCCCACCACATTTGGGCCGCGGCAGCACGATCACCCGCAGCCGGTCCGGCGTCCAGCTCGTCGCCTCCGGCGCCCGTGCCGGCCTGGTGGACGCGATCGACGCGGTCCTGCCTGGCGCCTCCTGACAGCGCTGCCGCACCCACTGAAGCCGTAAGGAATCAACCTGTCGGGGTGGCGCCTTCGTTTTGTGCTGCGGTGAGGAAATCAGCGGCGGATCGGTAGCGGGTACTGGCCGGGGACGGGAGGAGTCCGGCTTCGGCGAGCAGGGGGCGGATCTCGCGGACCGTGTTGCCGATCGAGGATCTGCTGACGTCGCCCAACGCCTCGGCGAGGACGTCCATAGTGCACAACTTGCGCAGATAAGTGGCGGTCCTCGACCTGGACCGGATCGCCCTTGGGTGCGTACTTGGGCGCCGCCCAGCACGACCTGCTGGCCTTCAGATCTAGCGACAGATCTGGTTGAACAACCCGCAGGAACGGCTACACGAGGAGATCCTCCCCCACGGCTGCGCCGCGGGAGGTGCCCCCAGCCGCACCGACGTGGTCGGCATCTTCTCCGACCGCACCACCGTCATCCGGCTCGTCGGTGCGGTCCTGGCCGTGCTGAACGACGAATGGACCGAAGCCTGCCGCTATATGGGCCGCGAACTCCTCGTCAAGGCCCGACTCCAACCGATCGAGTCAGAAACCGACGACCCGGCCGTGCCTACCGAACTCACCGCATAGCCTCGCACGAGATCACCGAGGCCACCGAGTGGCCGTCGATACACCACTCCAGCGGACGTGACCCTCAGTGTGGCGCCGCTGCCTTCTGATGGCGGTGCCCTATTCGAGACGAGGGCAGCGGCCTGGTCGCAACAGGTAGAGACGCCTTTTGTGGGTGGGTCCGCAGTCGATCCAGAACCAGGAGCCCCCTTGCGGTGAATGGGCCCCATCGGGGTGCTGATTACGGAGTGGGGCCGCTGCCGTAGCCGGTGAGGTCACTACCTCCTTGCGTGACGCCTCCCCGTCAATACCGGTCAGGAGTGGACGAAAGGCAACGCCTTGTCAATCCGCCTAATCAGATTGAGCATCGGTTCGGGCGAAGCCATCCGGCAATGATCGAGTCATGCCGCTGTGCCGGGTTCGATGGGACGGTTGTGCAGCGACATCCCGGACGGGGTCTGACTCGTGAGATCTATGACCGAAGTGTCCAGTCACGGACCTGTCGACTGTCGTCGCGGGATGCTGCCTGCCGCCGAGCCACAGGGCGTGTCCCAATAGGGGCCTTGCCACGATCAGGCGCCATCACGGTTCAGACCGCCCGAGCAGGCCGGTGCCATCCACCCAGCCAGCACGTGATCACGTGGGAGGACGACCACCATGAAGACCCGACAATGCAGCACCTCCTCGAGCACGGATCCTCTCGTTCGGCGCGAGGTCGTCCTGGGCGTGGACACGCACGGCGAGGTGCATGTCGCCGCCGTGATCTCCCCGCTCGGGAAGGTCCTGGGAACCGAGTCCTTTCCCGCGACGGCGGCCGGCTACCGACAACTGCTTGTCTGGGCCCGCAAGCGGGGGACGGTGCGCCGGGCCGGCGTGGAGGGCACCGGCACCTTCGGCGCGGGCCTGTCCCGTTATCTGCTCGCTCAGCAGATTCAGGTGTTCGAAGTGAACCGGCCCGACCGCTCGGCCCGCCGGCTGCTCGGCAAGTCGGACCCGCTCGATGCCCAGGCCGCAGCGCGAGCCGTGCTCAGCGGTCGCGCCCGAGCCCGGGCGAAATCCGGCGACGGTCCGGTGCACAGCGCCCGGATCTACAAACTCGCCAAGGACTCCGCGGTCAAGGCCCGCACCCAGGCGATCAACCAGCTCAAGGCCGTCCTGGTCATCGCCGACCCCGCCCTGCGGGAACGCATGTCGAGCCTCGGCAACGCCGAGCTGTTCCGCACCTGTGCGCGCCTCGGCCCGCACGACGGTGGTGGGGGAGACGAGGACGCGGTGGCCCAGGCCACCCACATGACATTACGCATGCTCGCTGAACGCATCGAGCAGCTCACCGGACAGATCAATGAGCTGAACCAGCGACTGACCCGGCTCGTCGAACGCCACGCGCCGCAACTGCTCGTACCGGTGGGCATCGGTCCGGACAGCGCCGTCACCCTGCTGATCACCATGGGAGACAACCCGGAGCGGCTCAACACCGAGGCGTCCTTTGCCGCCCTTTGCGGAGTCAGTCCCATCGAGTACTCCTCCGGCCGGCGGAGCACGCGCCGGCTCAACCACGGCGGCGACCGGCAGGCCAACGCGGCCCTGCACCGCATCGTCTTCACCCGCCTGCGTCACGACCCACGCACCCAGGAGTACTACGAACGCCGCACCCAGGAGGGCAAGACCCGACGTGAGATCGTCCGATGCCTCAAGCGATACGCAGCCCGCGAGGTCTTCAACCTGGTCAGACCGGCTTCCCGCACCCCTGCGTTATAGGGGCGTCCGTGAGACGTGAGAGGGTCTGGGGCGTGAGTGAGACACCACCCAACACCCTGCAATACCGCTTTGACGGGCCAGAAGACGCTCCGGTTCTGATCCTGGGTCCCTCACTGGGTACCACATGGCACATGTGGGACCGGCAGGTCCCCGAGCTGACGAAGCAGTGGCGTGTGTTCCGGTTCGATCTGCCGGGACACGGAGGCGCCCCCGCCCACCCCGCGGGCTCGGTCGCCGAACTCACCGCGCGGCTGCTCGCCACCCTCGAGAGCCTCGGCGTGCAGCGCTTCGGCTACGCCGGCTGCGCGTTGGGCGGTGCCGTCGGGATCGAGCTGGCCCTGCGCCACCCCGAGCGGCTCGCGTCCCTCGCGCTGATCGCCGCCTCGCCCCGCTTCGGTACGGCGGACGAGTTCCGCCGGCGCGGGGTCGTCGTGCGGACGAACGGGCTCGACCCCATCGCCCGTTCCTCACCGGAGCGCTGGTTCACCGGCGGGTTCGCCGCCGCCCAGCCCGCGATCACCGAGTGGGCCGTGCAGATGGTGCGCACCACCGACCCCGGCTGCTACATCGCCGCCTGCGAGGCGCTCGCCTCGTTCGACGTGCGGGCCGGACTCGGCAGCGTCGGCGTGCCCACCCTGGTGCTGGTCGGCTCCGAGGACCAGGTCACCGGCCCCGCCGAGGCCCGTACGCTGGTCGCCGGGATCCCGGACGCCCGGCTCGCCGTCGTACCCGGCGCCTCCCACCTGGTGCCGGTGGAGCAGCCGGCCGCCGTCACCGACCTGCTGGTGCGGCACTTCTCCACCGCCTGGCAGCCCGCCTTCGAGCCCGTCACCGGCCAGACCGCCCTGCCCGCGGCGGTGGTGAATCCGGTGCCGGCCGCCGCCCCGCCGCAGCTCGCGCCCGTCGCCGAGATCGCCCCGCCCGTCGTACCGCAGCAGCCGCGGGGCGGACCCGACCCGTACGACACCGGCCTCAAGGTCCGCCGGGAGGTGCTCGGCGACGCGCACGTCGACCGGATCCTGGCCGAGGCCGACGCGTTCTCGGGCGACTTCCAGGAGCTCGTCACCCGCTACGCCTGGGGCGAGGTCTGGAACCGGCCCGGACTCGACCGGCGCACCCGCAGCTGCGTCACCCTCACCGCCCTCGTCGCCGGCGGCCATCTGGAGGACCTCGCCTTCCACACCCGGGCCGCCCTGCGCAACGGGCTCACCCCGGACGAGATCAAGGAGGTGCTGCTCCAGGCGGCCGTCTACTGCGGCATCCCGGCGGCGAACAGCGCCTTCCGGGTGGCCCAGCAGGTCGTCCGCGAGGAGACCACGCCCCAGGAGTGAGCCCTCCGGGGCGCTCCGCGCGGCCGTGAACGGGACGGGACGGGGTGGGACGGGAGCAGAATGGGATCATGAAGCTCACGAAGAAGTCCCACTCCTGCGTCCGCCTGGAGAAGGACGGACGCGTCCTCGTCCTCGACCCCGGGATGTTCAGCGAGGAGGACGCGGTCCTCGGCGCCGACGCCGTCCTGGTCACGCACGAGCACCCCGACCACTTCGACGAGGGCCGGCTGCGGGCCGCCCTGGAGGCGAACCCGGCCGCCGGGATCTGGACCCTGAAGTCGGTCGCGGAGCAGCTCTCGGCGGCCTTCCCGGGCCGCGTGCACACCGTCGGCCACGGCGACACCTTCACCGCCGCAGGCTTCGACGTCCAGGTCCACGGCGAGCTGCACGCGGTGATCCACCCGGACATCCCGCGCGTCACCAACGTCGGCTACCTCGTCGACGGCGGGAAGCTCTTCCACCCGGGTGACGCGCTCACCGTCCCCGACCGGCCGGTCGAGACGCTGATGCTGCCGGTCATGGCCCCCTGGAACAAGATCTCCGAGGTCATCGACTACGTCCGCGAGGTGAGGCCGCGGCGCGCCTACGACATCCACGACGCCCTCCTCACCGACCTCGCCCGGCCGATCTACGACCGTCAGATCGGCGCGCTCGGCGGCTCGGAGCACCTGCGGCTCGCGCCGGGAGGCTCCGCCGAGCTGTGACCCGGCGGGCGGCGGGCGCGCGTTGTCACAGGTGCCGGGTAGGTTGTGGAACATGCGCATCGCGACCTGGAACGTGAACTCGATCACCGCCCGCCTGCCGAGGCTCCTGGCCTGGCTGGAGAGCAGCGGCACGGACGTGCTGTGCCTCCAGGAGGCCAAGGTCGCCGAGGAGAAGTTCCCGGTGGAGGAGGTGCGCGAGCTGGGCTACGAGTCGGCGGTGAACGCCACCGGCCGGTGGAACGGCGTGGCGGTGCTCTCCCGCGTCGGCCTGACGGACGTCGTCAAGGGCCTGCCGGGCGACCCCGGCTACGAAGGCTCCGTCGAGCCCCGCGCCGTCTCCGCGACCTGCGGCCCGGTCCGCGTCTGGTCGGTGTACGTGCCCAACGGGCGCGAGGTGGACCACCCCCACTACGCGTACAAGCTCCAGTGGTTCGAGGCGCTGCGGGCCGCCGTGGCCGGCGACGCGGCGGGCGCCCGCCCGTTCGCCGTCCTGGGCGACTACAACGTGGCACCGACCGACGACGACGTCTACGACCGGGCCGACTTCGAGGGCTCCACCCACGTCACCCCCGCCGAGCGCGCCGCCCTCGCCTCCCTGCGCGAGGCCGGCCTCTCCGACGTCGTCCCGCGCCCCCTCAAGTACGAGCACCCGTTCACGTACTGGGACTACCGCCAGCTCTGCTTCCCCAAGAACCGCGGCATGCGCATCGACCTGGTGTACGGCAACGAGCCCTTCGCGAAGGCGGTCACGGACTCCTACGTCGACCGCGACGAGCGCAAGGGCAAGGGCGCCTCGGACCACGCGCCGGTCGTGGTGGACCTCGACGTGTAGCGGGGCGCCGCCGGCCGTCGTCCGACCCCGCGCGCCTGTGGTGCGCGGCACTGTACGGATGACAGGCTGGAGGTATGAACATCCCTTTCCTGGGCAACCGGCGCCAGAAGGCGGGGGTTCCCGATCCCGAGGGCATCGCGGAACTCCTCGCCGAGTGCGAACTCCTGCGCTCCCAGGCCGGCCGGGCGGGTGTCCGACTCGACGACTCCCCGGCCTCGTTGGAGGCGCTGGACCAGCTGGTGCCGCGCTGGCGGGACGACGAGGAGGCCTCGAACTGGCTGGGCAACGACGCGGGGCTGTACCTCGGTACCGTCATCGTGCGCACCGTGCCGGGGGCCGCCTGGGAGATCCGCGCCGACGGGCAGCCGGTCGTACGGATCGCCTCCGGGAGGGAGCTCGACGTCGTGGACGCCGGACACGAGTGGGCGGCCAGCGGCGTGCCCGAGCTGTCCCAGCTGTACGCGGAGGTCGCGGAGGCGTGAGGCCCCGGCCCGCGGCTCGGTGCAAATCGGTACGAATCGGCGTAAATACGGCTAATGCTCGAAGGGCGCGTGTCGCGCCTTCCCGGTGATCTTGCCCGGATACCTTGCGGCGACCACCGCACGGCTGAGGACGAGGAGGGACGGGTGTGGCCGTCGATCCGCTGATCGAGCTGCGTGACGTCGACAAGCACTCCGGGGACCTCCACGTCCTCCAGGACATCGGGCTCACCGTGGACGGGGGAGAGGCGGTCGTCGTCATCGGCCCGTCGGGGTCGGGGAAGTCGACGCCGTGCCGGGCGGTCAACCGGCTGGAGACCGTCCGGTCCGGCACGATCCCGCTCGGCGGACAGCCGCTCCCGCACGAGGGCAAGGCGCCGGCACGGCTGCGCGCCGATGTGGGCACGGTCTTCCAGCCGTTCGGCCTCTTCGCGCACGAGACCGTGCCGCAGAACGTCTCGCCCGCGTCGGCGTCGCCGGCCAGGCGGACAAGTACCCGGCGCGGCTCTCGGGTGGTCAACGGAAGCGGGTGGCGATCGCGCGGGCGCCGGCCATGGAGCCGAAGGCGATGCTGTTCGACGAGCCGACCTCCGCCCCGGACCCGGAGATGATCAACGAGGTCCTGGAGGCCGTGCGGCAACCGGCCGGTGAGGGCACGACCGTGATCGTGGCCACGCACGAGACGGGCTTCGCCCGCCCGGCCGCCGACCGTGTGGTCCGCATGGCCGCCGGCCGGAGCGTGGAGGGCCGTACGCCCGGCGGGTTCTTCGGCGATCCGCGCAGCGACCGCGCCAAGGACTTCCTCTTCAAGATCCTCGAGCACTGAACGGGGTGACGCCCGTAGACTCCTCCGCCCGGACCTCGACTAGGATGGTCCCTTCATCCCGGTGGGGGAGGGGACTCCGCGCCAGGCGCGGGGACACCGCCACCGGGAGGGGCCCACCGCCCCACGTCCAACGGGGCGGCGGATCACATCGGCCGGACCCGTCCGGCGGCAGCCGGAGATCACTGCTCGCGCGGCGGGCGCGACCCCGACGGGTCGTCCGCCGACGAGGAGAAGGTCAGCTGCGCGCCGGACGGGTGGTGCTGAGCGAGGTCAGTCCGCCCGGTGACTGGTGCGCGGCGCGGCAGCCGGCAGCGCGGTCTGCGCGACCTTGGTCACGTCCGCGACCAGTTCGACCACATCGGGGCCGTACGCCTGCGAGTTGATCACCTTCAGCAGCAGGACGAACGAGTTCGATCCGTGCTTGCGGGCCAGCCGCTCGTGGTTGCGGGCGAGATAGCGGGTCGCGGCCTGGTTGGTGATCGCGCGCTGACCGCAGAACAGGAACACCGGCCGCGTCTCGCGCCGTTCACCCGCGGTCAGCCGCGCCAGCAGTACGTACTCGGTGATGCCCGGGTCCATGCGGTAGCGCTCGGAGCCGATCTGGAAGGCGCCCCGGTCCGGGCCCGGCTCCGGGTCGATGTTGACCCGCACCCCCGGCAGCATGGCCGCCATGTGGGCCACCATCCGCCGGTTCGACCCCGGCCCGCCCACACAGAACTCGGTCCGCTCGCCGAAGCCCTGGTGGGCCGCGTCCTGGGTGACCATCTGGACGTGTGCCCCGCAGTCCTTGATCAGCGCGGAGAGCTCAAGGAGCGCGAACACGTCGAAGCGGTGCACCGCCGGTTCCGCCGTCGCCGGATCCCGGTTGACGACGAGCAGGGACTCGGAGTTCTGCGGCAGGCCGAAGAACGTCTGCTTGCGCCGGAGCTTCCGCCTCCACAGGTAGGTACGGGCTATCCAGCCCAGCGCGGCGCTGATGCCGGCGGCCACCACGCCCAGAACGATGTTGCGCACGTCGTCACTCATGGGCGCGCATGCTAGCGGTCCCACGCAAACCCGTGTTCGAGACGCAGGCCACAGGGCCCGCCGGACGACGGGACGGCACACCCCTCCGGCATCCCTGACGGGAGCCCGATGACGAACTAGGCTGCGCGGACAGCCGTTTACCGGAGGTGCGGATGCGTCGTCCCGTCGCACGGAATCTCGCAGTCCTGGCGGTCGGTGCCGCCGTGCTGTCGGTGGGGGCGGCCCCGCCGACCGACCGGCACGAGGCACCCTCCCGGCACACCCCCAAGGTCCCGGTGGCCGTCGGCCACGGCGGCGCGGTCTCCAGCGTCGACGCCGACGCCTCCGCCGCCGGGATCGAGATCCTGAGGAAGGGCGGCAACGCCGTCGACGCGGCCGTCGCCACGGCCGCCGCGCTCGGCGTCACCGAGCCCTACTCGGCCGGCGTCGGCGGGGGCGGCTACTTCGTCTACTACGACGCCCGCTCGCGCACCGTGCACACCCTCGACGGCCGCGAGACGGCCCCGCTGACCGCCGACTCCGGACTGTTCCTGGAGAACGGCGAGCCGATCCCGTTCGCCGAGGCGGTCAGCAGCGGACTCGGGGTCGGCACCCCCGGCACGCCCGCCACCTGGCAGCGGGCGCTCGACCAGTGGGGCGAGCGCGGCCTGGGCACCGTCCTGAAACCCGCCGAACGCCTCGCCCGCGACGGCTTCACCGTCGACGAGACCTTCCGCGCGCAGACCGCCGCCAACGAGACCCGCTTCCGCCACTTCCCCGACACGGCCGGGCTGTTCCTGCCGGGCGGCGAACTCCCGGTCGTCGGCTCCACCTTCAAGAACCCCGATCTGGCCCGCACCTACAAGGAGCTGCGCCGCGAGGGCGTCGACGCCCTGTACCGGGGCGACATCGGCCGGGACATCGTGCGGACGGTCAACAAGCCGCCCGTGGACCCCGGTTCCGGCTGGAACGCCCGGCCCGGCGAGCTGTCCCAACGCGATCTCGCCGCCTACCGCGTCAAGTTCCAGCCGCCCACCAGGACCTCGTACCGCGGACTGGACGTCTACTCCATCGCGCCCTCCTCCTCCGGCGGCACCACCGTCGGCGAGGCGCTCAACATCCTGGAACGCACCGACCTCTCCGAGGCGAGCGACGTCCGGTACTTGCACCGGTTCATCGAGGCGAGCCGCATCGCGTTCGCCGACCGGGGGCGCTGGGTCGGCGACCCCGCCTTCGAGGACGTACCGACCGAGGAACTGCTCTCCCAGCGGTTCGCCGACTCGCGCGAATGCCTCATCGAGGACGACGCCGTCCTCACCAGCCCCCTCGCCCCCGGCGACCCCCGCGACCCGGAACCCTGCGCGAGCGGCGGCAAGGCCGCACCGACGACGTACGAGGGCGAGAACACCACGCACCTCACCACCGCCGACCGGTGGGGCAACGTCGTCGCCTACACCCTCACCATCGAGCAGACCGGCGGCAGCGGCATCACCGTGCCCGGCCGCGGCTTCCTGCTCAACAACGAGCTGACCGACTTCTCCTTCGCCCCGGCGGACCCGGCCGTGCACGACCCGAACCTGCCGGGCCCCGGCAAGCGGCCCCGGTCGTCCATCGCGCCGACGATCGTGCTCGACCGGCACGACCGGCCGGTGGTGGCACTCGGATCGCCCGGCGGCTCCACCATCATCACCACCGTGCTGGGGACCCTCACCGGATTCCTCGACCGCGGACTGCCCCTGGTCGACGCGATCGCCGCGCCGCGCGCCAGCCAGCGCAACACGGAGCTGACGGACCTCGAACCCGGCCTGTACGACAGTGAGGTCAGGCAGCGACTGGAGGCCATCGGGCACTCCTTCCGGGAGAACCCGGAGATCGGCGCGGCCACGGCCGTCCAGCGGCTGCCGGACGGCACGTGGCTCGCGGCGGCGGAGAAGGTCCGCCGGGGCGGCGGCTCGGCGATGGTGGTCCGTCCGACGCGCTAGACGCGCGCGGGGGACGCCGGCGCGCTCACAGCTCGGGCGCCGGCGTCTCCTGCGTACGGAACGCCAGGCGCCCGTCCTCCGTGTCCACCGTCACCCGGCCGCCCTCCCGGACCCGGCCGTCCAGCAGCAGCCGGGAGAGCTGGTTGTCGACCTCCCGCTGGATGGTGCGGCGCAGCGGCCGGGCGCCGTACTCGGGCTGGTAGCCGCGCTCGGCCAGCCAGTCCACGGCCGCGTCGGTGAAGTCGACCGAGATGTTCTGCCCCTTCAGCCCGCGCCGGGTGCTCTCCAGGAGCAGGTCGGTGATCCGCCGCAGCTCCTCCGCGGTCAGCTGGCGGAACACCACGATCTCGTCGATCCGGTTGAGGAACTCGGGACGGAAGTGCTCCCGCAGCGGCCGCAGGATCTGCTCGCGGCGCGCCTCCTCGTCCGCGTCCGCGCCGCCGGACGCGAAACCGAGGGTCGCGCCGCGCCGGGTGATCGCCTCGGAGCCGAGATTGCTGGTCATCACGATCACGGTGTTGGTGAAGTCCACCGTCCGGCCCTGCGAGTCGGTCAGCCGGCCGTCGTCGAGGACCTGGAGCAGGATGTTGAAGACGTCCGGATGGGCCTTCTCCACCTCGTCGAGCAGCAGCAGCGAGTACGGGTGCCGGCGCACCACCTCGGTGAGCTGCCCGGCCTCCTCGTGCCCCACGTAGCCGGGCGGGGCGCCCACCAGCCGGCTCACCGTGTGCCGCTCCTGGTACTCGCTCATGTCGAGGCGCACCATCCGGTCCTCGCTGCCGAACAGCGCCTCGGCGAGCGCCCGCGCCAGCTCCGTCTTGCCGACGCCCGTCGGGCCGAGGAACAGGAAGCTGCCGATCGGCCGGTCGGGGCTGGCGAGCCCCGCGCGGGAGCGCATCACCGCGTCCGAGACGACGCGCACCGCCTCCTCCTGGCCGACGACCCGCTGGTGCAGGTGCTGCTCCAGACCCAGCAGCCGGTCCTTCTCCTCCTCGGTGAGGCGGCTGACCGGGATGCCCGTCTGCCGGGCCACCACCTCGGCGATCGCCTCGGCGTCCACCCACAGGCTCTGGCCCTCGTCGACCTCGTCGTCGCCGCCGGTCTCCGCGATCCGCTGCTTCAGCTCCACGATGCGGTCCCGCAACTGCGTGGCCTGCTCGTACTGCTCGTCGGCGACCGCCTGGTCCTTGTCGCAGGTCAGCTGCTCGACCTCGCGCTCCATGGTCCGTACGTCCGTGCCCTTGGTCCGGGCCCGCAGCCGCACCCGCGCGCCGGCCTGGTCGATCAGGTCGATGGCCTTGTCCGGGAGGCGGCGGTCGCTCAGATAGCGGTCGGACAGCTCCACGGCCGCCAGCAGCGCCTCGTCGGTGTAGCGGACCTGGTGGTGGGCCTCGTACCGGTCCCGCAGACCGCGCAGGATCTCGACCGCGTCCGCGGGGGTCGGCTCGGGCACCATGATCGGCTGGAAGCGGCGGGCCAGCGCCGCGTCCTTCTCGATCCGGCGGTACTCCTCCAGGGTGGTCGCGCCCACGATGTGCAGCTCGCCGCGGGCGAGGGCCGGCTTGAGGATGTTGCCGGCGTCCATCGAGCCGCCCTCGCCCCCGCCCCCGGCGCCGACGACGGTGTGCAGCTCGTCGATGAAGATGATCAGCCGGTCGGAGTGCGACCGGATCTCCTCGACGATGTTGTTCATCCGCTCCTCGAAGTCGCCCCGGTAGCGGGTCCCGGCGACGACGCCCGTCAGGTCCAGGGCGACCACGCGCCGTCCGAGGAGTACGTCGGGCACGTCGCCCTCGGCGATCCGCTGGGCCAGCCCCTCCACGACGGCGGTCTTGCCGACGCCCGCGTCACCGATCAGCACCGGGTTGTTCTTGCCGCGCCGGGAGAGCACCTCGACGGTCTGCTCGATCTCGTCGTCGCGTCCGATCACCGGGTCGACACGGCCCTCGCGGGCCAGCGCGGTGAGGTCACGGCCGTACTTGTCGAGGGTCGGCGTGCCCGTCGCGGGACGGGGCCGCTCGGCGCGGGCCTGCGGGGCCTCCGGTGCCTCCGGCGGGCCGGAGGGGGCGAACCGGGCCGCGTTGAGGATGTGCCCGGCGGCCGAGTCGGGGTTGGCGGCGAGGGCGGTGAGCACGTGCTCCGGGCCGATGTAGCCGGCGCCGGACGCCCTGGCCATCTCGTGCGCGTCCAGCAGGGCCCGCTTGACGGCGGGGGTGAGGGACAGCGAGGTCGGCGGCGGGGCCTCGCCCGGGCCGTGCTGTACGGGGCCGGACCGGTCGTCGATCTGGGACGCCAGGGAGTCGGGGTCCGCGCCGGACCGGCTGAGCAGGCTCCGGGTCGGCTCGGCGGAGAGGGCGGCGCGCAGCAGGTGCTGGGTGTCCAGGTCGCGGCTGCCGTGCTCGGCGGCGTACTGGGCGGCGCCGCGTACCAGTTCGCGGGCGGGTTGGCTGAGGAGTCGGCCGATGTCGATCTGGCGGGGGCGTTGTCCGCCGAAGAAGCGGGCGAGGAATTCTGCGAAGGGGTCGCCCTCCGGGCCGACGAAACCACTCGTCATCGTCATCCGTTCCTTCGCTGGGTCGACGTGCCGGGGCCGGGTAACCCGGTCGGGGCTCGCTCATGCCCACGATGACACGATCCGTATCCGCGGGCACGTTCAGCGGGACGACGGGGTGCGGCGCGCGGCCCGGTCGCCGCCCGGCCGCAGCATCTGGCTCGCGGCCAGCTCCCGGTAGAGGGGACTCGCGGCCAGCAGCTCCTCGTGCCGCCCCTGGCCGGCCGTGCGGCCCCGGTGCAGGACGACGATGTGGTCGGCGTGCCGCACGGTGGACAGGCGGTGGGCGACGACCAGCAGGGCGCACTCCCGGGCCACGTCCTTCATCACCGTGGTCAGCGCCGCTTCGTTGATCGCGTCCAGATGCGAGGTGGGCTCGTCGAGCAGCAGCAGCGAGGGACGGGCGAGCAGGGCGCGGGCCAGTGCCACGCGTTGGCGCTCGCCGCCGGAGAGGGTGCTCCCGCGCTCGCCGACGACGGCGTCCAGGCCGCCGGGCAGCCGGTCGACGACCTCTTCGAGCCTGGCCAGTCCCACCACCCGCCTCAGCTCCGCCTCCGGGGCGTCGGGCACGGCGTAGGCGATGTTCTCCCGCAGGGTGCCGTGGACGACGTGGGTGTTCTGGTCCACGACGGCGATACGGCGCCGGCACGCGTCGCGGCCCAGTTCGGCGGCCGGGAGGCCGTCGAAGAGCACGGCACCCGAGTCCGGCTCGTAGAAGCCCGCGACCAGTGCGAAGACCGTGCTCTTCCCGGCGCCCGAGGGACCCACCAGGGCGACCTGGCGGCGTGGGGGGACGGCGAAGGACACGCCGCGCAGCACGGGCCGGTGCGGTTCGTAGCCGAAGTGGACGTCGTCCAGGGCGAGCGCGGGCCGCTCGCCGTCGCGCTCCGTACCGGGGCGGGGCCGGGCGGCGGGTCGGACCGGCGTGGCGGCCGGCCCGGTGTGCTCGACGGGCAGGCGCATCACCTGCTCGACCCGCCGGTGGGCGCCCATGCCGCGCTGGACCAGACCCACCGCGTGGAACACGGAGGACAGCGGCAGGACGAGGTACGAGGCGTACAGCAGGAAGGCGACGAGATCGCCCAGGGAACCGGACCGTCCGCCCACGCGCAGGCCGCCGACGACGAGGACGAGGAGGAAGGAGCCCTGGACGGCGAGTTCGACGGCGGGGCTCATCACGGAGGCGAGCTTCGCGGTGCGCACGCCCGCGTCGTGGGCCTCCCGCACCCGGGTCCCCACACGGGCCGACTCCCGTGCCTCGGCGCGGTGCACCCTGACCATGGGCAGGGCGCCCAGCGCCCGCTCCAGGTCGGCGGCGACGGCACCGACCGCGTGCTGCATGCGCTCCGAGGCACACCGGATCGCCTTGAGCAGCGAGGTGACGACACCGGCCGCGACGGCCACGGTCAGGGCGACGAGGAGCAGCAGCAGCGGGTCGAGCCACGCCATCAGGACGAGCGCCCCGGCGGCGACGACGCTCCCGGTCACCAGATCGGCCAGGGCCTGGGAGACGACCTCGCGCAGCAGGGTGGTGTCGACGGTGACGCGGGAGACGAGGTCACCGCCGCGGTGGCGGTCGTACTCGCGCATCTCCAGCCGGAGCAGCCGGTCGACCAGGCCGAGCCGGAGCTGCCGTACGACGCCCTCGCCCATGCGCTCCAGGAGGAAGCGGCCCACCGAGCCGGTGACGGCCTCGGCGGCGAACAGCGCGCCGAGCAGCCCCAGCAGCGGCCAGACGACCTGCCCGTGGCCGCTCGCGTCCACGGCCTGCCGGGCGACGAGCGGCTGGGCCAGCCCGAGGGCGGAGCCCGCGAGGGTCAGCAGGACGGCCGCGCCGATGGACCGCCGGTGCCCCGCGGTGAGGCGGTAGAGCGTACGGAGCGCGGCCCGGGTGGACCGGTCCTCACCCGAGGACGCCGGGGGGCCGGCGGGCCCGTCACGCTGCCCGGCGTCCCGGTCGGGAGGCACCGGGTCGTGGGTCGCCGGTTCGGGGTGCGTCGGGCCGGTGGGTGCGGGGTCCTCGGGCGTCGGACCGGTGGGCGTCGGGCGTGCCGGTGCCGGGTTGCCGGGGGCCGGCGGCCGGTGGTCGGTCATCGCGACGGTGGGCGGGAGGGCGGCTCCACGGAGACCAGTCGGGCGAAGTAGCCGTCGGGCACGCCTTCGCCGACCGGGTGCCCCTCGGCCTCGATCCAGGCGTGGGCGGTGAAGGGCGGCACGACACGGACCCCGGCGCACCAGGTCGGCCACGTCCCGCGCAGCCGGCACAGCAGCGCGGCGCCCAGGGAACGCGGCAGGCACCCCTTCGGCCCGGTGCAGCGCAGGCTGACGGCGCACAGGGCGTCGCGCGCGCCTTGCGCCTGGACGGCGGTGGCGGGTGCCGCGCCGCGCCGCAGCAAGCTCAGCACGGCGCGGATGCGGCGCGGCGGCAGCAGGGCGAGGACGGTGGCGGGCGCCAGGACCAGCCGGGCGGCCAGCCGCTGTCCGAACGGCACACCGGTGGGGCGTTCCAGCGCGCTGGGTGTCGTCATGAGGCCAGCCCCGCCTCGCGCAGATCACCGACGAGCGCCTGGACGTCCCGCAGGGCCTGCGCCGTGTCGATGTCGAACTCGCGGACCAGGGCGGCGGCCGCGTCGGCGACCTCGCCGCCGTCCAGCAGCGCCCGCACCACCAGCGTGGCGGTGGGATTCAACTCCCAGTACGTTCCGGCCCGTTCGTCCAGGAGCACGGTGCCGTAGTCGGTCTCGGCCGTGGAGACGTGTGCGTCGAAGCGCAGGGGCATGGCATCACCTTTCTGCTTTCTGCGCCGCGTGCCGGACGCCGCGCGGCAGGCGGGAACGGTCGGACAGGGGCCTACGGGACACGGGTGCCGGTGCGGGCGGGGGAGTCGCCGCGTCTGCGGGAGAGCCCGCGCAGCCACACCTCGGCGGCGATCGTCGAGTAGAGGACGGCGTCGGACAGGCCGGGGGAGGCCGGCCGCCGGGCGAGACGGCGCAGCTCGGCCCCGTCCACCAGACCGAGCCGCTCCAGCCGGGAGTCCTCCCACAGCGACAGCAGGTCGGCGCGGTTCTCGCGCAGTCCGTCGGCGGCGTCCATGGAGGCCGTGGCCTTGGTGGTCCGGCGCAGGCACGGTTCGGGAACCACCCCGCTCATCGCGGTGGTCAGCACCGGCTTGTACCGGAACGGCGTGACGCGTTCGGCCGGACGCACGGCGAGGCACGCCTCGATGACCCGGTCGTCGAGGAAGGGCGAGGCCATCGGCAGGCCGGCGCGGGCCGCCATGTGGTCCCACTGCCTGATGACACGCGCGGTGGAGCGGATCTGCTCCAGGTCCGCGTGCATGCCCCGGTCGGGGTGCAGAGGAGTCGCCGTCGCGACGGCGTCGAGCAGCGCCCGCCGCACCAGCCGCTCGGCGTCCGTGGTCACCCAGTCGAGCAGGCGGGGGGCCATGCCCCAGCCGAGTCCCGTGCCGATGGAGGACGGCGCGGCCGGCTCGCGCAGCCGGCCGGCGGTGTCGGCGAGCCACCTTCCGTACGGCCGTGTGTCGGCCAGGGCGCGGACCGTGTCGCCGAGCGGCCACTGCCACAGGGCCCGGAACCCGCGCAGTTGCCGCAGCGCGTGCAGGGGGCGGGTGCGCAGCAGCCGGTGGTAGTACGCCTCGGAACACCAGGCCACGTGGTCGCCGCCGATGCCGGTCAGGTGCACGCGGCTGCCGCGCGCGGCCAGCCCCGGCAGGTGGTGCAGGGCCCGGGAGCGGTCCATCACGCCGATGGTGGGTTCGTCCAGCACGTCGTCGACGTCCAGCAGATCGTCGTAGACCAGCGGCGAGGCGTCGGCGTCCCAGACCACGTGCTCGACGTCCGGGAGATACCGGGCCGCCCGCTCGGCCCAGTACAGGTCGGTGTCCGCCGGGTCGCGTCCGGGCCAGGTGCCGGCCACCACACGCGCGGGGGAGCGGTCGGCGAGGAAGCAGACGGAGGTGGAGTCCAGCCCGCCGGACAGGTCGCAGCTGACCACGCCACCCCGCCGGGTCCGCGCGCCGACGGCTTCCCGAAGGGCCGTGCGGACCCCCTCGGCCGCCTCCGCCAGCGGCACGACCGGTTCGGGCGGCGTCCACCAGCGGGTGTGCCGGTGGCCGCGCCCGTCCGCGGCGACGATCACCGCCTCGTGCGGGGGCACGGCGGTGACGGCGGGCCACAGGGACGTCTCGTACAGCGGGTACGGGGCGGGCCACAGCAGCCGGACGGCCAGTTCCGCGGGATCGGGGTCGAGGCCGAGGACGTCGGCGAGCACGTCGGCCCGGGTGGCGACGACCCGTGCGCCGGCGATCTCCGCGTGGAAGACCAGCCGGAGACCGGAGGCCGTGCCCTGGACCCGGATCCTCCCGCCGAGGGCGGCCACCAGATGGAAGCTGCCCGGGAGGGACCGGGCCAGCGCGTCGACCTCGGCCAGGTCGCGCAACCGGGCCGCCCGGTGCCGCAGTTCGTCCGCCTCCACGGGGCAGCAGCCGATGACCGCCAGGGCGGTGTCACCGGCGCGCGCGGTGACGGCCTCGTCGTCGCGCCAGTGGCCGACCAGCCAGGGCCGGCCCGAGGGATGGCTCACGGTCCGGCAGCCGGGCCGGGCGAAGGAGCGGGCCGCGGCGGCCGCTTCCTCGCGGTCGGTGAAGACCGCGAAGTGCGCCTCGCCGGGGCCCGTTCCCGCACTCGCGTGCAGTGGTGTCATGACGTCGGGTCGGTGCCGTCCGTCAGTTCTTGCTCAGGATCAGCCGGTCGTTGCCGGCCCGGCCCAGGAGCCCGGTCTCCTTGCGGAACGTACCGAGACGGACGAGGGTCGGCGCTTCGTATGCCTTCTTCATGACTCTCCTCGCGTGCTGGTTGCTCGGCCCGCTCCCCTCGTCGACGTGCCCGTGACTCATCGGGAGTCCAGGGCGAGGAGCGGTGCGGCACCCAGCTAGCGGCAGAACTGCCGGACAAGGCAAGAAGGTTCAAGAAAATATGACTGTGTGCAAAATGCCTGGTGATTCCGCTTGCGGGTCGGCCCGGCACCCTCCTTTCAGGTGCGGTATGCGTGCGCGGATCACTCCGATGTCTCTGCGGAGAAACGTTTCCACCTCGCCTTCCGCGCCGTATCGCCCGCCCGGTGCGCCGGTCCGGGCGGGTGCGTGGAAGGGGAGCCGCCGGGGCGCGTTCAGGAGCTTCGGCGTGCACCGCCCGCCTCCGCTTCGTGCGGGCGAAGGGGGGGCGGGCGTTCTCACGCGGCTCGGCGGGCCGTCAGAACACGCGGTCCGTTCTCGGTGATCGCGACCGTGTGCTCCGTGTGGGCGGCGCGGGAGCCGTCGTTGGTGCGGAGGGTCCAGCCGTCCGGGGCGGTGTGGTAGGTGTCCGTGCCGCCCGCGATCAGCATGGGTTCGATCGCGAACACCATGCCGTGGCGCAGGGGCATGCCCCGGCCCGGCCGGCCCTCGTTCGGCACGCCCGGGTCCTCGTGCATGCGGCGGCCGATGCCGTGGCCGCCGAAGTCCTCCATGATGCCGTACCCCCCGGCGCGGCACACCGTGCCGATCGCGTGCGCGATGTCGCCGATGCGGTTGCCGACGACGGCCGCCCCGATGCCCGCCGCGAGCGCCCGCTCGGCGGTCTCGATCAGCGTCACGTCGGCCGGGCGCGGGGTGCCCACGGTGAAACTGATCGCCGAGTCCCCGGCCCAGCCGCCCAGCTGGGCGCCGCAGTCGATCGAGACGAGGTCCCCGTCGCGCAGCCGGTAGCCGTCCGGGATGCCGTGCACGATCGCGTCGTTCACGGACGCGCAGATCACGGCCGGGAACGGGGTCGACGCGAAGGAGGGCCGGTAGCCCAGGAAGGGCGAGGTCGCACCCGCCGCGCGCAGCACGTCCCGCGCCACCTGGTCCAGCTCCAGCAGGGAAACGCCCACGTCGGCGGCGTTCCGCACGGCCGTCAGCGCGCTCGCGACGACCTGGCCCGCCTCGTACATGGCATCGATCGATGTGTCGGTCTTCAGCTCCACCATGCCAATTACTATACCGGTATTAGAATGGGTGCCATGGTGCGCACCCCCTTGACCCCCGAAGAGCGCGAACGCGGCGAGCGGCTCGGCCGGCTGCTGCGCGAGGCGCGCGGCGGCCGCAGCATGGCCGAGATCGCGGCGGACGCCGGCATCTCCGCGGAGACCCTCCGCAAGATCGAGACGGGGCGCGCCCCGACCCCGGCCTTCTTCACGGTGGCCGCGCTGGCCGGCGCGCTCGGTCTGTCGATGGACGAGCTCGTGGGGCGCTGCGCCCCCGCCGCGCCGAGCACGTCGATCGCCGCCTGAGCCCGGTCCCGGCGCGCGGTCCCGGTTCCGGCCCCGGCGTGCGGTGCACGGCCCGCGTCCCGCCCGCGCGAGGCGCGGGCGCTGCTCGACGCCCGCGTTCGGGCGCGCGTCCCCCGACGGCGCGGTCCGTCCGCCGCCCGCGTCGCCGGATGTGCCGCCGGCCGGGCTCCGGTGCCGCGGGTGACTCACCCACAGGGGTGTGAAACGGCGTCGACTCCACGGCCGCGGCGAGGATGGTCTTGGCAAGGCCGCCCGAGAGGCTTACGTTCGTCCCTCTACGGCCGTTTCTACGGGCGTAGAGGCTCTGACGTCGTGTCGAAGGAGCAGCTCATGGCCAACGTCGTACGTGCCGCTCTGGTCCAGGCCACCTGGACCGGTGACACCGAGTCCATGCTGGCGAAACACGAGGAGCACGCCCGTGAGGCGGCCCGGCGGGGCGCGAAGGTCATCGGGTTCCAGGAGGTGTTCAACGCCCCCTACTTCTGCCAGGTCCAGGACCCCGAGCACTACCGCTGGGCCGAGCCCGTGCCCGACGGGCCGACCGTCCACCGGATGCGGGAGCTGGCCCGCGAGACCGGCATGGTGATCGTCGTGCCGGTGTTCGAGGTCGAGCAGTCGGGCTACTACTACAACACCGCCGCCGTGATCGACGCCGACGGCACCGTTCTCGGCAAGTACCGCAAGCACCACATCCCGCAGGTCAAGGGCTTCTGGGAGAAGTTCTACTTCCGGCCCGGCAACCTGGGCTGGCCCGTCTTCGACACCGCCGTCGGCAAGGTCGGCGTCTACATCTGCTACGACCGTCACTTCCCGGAGGGCTGGCGACAACTCGGCATCAACGGCGCCCAGTTGGTCTACAACCCGTCCGCCACGCACCGCGGCCTCTCGTCCCACCTGTGGCGGCTGGAGCAGCCGGCGGCGGCCGTCGCCAACGAGTACTTCGTCGCCGCGATCAACCGCGTGGGCGTGGAGGAGTACGGCGACAACGACTTCTACGGCACCTCGTACTTCGTCGACCCGCGCGGGCAGTTCGTCGGCGACGTCGCCAGCGACAGCAAGGAGGAACTCGTGGTCCGCGACCTGGACTTCGACCTCATCGAGGAGGTGCGGCAGCAGTGGGCCTTCTACCGCGACCGCCGCCCCGACGCCTACGAGGGGCTGGTGCGGCCGTGACCGACGACCTGCTGGGCCGCCACCGGTCCGTGCTCCCCGACTGGCTCGCCCTCTACTACGAGGAGCCCCTCGAGATCACCCATGGTGAGGGACGCCACGTCTGGGACTCCCACGGCAACCGCTACCTCGACTTCTTCGGCGGCATCCTCACCACCATGACCGCCCACGCCCTGCCCGAGGTCACCAAGGCGGTGGCCGAGCAGGCCGGCCGGATCGTCCACTCCTCCACCCTCTACCTCAACCGGCAGATGGTGGAACTCGCCGAACGCATCGCCCAGTTGAGCGGCATCCCGGACGCCCGGGTCTTCTTCACCACCTCCGGCACCGAGGCCAACGACACCGCCCTGCTGCTCGCCACCGCCTACCGGAACAGCAACACGATCCTGGCGATGCGCAACAGCTACCACGGCCGCTCCTTCAGCTCGGTCGGCATCACCGGCAACCGCGGCTGGTCCCCGACCTCGCTCTCCCCGCTCCAGACGCTGTACGTCCACGGCGGCGTGCGCACCCGGGGCCCGTTCGCCGCGCTCGACGACTACGACTTCGTCGCGGCCTGCGTCGACGACCTGAAGGACCTCCTCGGCCACACCCGCCCGCCCGCCGCACTGATCGCCGAGCCGATCCAGGGCGTCGGCGGCTTCACCTCGCCGCCCGACGGACTGTACGCGGCCTTCCGCGAGGTGCTGCACGAGCGGGGCATCCTGTGGATCGCCGACGAGGTGCAGACCGGCTGGGGCCGCACCGGCGAACACTTCTGGGGCTGGCAGGCCCACGGCCGCGGCGGCCCCCCGGACATGCTGACCTTCGCCAAGGGCATCGGCAACGGCATGTCCATCGGCGGGGTCGTCGCCCGCTCCGAGATCATGAACTGCCTGGACGCCAACAGCATTTCGACGTTCGGCGGCACCCAGATCACCATGGCGGCCGGCCTGGCCAACCTCAACTACCTGCTGGAGCACGACCTCCAGGGCAACGCCCGCCGGGTCGGCGGCCTGCTCATCGAGCGGCTGCGGGCCGCCGCCGCCCACGTCCCCGCCGTACGCGAGGTGCGCGGGCGCGGGCTGATGATCGGCATCGAGCTGGCGAAACCCGGCACCGACGAGGCCGATCCGGCGGCCGCGTCCGCCGTCCTGGAGGCGGCCCGCGCGGGCGGCCTGCTCATCGGCAAGGGCGGCGGCCACGACACCAGCGCCCTGCGCGTCGCCCCGCCGCTGTCCCTCAACGTCGCGGAGGCCGAGGAGGGTGCCGACATCCTCGAACGCGCCCTGCGGAGCACGTCGTAGCACCGGCTCGCAGAGCCGGCAAAGCTCACAGAGCTCGTAGCGCTCGCAGAAGCTCGTAGAGAGGGAGCAGCATGAGCAGCCGCACCGTCATCCGCGGTGGCCTCGTCATCACCGCCTCCGACGAGATCCACGCCGACGTCCTGATCGAGGACGGCCGCGTCGCCGCCCTCGCCGCCTCCGCCACCCCGGCCGCCGACGCCTTCACCGCCGACCGGACCATCGACGCCACCGGCAAGTACGTCATCCCGGGCGGGGTCGACGCCCACACCCACATGGAGCTGCCGTTCGGCGGCACCTTCGCCTCCGACACCTTCGAGACCGGCACCCGGGCCGCCGCCTGGGGCGGCACGACCACCGTCGTCGACTTCGCCGTACAGAGCGTCGGCCAGTCCCTGCGCCGGGGCCTGGACGCCTGGCACGCCAAGGCCGAGGGCACCTGCGCCATCGACTACGGCTTCCACATGATCGTCTCGGACGTCAACGCCGAGACGCTGAAGGAAATGGACCTCCTGGTGGAAGAGGGAGTCACGTCGTTCAAGCAGTTCATGGCGTATCCAGGGGTTTTCTACTCCGACGACGGTCAGATCCTGCGCGCCATGCAGCGCTCCGCCGAGAACGGCGGGCTGATCATGATGCACGCCGAGAACGGCATCGCCATCGACGTGCTCGTCGAACAGGCCCTCGCCCGCGGCGAGACCGACCCCCGCTTCCACGGTGAAGTGCGCAAGGCCCTCCTCGAGGCCGAGGCCACCCACCGCGCCATCCGGCTCGCCCAGGTCGCCGGGGCCCCGCTGTACGTCGTCCACGTCTCCGCGACCGAGGCGGTCGCCGAACTGGCGCGGGCCCGTGACGAAGGGCTGAACGTCTTCGGCGAGACCTGTCCGCAGTACCTGTTCCTCTCCACCGACAACCTCGCCGAGCCCGGCTTCGAGGGCGCCAAGTACGTGTGCAGCACCCCGCTCAGGCCCAGGGAGCACCAGGCCGCACTGTGGCGGGGCCTGCGCACCAACGACCTCCAGGTGGTCTCCACCGACCACTGCCCCTTCTGCTTCACGGGCCAGAAGGAACTCGGCCGGGGCGACTTCTCCAAGATCCCCAACGGTCTCCCCGGCGTGGAGAACCGCATGGACCTGCTCCACCAGGCCGTCCTCGACGGACACATCTCCCGCCGCCGCTGGATCGAGATCGCCTGCGCCACCCCGGCCCGGATGTTCGGCCTGTACCCGAAGAAGGGCACCATCGCGCCCGGCGCCGACGCCGACGTCGTCATCTACGACCCGGGCGCCGAGCAGGTCATGTCCGCCGGCACCCACCACATGAACGTCGACTACTCGGCCTACGAGGGCAAGCGGGTCACCGGCCGCGTCGAGACCGTCCTCTCGCGCGGCGTCCCCGTCATCACCGACCGGGAGTACACCGGGCGGGCCGGACACGGCGTCTACACCCCGCGGTCCACCTGTCAGTACCTCACCTAGGAGAGCCGCGCATGGACTTCGGACTCGTCCTGCAGACCGACCCGCCGGCCGCACGGGTCGTCAGCCTGATGAAGCGCGCCGAGCGCAACGGCTTCACCCACGGCTGGACCTTCGACTCCGCCGTACTGTGGCAGGAACCCTTCGTGATCTACAGCCAGATCCTGGCCAACACCACGAAACTGAAGGTCGGCCCGATGGTCACCAACCCGGGCACCCGCACCTGGGAGGTCACCGCCTCCACCTTCGCCACCCTCAACGACATGTACGGCAACCGCACCGTCTGCGGCATCGGCCGCGGCGACTCCGCGATGCGCGTCGCCGGACGCAGGCCGGGCACCCTGGCCTGTCTCGGCGAGGCGATCGACGCGATCCGCGACCTCGCCGAGGGACGCGAGGCCGAGGTCGACGGACGGCCGCTGCGGATCCCGTGGGTGCGGGACGGGGAACTCCCCGTCTGGATGGCCGCGTACGGGCCGAAGGCGCTCGCCCTCGCCGGGCGCAAGGCCGACGGCTTCATCCTCCAGCTCGCCGACCCGTACCTGACCGAGTGGATGGTGAAGGCCGTACGCGCCGCCGCCGTGGAGGCGGGGCGCGACCCCGCCTCCGTCACCGTCTGCGTCGCCGCACCCGCATACGTCGGCGACGACCTGGCGCACGCCCGCGAGCAGTGCCGCTGGTTCGGCGGCATGGTCGGCAACCACGTCGCCGACCTGGTCGCCCGCTACGGGGAGCACTCCGGCCTGGTCCCCGAGGCGCTGACGTCGTACATCAAGGAACGGCACGGCTACGACTACAGCCACCACGGGCGGGCCGGCAACCCGTCCACGGACTTCGTCCCCGACGAGATCGTCGACCGGTTCTGCCTGCTCGGCCCGGTCGAGGCGCACATCGAGAAGCTGCGGGCGCTGCGGGAGCTGGGCGTGGACCAGTTCGCCGTGTACGACATGCACGACGCGCAGGAGACGACGATCGACGCGTACGGCGCGGAGATCATCCCGGCACTCCGTCATTGACCCTCGCCGAAGGGGCACGCCCATGACCGCGACCGTCCCGCCCACGCCGTCCGACCCACCCATACCCGACCCGGCGGGACGCGTCGAGCTCCCGCCGGGCACCACCCTCACCGACAGCCGCTTCGTCAACGACGACCTGCTGCCCGTCCCGCTGGTCCGCCGCCGCTGGACGACGTACAACTTCACGGCCCTGTGGGTCGGGATGGCGCACAACATCCCCTCCTGGCTGCTCGCCTCCGGTCTCGTCGCGCTGGGCATGGACTGGAAGCAGGCCGTCTTCACCATCGCGCTCGCCAACGTCATCGTGCTCGCGCCGATGCTGCTGACCGGTCACGCCGGCCCCAAGTACGGCATTCCGTTCCCGGTGCTGGCCCGCGCCTCGTTCGGACTGCGCGGCGCCAACCTGCCGGCGCTGATCCGGGCCGGGGTGGCGTGCGCCTGGTTCGGCATCCAGACCTGGATCGGCGGCCAGGGCGTCTTCGTGCTGCTGGGCAAGCTGTTCGGCGGCTGGGCCCAGGCGTCGGAGGTCGGGGGACAGCCGTGGACGCTGTGGGTGTGCTTCGTCCTGTTCTGGGCCCTCGAACTGGCCATCATCCACCGGGGGATGGAGACCCTGCGCCGGTTCGAGAACTGGGCCGCGCCGTTCGTCATCGTGGGCGCGCTGGTGCTGCTGGTCTGGATCGCGGACAAGGCCGGCGGTCTCGGACCACTGCTCGACCAGCCGTCCCGGCTCGGCTGGGGCGCCGACTTCTGGCCGGTGTTCTTCCCGGCCCTCATGGGCATGATCGCGTTCTGGTCGACCCTGAGCCTGAACATCCCCGACTTCACCCGCTTCGGCGCGGGCCAGCGCGCCCAGGTGTGGGGTCAGACGCTCGGACTGCCCACCACCATGACGCTGTTCGCGCTGCTGTCCGTGTTCGTCACGTCCGGCAGCCAGGCGGTGTACGGGGCCCCGGTGTGGGACCCCGTCGCACTCGCCGGGAAGACGGACAACGTCTTCGGGCTGCTCTTCGCCCTGGTGACGGCGCTCGTCGCCACCATCTCGGTGAACATCGCGGCGAACGTGGTGTCACCGGCGTACGACCTGGCGAACCTGGCGCCGCGACTGATCAGCTTCCGCACCGGCGCCCTGATCACCGGTGTGGTCGGCGTGCTGATCATGCCGTGGAAGCTCACCGAGACACCCGAGCTGTACATCTTCACCTGGCTCGGGCTGGTCGGCGGGCTCCTCGGCACCGTCGCCGGGATCCTCATCGCCGACTACTGGATCGTCCGCCGCACCGCCCTGGACCTGCCCGGCCTGTACACGCCCGGCGGGCGGTACTGGTACACCTCCGGCTGGAACCTGCGCGCCGTCGCCGCCTTCCTGGCCGGCGGAGTACTCGCGGTGGGCGGCTCCCACTCGGCCCCGGGAAAGGGACCCTTCCCCGAGGACGGGCTGATCCCCTTCCTGAAGCCCCTCGCGGACTACGGCTGGGCGGTGGGTCTGGCGGCGTCGCTGGTCGTGTACGTCGCGCTGATGGCGGGCCACCGGCGCGCGTGAGCGTACCGGGGGCTACCGGGCCGTGCCGAAGTCCTGGGTCCAGTAGGAGCCGGGCTGGGCGAGACCGACACCGATCTCCTTGAAGGCGCAGTTGAGGATGTTCTCCTTGTGGCCGGGGCTGGCCATCCAGCCGGCCATCACCTGCTCGGGGGTGGAGTAGCCGTAGGCGACGTTCTCGCCGTAGGTGCTCCAGCTGTAACCGGCGCGGGTGATGCGGTCGCCGGGGGAGGAGCCGTCCGACCCGGTGTGCGACATGTTGCCGCTCGCGGCCATGTCCTCGCTGTGGTCCTGCGCGGCCTTGGTGAGGGTGGCGTTCGCCTTCACCGGGGAGCAACCCACCTTGCCGCGCTCGGCGTTGACGAGTTCCACGACCTTGGCGACGGCGCCGGAGGCACCGGCGGGCCCGGGGGCCGCGGTGGTGGGCTTCGGAGCGGCCGTGGTGGGCTCGGGAGCCGCGGTGGTGGGCTTCGGAGAAGCCGTGGTGGTGGGCTTCGGAGCCGCGGTGGCGGGCTTGGAGGCGGGCTTGGAGGCGGTCGCCTCGGGGGCCTTCGTCTTCGGCTTGTGCGACGGCTTCGCGCCGCCGTCCTTCGGCGTGCCGGGCTTCGAGGGGCTCGTGGTGGCGGTCGGCGTGTCCGACGGTACGGGCGCCGGCTCACCGTGCTGCTGGCTGCTCCACCGGCTGTACCAGTCGGGGCCGCCCCACCTGTCCTCCGCACCGGCCGCCGTGCCCCGGTCCTGCCGCTCGCCCTCGTCGGGCCAGTCCGTGCAGGCCATGGCGACCGAGGGTATGCCTATGACTCCTACGGCGACCGCCGCGACGACCGTCCGCCGGTACTGCTTCTGATGACGATGCTTTCCCATGCGTGACCTCACCCCTGCTGTCCGGAGGCTGGTCATTCTTGGGACGCCCCGGCGCCGGGCGCAAAGGGCATCTGTACTACCGCGCTTCGTAGGTCCACAGGGGGCTTGCGGCGGGCCGGAGGGCGTGCCGACCCGTCCGCGGCGGGCCCTCCGGCCCGCCTGCCGCCTCGTCAGAAAGCCTCATACGGCGAAGGAGCGGCGGCCATCGGCTCTCCCCCCGGACGCCCCCCGCCCCGCCCCCTCCCGCATTCACGGCAAGACGGACAAGTCCCCTATGTCGTCCGAGCGGTTTCTACTAAGCGACCCGCACAGATCGGCCACGGCGTGTGACAGATGTCACGGAACCATCAATTCCGGTTCTTCTCCAGGGCCGCCACCGCCTCTTTCGCGGCCTTGATGGCGCCCTTGTTGATCTCGTCCGTGCTCGGCGCCTTCTTCGACTCGAAGTCGCTGCCGTTGTACGTCACGATCACCAGCGCGTTGGAGGCGCGGGCCACCACCACGCCCTCGCGCGTCTGCTGCTTGTCCTCGGTGGTGAGGTTCACGACGGAGTACGCCGCGTTCCCGAGCCCGGGGACCGCGCCCCCGCCGCTCTTGTCCTCCAGCCGCCCCTGGTACGACCGCTCCGCCGCCTCGTCCGACTCCAGCACCTCGAAGGAGACGTCGAGCCAGCGGTACTCGTAGCCCTTGAGCGCGTTCCAGGAACAGGTGCGGCGCAGCTTCGAGTCCGTGGACTGGATCTCCTTGCCGTCCGTCTTGGCGCCCGGCACAAGGGACTTGACGCTCTTCTCGGCGATGCTGTCGCACGGCGCCGGCGCGGCGGTGTACGTCTTCGCCACCTGTGTCCGCGAAGGGGCGGTCGCGGACCGGGTCTTCGTCTCCTCGGTCGGCTTGTCCGCGGCTTCCGGCGACGCGGACGGCGGACCGGAGGACAGCGCCCAGCCGGCCGCGGCGAGGACGACCACCGGGGACAGGCGCGCGGTCAGGGCGATCGGCAGAGGAAAGGAACGCACGGCGCACTCTTCGTGGGGGACGGTGCGGAGGGGGGTCCGCACAGCGGACGGGACGCCAGTGTCACACGCGTTCCCGTGGTGCGGGAAGGGCCAACTCGCTCCGTAGAGGCGCGGTGACAGGGACGTACCGCCGGAGGTGCCGGCTTGCCGCAATTCCCCCCGTGAAGAGGTGATTTGTGTATCGGTACGGGCCGGTTCCCCGGCGGTCGCCTTTCGCGCGGCCCATGCGACTCCGGTCGCCGGTCAGCCGTCAAGGGCCGTCTCACCCGTCGGAGTCACGGGTGTCCACGGTGAGGGAGACCGAGCCCAGCCGGCCGAAGGACGCCTTCACCGGGCTGCCGGGCAGCAGGTCGACGGCGCCGGCCCAGGCGCCCGCGAGGACGACCTGGCCGGCGGTGATGCCGGTGCCGTACGAGGCCAGGATGCGGGCGAGGCAGGCCACGGCCTCCGCCGGATGTCCCATCACCGCGGAGCCGGACGCCGTCCGCACGTGCTCGCCCGCCTGGAAGACCATCTGTTCCGCCGCGAGGTCCGCGCCGGCCGGCGGGACGGGGGGACCGAGCACCGCCATGGCCGACGACGCGTTGTCGGCCACGGTGTCCACCAGGCCGATGTCCCAGTGCTCGATCCGGCTGTCACAGATCTCCAGCGCCGGCAGGACTTCGATAGAGGCGTCCAGTACGTCCCGCGCCGTCACGGAGTCACCGGCGAGGTCCTCGCCCAGCCGGAAGGCGAGTTCTCCCTCGACCTTCGGAGCGATGAACCGGTCCGCGTCCACGCAGCAGCCGTCGGGCAGCATCATCCGGTCCGTGAGGTAGCCGAAGTCGGGCTGGTCGATCCCGAACATCCGCTGGATGGCCTCACTGGTGGCGCCGATCTTGTACCCGACCACCACCGCTCCGTCCGCCTCCTCCAGTGCGCGCAACTCGCGCTGGACGGCGTAGGCGTCCCCCAGGGAGAACCCGGGGTGGCGTGCGGAGATCCGCGGCACCGGGCGGCGTTTTCTCCTCGCCGTCAGGAGCTCGTCCGCGAGCCGCCGGTGAAGCCGTGCGTCCATGCCGGTCTCCTGTTCCGCCCGGTCGGTCACTTGAACGCCACGAAGAGCCGGCCTCCCGGGAAGACCTGCGGTACGCACTGCACCTTCGCGAAGCCGGCCGCCCGGAACTTGTCCTCCCACTCCTGCTCGCTCGGCAGCCGGATGCCCATGAAGTCCGCGTGCAGGTAGGTGAACAGCGCGCTGAACCTCCGTTCGCGGGGGCGCGGCGCGTAGGAGACCGCGTCGACCACCGCCATGAACCCGTTGGCCGCGAGCGCTTCCCGGCAACGGACCAGCACCGCGTCGAGGACGGCCGGGTCCTGGTTGACGTCGTGCATGACGAAGCAGGCCTGGATGACGTCGGCGTCCTCGATCGGGGCGGGGTCGTCGACCAGGGACTCGATGGAGCGCACGGCCACCTGGAGCCGGTCGTCCACCCCGGCCTGGACGGCGGCCTCCCGCGCCGCCGCGCAGGCGGCCTCGCTGATGTCGAGCGCCACGCCGGTGCGGGTGGCGTCCCGTCGCAGCTGCTCGATCAGCAGTCGGCCGGCGCCCGCGCCGAGGTCCACGACCCGCTGCGCGCCGGCCGCCTCCACCCGGTCGAGCACGGGGGGATAGAAGGCCCGTTCGCCGATCCAGCGCGAGCTGACCGCGACCCTGCGGCCGTCGCGACGGTGGTGCCGCGAGGCGGCCTCGCCGTCGGCGAAGAACTCCCGGACGTTCGTGATGAACGGGCCGTTGGCGTTCATCGCCCAGGACACGTAACCCGCCTGGTACCTGAGCGCCGGGTAGTCGTCCGAGACCCGGAAACGGCCGCCGGTCCCGGTGTCGGTGATCAGTCCGGCGGCGGCCAGGGCACGCAGGTACCCGGCGGCCCTGTCCTGCGGGACGGCGGCGTGCCCGGCCAGTTCGGCGGCGTCGAAACTGTCACCCGAGTCCAGCAGCCCGTCCACTCCGAGTTCGGCGCCGATCTGCAGGAGGGACGCGACCGCGGCGAGGTCGGCGGCGTACTCGAGCGAGGATTCCGGAACCTCCGGCGTGACGGTGCTCATGACGTGTCTCCTTCGTGGGGCCCCGGCGAACCGCCCGGACGGACACGTGCCCGCCCGGTACAGCAGCCGTTCCACACGGGCCGCCGTCCGTCACAATCCGAACCCGAATGGCCGCCGTGCGGTCCGGCTCAGCGCGACGCCCGATCCGCCAGGCCGTCCACCAGTTCCCGCAGTCCGCGCAGCAGCGCCGTGGCCTCGGCCCGGTCCGCGCCGATGCACACGGCGCCGAACTTCCCGTGGTCGTGGGCGGCGCTCATCGTGTGCAGCACCACGCCCGTCGCGCGCGCGGGGTCGTAACCGAGCGGGGACTCGGTGACCGCGCGGATCAGATGGGCCGGCCGCAGCCCCTTGTAGCGCGGGTCGATGATGGCGTCCGACGCCTCGTAGACGCGCTCGGAGCCGTCGGGTCCGCCGTGGACCAGCCGGCCGTCGGGCGTGGCGGGCGTACCCAGGAGCCCCGAGGCGATGCCGAAGGCGTGCTTGGTGCCCGTGCCCCGCAGATTGATCTCGCATCCCAGGAGCTGCCAGCCGTCGGCGGTGCGCCTGGCGAGGAAGTCCACCCCGTAGTCGCCCCCGCCCACGCCCCGCTCCCGCAGGGCGCGGCCGACGCGCACCCCGTAGTCGATGAGCGTCCGCCGGTACTCGGCGCTCGCCGGGAACCGGCAGCCGACGTAGCTCTGGTCGTGACCGGTGAACACCTGGTCATGGGTGGAGACCGCCTCCACCGTGCCGTCGCCGGTGATCCTGCCCTGGAAGCTGGGGCTGGACAGCGTGTCGTCCCTGACCCACTCCTCCACGACGGCACCGGTCTTCTCCACCGCACGGACGTAGTCGTCCCAGGTGATCGCGGGGTCCACGAGGGTGGCCCGGGGCAGCGCGGCGAGAACGCGTCCGGTCAGCGCCTCGTCGTCCGTCCCGGTCGGCAGCCCCAGGTCGTCGAGGTCCAGCATCGCGTTGCCGAGACCCGCTCCGGAGGTGGAGTCGTCGAGCTTGACGAGCACCGCCCGGTGCCCCGCCCGTGCCATCCGGGCCACTTCACCGGCGATGTCGGCGAGGGTGTGCAGCAGTTCGGCGGAGCCCTCCGGGAACGGGATGCCCGCCTCGGCGAAGAGCCGGCGGCCGGAGTGCTTGGTGCCCAGCGGGATGCAGGACGAGTGCGGCTGGTTGCCCGGCACCTCCAGCTCCCGGGCGAAGCGCTCCAGCGGCGCGGACGGTTCGAAATAGTTCAGCCGGACGTCGGCACCGTCGCGCCGCCGGCCGTCCACGAACTCCCGGACGGCCGCGCGGACCCGCGCGGCCTGCGGGTTGTCCGCGTCGAGGACCTTCTCGCTCAGCCACCGGGGACCGGCGTCGTCCAGACCCACGAGACGCACCCGGGTCCGTGCGTCGCCGTGGCCGGCGCCCGGCAGCCCGAGGTAGTACGCCACCTGCTCGTCGGGGTCCAGCACCGGCGGGGCGGTGATGTACAGGAGACTGCCGCCGGCCCGGTACACCGTGTCGATGATCGCCGAGCCGAGCAGCCGTTCCGGGAAGAAGGACGCGCCGGTGAACCGCGCCAGGATCTGCGGATCGCACTCCCGGCTCTGGATGTGGACCTGGGCCGGGCCGCGGCGGTGCAGGGTGTCCACGGTTACCTCCTCGAGCCTTCTCCGACCGTATCCACTGCCGCCTGTCAAGGCCACCGACACGCCTGAAAGGCGGGGTCAGACACCCCGTGCTACGTTTTGAGCACGTGAGCGCCGAACGTGCGCCTCATGACCGGCGTACCGGCACACGCGGTCCCCGACGACCGCCGGTACGGGGCGGTGCGGGATCGGAACCCGCCCCGAACGAGCCCCCCGCACCGGGCCGGATCACGAAACCACCGATCCCCCCACCACAAGTCGCGCGAAGCCTTGTTCTCAGCCCTTCCCTGACCCCCCACGTACGCACGGGACCGTGTCCCGTGCCCACGGAAGGACCGTACAGACATGGAACGAAACGGACGGCTGTCCGCCGTGGTGCTCGGCGCGGGCCTCATCGGGGTCGACCTGATGACGAAGGTCATGCGGTCGGACGTCCTCGACCTCCGGCTCGTCGTGGGACGGGACGGCGCCTCACCGGGGCTGCGGCAGGCGGACAGACTCGGCCTGCGGACGGCCACGGACGGCATCCGGTCCCTGACCGGTACCGACGACGTGTTCGACGTGGCGTTCGACGCGACCAGCGCGCTGTCGCACGCCGAGCACGCCGCACGGCTGGCGCCGCTCGGCACCATGCTCATCGACCTGACACCGAGCCAGGTCGGCCGGATGGTGGTGCCGACGGTCAACGGGCCGGACGCTCTCGCCCACCGCGACGTGAACATGGTCAGCTGCGGCGGCCAGGCGTCCATACCGATCCTGCACGCCATCGCGCGGCGGCACCGCGTCCACTACATCGAGGTGGTCACCACGGCCGCCAGCATGAGCGTCGGCCCCTCCACCCGGCTGAACCTCGACGAGTACATAGGGACCACCCGGGCCGCGGTCCGGACCCTCACCGGGGTCGACGAGGTCAAGGCGATCCTCAACCTGAGCCCCGCCAGGCCCCCGGCGATGTTCCGGGTCGCCATGTCCCTGCTCGGCGAAGACCTCACCGACACATCGGTGCGCGCGCTGGTCGAGGACGCCGCCCGCGGTGTCCGGTCCTTCGTCGACGGCTACCGGGTCACGGCGTGCACGGCCGACGGGGAGAAGGCCTTCGTCGCCGTCGAGGTCACCGCCCGCGGCGAACGCACTCCGGAGTACGCCGGGAACATCGACATCATCAACGCCGCCGCGCTGCACGTCGCGGAGCGATACGCGGCAGACCGCTTCGCGACCGTCGGGGCGGTGACGTCATGAGCCGGAACACCGATACGGGGCCGGGGGACACCACCACGGCGAAGTCGGTCCAGATCCACGACCCGACCCTGCGCGACGGTCACCACGCCGTCCGCCACCAGCTCAGCAGCCGGCAGCTCCGCGCGTACGCGGCGGCGGCCGACGCGGCGGCCGTCCCCGTGGTCGAGGTGGGGCACGGCAACGGCCTGGGCGCCTCCTCCCTCCAGGTGGGACAGGCCCGGTGCAGCGACGACGAGATGCTGTCAGTGGTCCGGGAGGCCCTGCGAAGCAGCAGGATGGGCGTCTTCATGCTGCCCGGCTGGGGAACCGTGGAGGACCTCAGGAAGGCCATCTCCCACCAGGCCGACCTCGTACGCATCGGCACCCACTGCACCGAGGGGAACCTGGCCGAGCGGCACCTCGGGTTCCTGCGCGAGGCGGGAGTGGACGCGCACGCCGTACTGCTGATGAGCCACATGGCGAGTGCCGGACGGCTGGCCGAGGAGTGCGCCCGCCTCGTCGGCTACGGCGCGACCGGTGTGGGCATCCTCGACTCCTCGGGCCACTACCTGCCGGCCGACGTCACCGAACGCATCGGCGCCATCCGCGCGGCCGTCACGGTGCCCGTGCTGTTCCACGGGCACAACAACCTGGGCATGGCCGTGGCGAACTCGATCGCCGCGGTCGAGGCCGGAGCCGACATCGTGGACGCCTGCGCCCGCGGCTTCGGCGCCGGAGCGGGCAACACCCAACTGGAGGTCGTGGTACCGGTCCTGGAACGGATGGGGTACTCGACCGGCATCGACCTGTACCGGCTCCTCGACGCGGCGGACATCGCCGCGACGGAACTGATGGACGCCCCGCCGTCCATCGACTCCGTGGGCATCGTCAGCGGCCTGGCCGGGGTGTTCTCCGGGTTCAAGACCCGGGTGCTCGACATCTCGCAGCGCGAGGGCGTCGACCCCCGCGACGTCTTCTTCGAACTGGGCCGGCTCCAGGCGGTGGCGGGCCAGGAGGACCTCATCGTGGACGTGGCCCTCAACCTCCGCGCGACGGACGAAAGGACGGCGAGCCATGTTTGAGGTCCTTCGCGGCATCCTGGTCGACGAACTCCAGATGAGGGCGGAGGACGTCGTGCCGACGGCCACCCGGACGGAGGTGGGGCTCGACTCCGTCGCCCTGGTGGAACTGGCGGAGCTGCTGAACACCGGACTCGGCATCGAGGTCCACGACTACGAACTGGCGGAAGCCGGCACTCTCGCGGACCTCGCCCGGCTCGTGGAGGAGCGCCACCGCGCTCTTCCCCCCGAGCCCTCCCCCGCCCGGTCCGCGCCCCGGCGGTGAGCCAGTGACGGGGGAGACAACGAGGGAGAAGAAGCCATGCTGCAGAGCAGCACGACCGAGAGCGTGCGGACGGCGGATCACGCTTCCCTGTCGCGCCGGGTGACCGTGTCACCGGGGATGTGCAGTGGCGGATCGCTGATCTTCGGACGCATCGGGGACTGGACCTGGGAAGCCGTCGCCGCGGCGTCCGGAACGAACGTGCACGCGGCCCGTACCGCCGAAGGACACCCCGTCTACCTGTCCTTCTACTACTACCGGGTGCGCGGCGGACGTACCGTCCATCCGCACGGCCTCGCCTTCGGTGACGAACTCCGGGTGGACTCACGGGTCTTCCAGTTCGGCAGCCAGTCGGCGCTCACGCTCCACCGGCTCGCGCCCGCGGAACTCGACCTGCCCGGCGGACCGCTGGAGCCGAGCGAGGTGCACGACGAGCCGCACCCGGACTGTCTGTACGTCGAGAACGTCAACCGCTGGATAGCCCGCAGCCGCCCCGGCAGCAACCAGGGCCTGTTCGAGGCGGCACCCCCGGACTTCGCCTACGCCGGCCTGCCGCGGATGCCCAGCGTCTACTCGCCCCGCACGCTCGTGGGCCGCGCCCGCCAAGCCGGCAGTTTCCACCCCGAGGTCCCGCAGGGCCTCGTACCGGCCGGCCCGGACCACACCTGCGAATACGTGCTCGACGTCAACCGTGACCTCAACGGCGCGGGCCTGGTGTACTTCGCGGCGTACTTCTCCATCTTCGACACGGCCCTGCTGAGCCTGTGGCGCTCGCTCGGGCGCGGTGACGAACACTTCCTGCGGCGCAGGGTGGTCGACCAGAAACTCGGCTACTTCGGCAACGCGGACCCCGGCGCCGTCTTCACCGTCTCCGTCCGCAGGTGGCACCGCGAAGCCGACCCGCGCATCGAGATCGCCGACATGGCGATGCGTGACACGGCCACCGGCGAGCTGCTCGCCGTCACGAGTATCGAACTCGACCTCGGCGCGGCGTCCGGCACACCGTGACCGACCGGATCCCGTACCCGCGCCCGGTCGTCCGAGGAGGCTGGTGATGGAAAGGGAAGAACGTGTACGCCGCTACTACGAGCTGGTGGACGCGGGCGACGTGGCCGAACTCGTCGCGCTCTTCAGCCCGAAGGCGGTCTACCGCCGGCCCGGCTACGACCCGCTCGTCGGCCGGCGGGCCCTAGAGCGTTTCTACCGGAGCCAGCGGGTCATCAAGAAGGGCCGTCACACCCTCGCCACCGTGCTGATGGAGAGGGACGGCGCGGCGGTGCACGGTTCGTTCGCCGGGACGCTGCACGACGGGAGCGAGGTGTCGCTGCGCTTCGCGGACTTCTTCACCTTCTCCGCGAGCGGTGCCTTCCGCACCCGTGACACCTTCTTCTTCACCCCCCTCGTCTGACCCCACGGGCGGGGTCCTCCGTCACGGCACGCGGGCGGTCCAGTCAGGCGTGGTGAACTTCGCACGTGCCAGTTCCTCCGCGAGGGCCAGCTCCCCGTCGGTCACCTTGCCGTCCGCCGCCCCGTACCGGGCGCGGAACGAGTCGATCATCCGCTCGATGACGGCCTCGCGCGGCAGACCGGTCTGCCGGCGCAGCGGGTCCACCCGCTTCTTCGCGCTCTTGGTGCCCTTGTCGGACAGCTTCTCCCGGCCGATGCGCAGCACGTCGAGCATCTTGTCAGCGTCGATGTCGTACGCCATCGTCACGTGGTGCAGCACCGCGCCGGGGCCGCCGTCCGGGCCCACGACCCGCTTCTGGGCGGCGCCCGCGATCTTGCCCTGGTCGGTGGCGATGTCGTTCAGCGGCTGGTACCAGGCCCGGATCCCCATCTCGCCGAGCGCGCCCAGCACCCAGTCGTCGAGATAGGCGTAGCTGTCCTGGAACGACAGCCCCTGCACCAGCGCCTCCGGCACCGACAGCGAGTACGTGATGGTGTTGCCGGGCTCCACGAACATCGCGCCGCCGCCGGAGATCCGGCGCACCACCTCGATGCCGTGCCGCCGGGCGCCCTCGGGGTCGACCTCGTTGCGCAGCGACTGGAAGCTGCCGATGATCACCGCCGGGGCGCCCCACTCCCACACCCGCAGCGTCGGCGGACGCCGGCCGGCGGCGACCTCGGCGGTCAGCACCTCGTCCAGCGCCATGTGCAGGGCGGGCGGCTGCGGGCCCTCGTGGATCACCTGCCAGTCGTAGTCGGTCCAGTCGGTGGCGTGCGCGAGCGCGCGGCGCACCGCGATGCCGACACCCTCCGAGGTGAGCCCGTACATCACGGTCCCCTCGGGGAGGGCCGCGTCGATCCGCGCGGCCAGACCGGCGGCGTCGGTGTCGGCGGGGGCGCCGTCCAGGGCGCGGTTCACGGCGTCCAGGGCCTCGTCGGGTTCGAGGAAGAAGTCGCCCGCCACACGCGCGCGACGCAGCACGCCGTCCTCCACGTCCACGTCCACGACGACGAGCTTGCCGCCGGGAACCTTGTACTCACCGTGCACGGCTCCGCCTTTCACTGTTGCCGTGGACGCCAACACCGGCGGGGACAGGGATGTTCCCCGCCCCCTCGGACCCGCCCCGGCGGTCAGACGGCGGCGGGCACCGCTCCCTCCTGGGGTGCACACAGTGCCGGCGGTGTCCGTCCGCGCCGTCGGAGGCGGCCGGGAACACGGTGGCGCACGCGTCGTCCGCCTTCCAGCAGCGGGTGCGGAACGGGCAGCCGGAGGTCGTCGCGGCCACCGTCGCGGCCGACGCCGCCGACCGCCCCCGCCCCGACGGCAGCACCTTCGCGGAGCTCGTCGAGGCCGTCCACGAGGCGGGCGCCCTCGTCATGGCCGACGTGTCCACCTTCGACGAGGGCCGCGAAGTCGCCGGGCAGGGCGCCGACTTCGTGGGTACGACGCTCTCCGGCTATGTGCCGGGCCCACCCGTGCGGAGCGCCCCGGACCTCGCCCACGTCGCCGGCCTCGCCGCCGCGGTCCCCGTCCCGGTGATCGCCGAGGGCCGTATCGCGACCCCGCAGCAGGCCGCCCAGGCCCTGGCGACGGGCGCGCACGGCGTCGTCGTGGGCACCGCCATCACCGCACCGACCGCGCTGACCAGGGCCTTCGCGGCCGGCCTCAGGCCCTGACCGGAGGCCGGCGCGCGGCGGGTGCCGGTTAGCCTGAGCGCATGCGTGTCATCAGGGACCTGCCGGCACTCGCCGCCGGCGAGGGGGACGTGCCCTTCGTGATCAAGGGGTACGAGGAGGTTGTCGCCGCCGACACGACGTGGAACGAACACTCGCACCCCTGGCACGAACTCCTCTGGAACGAGTACGGCACCTCCACCGCCGTGGTCGGTTCCCGGGTGTGGTGCATCACGCCGACGCTGGGACTGTGGATGCCGGCGGGGCAGCTGCACTCCGCCTCCGCGGTCGCCGGGACCTCCTACCGCGCCCACTTCTTCCGGCACGGTACGGAGTCCGCGCTGCCCGACGTGCCGGTGGCCGTGGAGATCACCCCGCTGCTCCGGCTGCTCCTGGAACGGCTCGAGGAGCCCGACCTGTCGCCCCGCTCCCGGGCCGTGGCCGAGGCGATGGTGCTCGACGTCCTGCGCCCGTCGTCCAGGGCGCTGCTGGTGCAGTTGCCCACCTCCGCGCTGCTGCGGCCGATCGTGGACGTCGTACGGGCCGATCCCGCCGACCAGCGCACGCTGACCGGCTGGGCCGCCGCCCTCGGGTGCAGCGCCCGCACGATCACCCGCGCGTTCCGGAGCGAGACGGGCACGAGTTTCGCCCGCTGGGTCGCCTCGGTGCGGGCCCAGCACGCCGTGCACCTGCTGTCCCTCGGCTTCGAGGTCGACGTGGTGGCCGACGCGGTCGGCTACCGCTCGGCGAGCGCCTTCGGAGCGGCCTTCCGGCGGACGACCGGCATGACTCCCGGCAGGTTCCGGGCGCGCTGAGGGGCCCGTCGTACCGCAGGGCCCGCACGGTCCCGTGTCCCGATCGCTACAAGGGCTGTCGAAAAGGCTCGATTGATCCACGGACCCCTGCTCCATACGCTGTTCAGGCAAGCCTTACCTAACTTGAACGAGAGTGGAACACGGGCCGATGAGAACCCCACGCCTGCGCGCGCTCGCCCTCGCGGCGGCCCTCCTGTTCGGACTCACCGCCTGCGGCGGCGAGTCCGGCGACACCAACGACGACAGCGGCGCCGCCGGTGCCGGCGCCAAGGGCTCCGGCCGGTTCCCGGTGACGATCGAGCACGCCCTCGGCACCACCGTCATCCCCGACAAGCCGAAGCGCGTCGCCACCGTGAACTGGGCCAACGACGAGGTCCCGCTCGCCCTCGGCGTCGTCCCCGTCGGCATGGCCAAGGCCAACTTCGGTGACGACGACGGGGACGGCGTACTGCCCTGGACCGAGGACCGGCTCGAGGAACTCGGCGCCAAGACCCCCGTCCTGTTCGACGAGACCGACGGCATCGACTTCGAGGCCGTCGCCGACACCAAGCCGGACGTCATCCTCGCCGCGTACTCCGGACTGACGGAGCAGGACTACGAGACCCTCAGCCGGATCGCCCCCGTCGTGGCCTACCCCGAGGCCGCCTGGGCGACCCCGTGGCGCGACATCATCCGCTTCAACAGCAAGGCCATCGGACTGGCCGACGAGGGCGACGAACTGATCGCCGGCCTCGAGGGGCAGATCGAGAAGACCGCCGCCAAGTACCCCCAGCTGAAGGGGAAGACGGCGATGTTCATGACGCACGTGTCGTCCAAGAACGTCAGCCAGGTCGGCTTCTACACCACCCACGACACCCGCACGCAGTTCTTCACCGACCTCGGCATGAAGATCCCCGCCAGCGTCTCCGGGCCGTCGAAGTCGACCAAGAAGTTCGTCCTCACCAAGAGCGCCGAGCACATCGACGACTTCAACGACGTCGACGTCATCACCGGCTACGGGGACGACAAGGGCGAACTGCTGAACGCCCTCAAGAAGGACCCGCTCACCTCGAAGCTGGCCGCCGTCGAGCGGAACTCCCTCTACCTGCTGCCCGGCAGCACCCCGCTGGCCACCGCCGCCAACCCGACCCCGCTGGCCATCCCGTACGTCCTGGAGGACTACGTGAAGGCGCTCGCCGGGGCCGCGGACAAGGTGGACAAGGCCGCGTGACCGTCACCGAGACCCCGCCCGCGCCGGACACCGCCCCGCTGCGGCGTCCGGCGCGGGTGCGCGTCACCTGGCTCCTCGTCGTCACCGCGGTCCTGCTCACCGCCATGACCACCTCCCTCGCCCTCGGCTCCCGCGACGTCGCCTGGGCCGACGTCTGGGCGGCGCTCGGCGGAGCGGAGGGCACCCTGGAGGAGGCCGCGGTCGCCAACCGCATCCCCCGCACCCTCCTCGCCGTCACCGTGGGCGCCGCCCTCGGCCTCTCCGGCGCGGTCATGCAGGGCGTCACCCGCAACCCGCTGGCCGATCCCGGCATCCTCGGCGTCAACATGGGCGCCTCGCTCGCCGTGGTCACCGGCGTCGCCCACTTCGGCCTCGCCTCGGTGTCCGGATACATCTGGACGGCGATGACCGGGGCCGCACTGACCGCCGGCTTCGTGTACGCCGTCGGCTCGCTGGGACGCGGCGGCGCCACCCCGCTGAAGCTGGCCCTCGCCGGCGCCGCCATCTCGGCCGCGCTCGCCTCGCTGGTCAGCGCCGTCGTCCTGCCGCGCAACGACATCTCGGACACCTTCCGGCTGTGGCAGATAGGCGGCGTCGGAGGCGCCACCTACGCACAGCTCGGCAGCGTCGTGCCCTTCCTCGCCGCCGGCTTCGTCATCTGCCTGGCCTCCGCCCGCGCCCTCAACTCCCTCGCCCTGGGCGACGAACTGGCCGCCGGACTCGGCGAGCGGGTGGCCCTGGTGCGGGCGGTCGCCGCGCTCGGCGCGGTCGTGCTGTGCGGCGCGTCCACCGCCGTCGCCGGGCCGATCGCCTTCGTCGGACTCGTCGTACCGCACGCCTGCCGGCTGCTGGCCGGCGTCGACCACCGCTGGACACTGCCGTTCTCCGCGCTCGGCGGAGCCGTCCTGCTGACGGCCGCCGACGTGGTGGGCCGGGTCGTGGCCCGGCCGGCCGAGATCGAGGTGGGCATCGTGACCGCGATCGTCGGCGCCCCCTTCTTCATCCACATCGTCCGCCGGCAGAAGGTCAGATCCCTGTGAGCGCCCCCGTCGTCACCACCCCGCCGACGCGGCGCACGGTCACCCGCGCCCGGGTCCGCCGCGCCCACCGGCGACGGCTGATCGTCTCGGCCCTGCTGGTCCTCGTCGTCGCCGCCTTCGCCACCTCGCTCATGGCCGGGCACACCTTCTACCCGGCCTCCGACGTGCTGCGCGTGGTCATGGGCGAGCAGGTGCCGGGCGCGTCCTTCACCGTCGGCACGCTGCGGCTGCCGAGGGCGGTGCTCGCCCTGACCGCCGGCTTCAGCTTCGGCATGGCCGGCGTCACCTTCCAGACGATGCTCCGCAACCCGCTCGCCAGCCCCGACATCATCGGCATCAGCGCGGGCGCGAGCGCGGCGGCGGCCATCGCCATCGTCACCTTCTCGCTGAGCGAGACCCAGGTGTCCGTACTGGCGATCGCCGCCGCACTCGGGGTGGCGCTGCTGGTGTACACCCTCGCGTTCCGCGACGGGGTCGCCGGCACCCGGCTCATCCTGATCGGCATCGGCATCGCCGCCCTGCTCGACAGCGTCACCTCCTACGTCCTGTCCCGGGCCGGCGAATGGGACCTCCAGGCGGCGATGCGCTGGCTCACCGGCAGCCTCAACGGCACCACCTGGGAGGAGACCCTGCCCACCGTCCTGGCCGTGCTGACGCTCGGCCCGGTGCTGCTGTTCCAGGGCCGCAACCTCAGCGCGCTCAGCCTCGGGGACGACACGGCCTCCGCGCTCGGCGTCCGCGTCGAACGCACCCGCGTCACGGTGATCGTCGCCGCCGTCGGACTGATCGCGTTCGCCACGGCGGCGGCCGGACCGATCGCCTTCGTCGCGTTCCTCTCCGGCCCGATCGCCGCCCGGCTCACCGGAACCGGCGGCTCCCTGCTGGTCCCGGCGGGACTGGTCGGCTCCCTGCTCGTCCTGGTCGCCGACTTCACCGGCCAGTACGCCCTCGACACCCGCTATCCCGTCGGCGTCGTCACCGGCGTCCTCGGCGCCCCCTACCTCGTCTACCTGATCGTCCGCACCAACCGGGCCGGAGGCTCACTGTGACCGCGTCCCACACCCTCGCCACCGAGGACCTCACGCTCGGCTACGGCGACCGCGCCGTCATCGAGGGCCTGGACCTGACCCTCGCGGCCGGACGGATCACGGTGATCGTCGGCGCCAACGCCTGCGGCAAGTCGACGCTGCTGCGCTCGATGTCCCGGCTGCTGGCCCCGCGCGCGGGCCGGGTCCTCCTGGACGGCAAGGAGGTCCACCGCACCCCGGCCAAGGAACTCGCCCGCACCCTCGGCCTGTTGCCGCAGTCACCGGTCACCCCCGAAGGCATCACGGTCCTCGACCTGGTCGGCCGGGGCCGCCACCCCCACCAGCGGGCCTTCTCCCGCTGGACGGCCGAGGACGACGCCGCGGTCGCCGCCGCACTGGAGGCCACCCGCACGACCGACCTGATGGACCGGGCCGTCGACGAACTCTCCGGCGGCCAGCGCCAGCGCGTGTGGATCGCCATGGCACTGGCCCAGCAGACCGACCTGCTGCTGCTCGACGAGCCCACCACGTTCCTCGACATCAGCCACCAGATCGAGGTCCTCGACCTGCTGACCGACCTCAACCGGACCCGCGGCACCACGATCGTCATGGTCCTGCACGACCTCAACCTGGCCGCCCGCTACGCTGATCGGCTGATAGCCCTGGCGTCCGGGCGACTGCACGCCGCCGGAACACCCGAGGAAGTGATGACCGAGGACACCGTCCGGGCCGTGTACGGCATGGAGAGCCGCGTCATCGAGGACCCGGTCTCGGGCAAGCCCCTCGTCCTGCCGATCGGACGCCACCACTCGACGGCCACGGACACCGAAGCCGCGGCCGCGTCGCCGCGACACGCGGCCGGGAGCCGCTGAACCATGCCCAAGAAGCTCGCCGCAGTACTGCCCGACCTCGCGCCCTGGCGCTCCTCCCGGGACTTCCGCCTCCTGTGGGTGCAGGGCCTGGTCACCTACCTCGGCAGCGTGATGGCGCTGATCGCGCTGCCGCTCCAGATCAAGGAACTCACCGGCTCACCGCTCGCGGTGGGCGCGATGGGCGCCGTCGAACTGGTGCCGCTGGTCGTCTTCGGCCTGTACGGCGGGGCACTCGCGGACGCGGTGGACCGGCGCAAGGTCATCGTGCTCACCGAGGCGGGACTGGGACTGCTGGCCGTCGTCCTGCTGCTGAACGCGCTGCTGCCGCACCCCATGCTGTGGCCGCTGTACGTGGTGGCGGCCGGGGTCGCGGCACTCGCGGGACTCCAACGCCCCGCCCTGGACTCGCTGCTGGCCCGGATCGTCCCGCACGACCAGCTTCCCGCCGCCGCCGCGCTCAACGCCCTGCGCTGGCAGGCGGGCGCGATCGGCGGACCCGCGCTGGCCGGTCTCGTGGTGGCGTACGCGGGCAACGTCCCCGCGTACGCCACCACCGTGGTCTGCTTCTTCGCGTCGGTCCTGATGTGCCGCCGGCTCTCACCCGTGCCGCCCGTCGAGCACGCCGCCAAGCCGTCGCTCCGCGGCATCGCCGAAGGGGCCAGGTACGCCTGGTCGCGGCCGGTGCTCCTGGGCACGTACGCGGTGGACCTGGCGGCGATGTTCTTCGCCTTCCCCAACACGATCTTCCCCTTCCTCGCCGACGAGCTCGACGCCGACTGGTCGCTGGGCCTGATGTACTCGGCGGGCGCCGTCGGATCGCTGCTGCTCAGCCTCACCAGTGGCTGGGTCTCCCGGACGCAACGGCACGGTCTCCTCGTGGTGTTCGGCGCCGCCGGCTGGGGCCTGGCCATGGCGGCGGCCGGCTGGACGTCGAACGTCTGGCTGGTCCTGGCGTGCCTCGGCCTGGCGGGAGCGGGGGACATGCTCAGCGGTCTCGGCCGCTCGACCATCTGGAACCAGACCATCCCCGACCGGCTGCGCGGCCGGCTCGCCGGCATCGAGGTCCTCTCCTACAGCGTCGGCCCCCAGCTCGGCCAGGTCCGCGCCGGGGCGATGGCCGGCTGGACCGGCGCCCGCCCGGCGATCTGGACCGGCGGACTCGCCTGCGTCGCCGCGGTGGGCCTGCTCACCGCAGCACTCCCCAAACTCGTCAGCTACGACGCCCGCACCGACGAGGACGCCCGCCGCCGCGCCGACGAGAGCGCCGCGACCGAGCCGGACCGCGAGGACACCGGAACCGCACCGGACCGTGAGGACGCCGGAGCCGATCGGTAGCCTGCTGACCGATCAGGGCCGAACAGATGGGCAACGTTGTCGGCACCGCGCTAACCCCGAGGTGAGAGATGCAGTTCACCACCCGCCCCACCCTCCAGGGCACCTTCGGCATGGTGTCCTCCACCCACTGGCTGGCCTCGCAGTCGGCGATGGCCGTGCTGGAGGACGGCGGCAACGCCTACGACGCGGCCGTGGCCGGGGCCTTCGTCCTGCACGTCGTCGAGCCGCACCTCAACGGTCCGGCCGGCGAGGTGCCGATCCTGCTCGCGCCGGCCGGCGGCGAGGTGCGGGTGCTGTGCGGGCAGGGCGTCGCCCCGGCCGGGGCGACCGTCGCCCACTACAAGGGGCTCGGCCTGGAGCTCGTCCCCGGCACCGGACCGCTCGCCGCGGCCGTGCCCGGCGCCTTCGACGCCTGGATGCTCCTGCTGCGCGACCACGGCACCAGGACCCTCGCCGACGTCCTGAAGTACGCCATCGGGTACGCCGAGGACGGGCACCCGCCCGTGGAGCGCGTCGGCGAGACCGTCGAGACCGTACGGGAGCTGTTCGAGACGGAGTGGACCTCCTCGGCCGAGGTGTACCTGCCCGGCGGCCGGTCCCCGCGCGCCGGTGAGTTGCTGCGCAACCCCGCCCTCGCCGCCACCTGGAAGCGGCTGCTCGCCGAGGTCGCCGGGGCGGGCGACCGGGAGGCGCAGATCGACGCCGCGCGGGAGGTGTGGCGGACCGGGTTCATCGCCGAGGCGCTGGTCCGGCAGGCCGGGCGCCCCACCATGGACACCAGCGGCGAGCGCCACACCGGAACCCTGACCGCCGCCGACCTCGCCGACTGGTCCGCGACCTACGAGACCCCGGCGACGTACGACTTCGACGGCTGGACCGTGTGCAAGGCCGGACCCTGGAGCCAGGGCCCGGTCCTGCTCCAGCAACTCGCCCTGCTGCCGCCGGAACTGCCCCGCTACGGCTCCGCCGAGTACGTGCACCTGCTGATCGAGGGCTGCAAGCTCGCCATGGCCGACCGCGAGGCCTGGTACGGGGACGCGGCCGAGGTGCCGCTCGACGACCTGCTGTCGGCCGAGTACAACGCCGAGCGGCGGACCAGGGTCGGCCCCCGCGCCTCCCACGACCTGCGGCCCGGCAGCCCCGGCGGGCGCATCCCCCGGCTGAGCGCCCACGCGCGCGTGGTGGCCACCGAGCCGTCCGGCTTCAGCCCGATGGGTGTCGGGGAGCCCACCGTCGCCAAGAGCCCGACGTCCCCCGTGCCCGGCGAACCCGACGTCCTCGCCGACGGCGGCACCCGCGGCGACACCTGCCACCTGGACGTCGTCGACCGCTGGGGCAACATGATCGCGGCCACCCCCAGCGGCGGCTGGCTCCAGTCCAACCCCGTCGTCCCCGAACTCGGCTTCCCGCTCGGCACCCGGCTGCAGATGACCTGGCTGGAGGAGGGCCTCCCCAACACCCTCACCCCCGGCCGCCGCCCCCGGACCACCCTCACCCCCTCCATAGCCCTGCGCGACGGGGTGCCCGTCATGGCGTTCGGCACGCCCGGCGGGGACCAGCAGGACCAGTGGCAGCTGCACTTCTTCCTCGCCGTCGCCCTGCGCGAGCGGGTGCGCGGCGGACTCGACCTCCAGGGCGCCATCGACGCCCCCAACTGGCACAACGACAGCTTCCCCGGCTCCTTCTACCCGCGCGGCATGCGTCCCGGCAGCGTCACCGTCGAGTCCCGTACGGACCCGGCGGTGGTGGAGGAGCTCCGCCGCCGCGGCCACGAGGTGATCGTCGGCGACGCCTGGTCGGAGGGCCGGCTCTGCGCGGTCGCCCGGGACCCGGCCACCGGCGTCCTCTCCGCGGCGGCCAACCCGCGCGGCATGCAGGGCTACGCGGTGGGCCGCTGAGCCCACGACGGCGGGGGCGGGCACACCGTTTTCATCCCGATTCCACCTGCTGTGCACCGGGCGGGTGGGGATTGTCAGTGGCGCGTGCTCTCATGGAGGCATGATCGAGACCCACGAAACCATCGACGAGTTTCTCGCCCGGCACACCTTCGACGTGGAGGAACTGGTCCGCAAGGCGGCGGCGCAGGAGATCGTGCCGCGCTGGCGGCGGCTCGCCGAGCACGAGGTGGACCTCAAGACCGGCCCCCACGACCTGGTGACGGACGCCGACCGCAACGCCGAGCTGTACCTCACGGACGCGCTCGCCGCCCTGCTGCCCGGCTCGGTCGTGGTCGGCGAGGAGGCGGTGCACGCCGACCCGGCGTCGTACGAGGCGATACAGGCCGAGGCGCCGGTGTGGATCGTCGACCCCGTCGACGGGACCCGCCAGTTCGTGCGCGGCGAAAGCGGCTTCTGCACCCTGGTCGCCCTCGCGCGGGGCGGAGTCGTGCACGCCTCCTGGACCTACGCCCCCGTCCGCGACCAGTTCGCCACGGCCGTACGGGGACAGGGCGCGCACCTCGACGGCGAGCGGCTGCGCGCGGGCTCCCCGGAACCCGGCCGTGACCTCCGCGTGGCCACCTCCCACCCGGACTACACCACGGACGAGCAGAAGCGCGCCCTGCTCGGCCTGTGGACGGACGGCGTGGCCCCCCGCGCCTGCGGCTCGGCCGGACTGGAGTACCTGGCCATCGCCCGCGGCGAGTCCGACGCCACCGCGTTCAGCTGGGAAGCCGCGTGGGACCACGCGGCCGGTCTGCTCCTCGTGGAGGAGGCGGGCGGCACCCACCTCACCCGCGCGGGTGAGCCCTTCCGCATCAGGGGCGGCAACACCCTGCCCTTCACCGCGGCCCGCGACGCGGCGACCGCCCGCCGGGTGGTGGAGCTGCTGACGGACGGAGCCTGATGCCACACCCTCGCCCAAGGCCCCGGGAGGACGCCGGCGGCCCGGCATATCCTGATCCCCCAGTGGCCGTCGGCTGACGAAGGAGTCCGAAGGTGCCGTCGATGCTCGATGCGGTCGTGGTGGGAGCGGGGCCGAACGGGCTGACCGCTGCCGTGGAGCTGGCCCGGCGCGGCTTCTCGGTGGCCCTGTTCGAGGCGAAGGACACCGTCGGCGGCGGCGCCCGCACCGAGGAACTCACCCTCCCCGGCTTCCACCACGACCCGTGCTCCGCCGCCCACCCCCTCGCCGTCAACTCGCCCGCGTTCCGCGCCCTCCCGCTGGAGCGCTACGGACTTCAGTGGCTGCACCCCGAACTCCCCATGGCGCACCCCTTCCCGGACGGCACGGCGGCCGTGCTGTCCCGGTCGGTCGGGGAGACGGCCGCCTCCTTCGGCCCGCGCGACGCCGGCGCGTACCGCCGGCTCGTCGAGCCCTTCCTGCCCAAGTGGGACACCCTGGCCCGCGACTTCATGTCCCTGCCGATGACCGCCCTGCCCCGCGACCCGGTCACCCTCGCCCGCTTCGGCCTGCTCGGCCTGCCCCCGTCGACGTGGCTCACCCGCCGCTTCCGCGACGAGCGGGCCCGCACCCTGTTCGCCGGCCTCGTCGCCCATGTCATGGCCCCCCTCGGCGGCTTCGCCACCGGCGCCATCGGCCTGGTCTTCGCCCTCGCCGCGCACGCCCGCGGCTGGCCCGTCGCCCGCGGCGGCTCCCAGGCCATCTCCGACGCCCTCGCCGTGTACCTGAAGGACCTCGGCGGCAGCGTCCACACCGACTACGAGGTCAAGCGCCTCGACGACCTGCCGCCGGCCCGGGCGTACGTCTTCGACACCTCGCCCACCGCCCTGGCCCGCATCGCCGGCTTCGGCGACCACTACGCGAACTACCGTTACGGCCCCGGCGTCTTCAAGATCGACTACGCGCTGGACGGCCCCGTGCCGTGGACCGCGCCTCAGGCCCGCACCGCCGGCACCGTGCAGATCGGCGCGGACAGCGACGAGATCGGCGCCGCCCTGCGCGCCGCCTCCCGCGAGGGCCGCGCCCCCGACGCGCCCTTCCTCATCACCGTGCAGCCCGGCGTCGCCGACCCCACCCGAGCCCCGGCCGGCAAACACGTCTTCTGGGCCTACGGACACGTGCCCAACGGCTGGACCGGCGACCTCACCGACGCCATGGAACGCCAACTGGAGCGCTACGCCCCCGGTTTCCGCGACCGTGTCCTGGCCCGCGCCACCGCAGGACCGCCCGAACTCGCCGCCCGCAACGCCAACTACGTCGGCGGCGACATCGCCTCCGGCGCGGTCCGTGGACTCCAGCTCCTGCTGCGCCCCAAACTCTCCCTGTTCCCCTACTCGACCCCGCACCCGGCCGTCTTCATCTGCTCGTCGGCCACCCCGCCCGGACCCGGCGTGCACGGCATGTCGGGACACAACGCGGCGAAGGCCGTGTGGAGGAGGCTGCGCCGGACATGACCACCACGATCACGCTCGTCCAGGGCGACATCACCCACCAGAGCGCCGACGCGATCGTCAACGCGGCCAACTCGTCCCTGCTCGGCGGGGGAGGCGTGGACGGGGCGATCCACCGCCGGGGCGGCCCGGAGATCCTGGCCGAATGCCGCGCCCTGCGCGCTTCCAGGTACGGCAGGGGCCTGCCGACCGGCCAGGCGGTCGCCACCACCGCGGGCCGTCTCGACGCCCGCTGGGTGATCCACACCGTCGGCCCGGTGCATCAGGGACCGGGCAGCGATCCTGAGCCGCTCGCCTCCTGCTACCGGGAGTCGCTCCGGGTGGCCGACGAACTGGGCGCCCGGACGGTCGCGTTCCCCGCCATCTCCACGGGCGTCTACCGGTGGCCGATGGACGACGCGGCCCGCATCGCGGTGGAGACGGTGCGGAACACGCCGACCGCCGTCGACGAGGTGAGATTCGTCCTCTTCGACGACCGGGCGTACGAGGCGTTCGCCCGGCGACTGGGCTGACGGAAACCAGGGTGCTCGGTCCTTCCCCGGGGTGACCGCGTGTGTGATCGCCGCCCCGGCCGCCGGAACGCCCGTGGCCACGACGGGCAGCGCGGCCGTGGACCCGAGGAGACCGGTCGAGTCCGGCGCGTTCTGCGGGTCGGTGAGCCGGACACGGCCGGCGCCTTCGCCCGCGGCGCCGCCGCCCCCTTCCGTTCCGCGGTGATCGACGCCCGCTCGCGGTACGCGTGGTTCTCCGCCGGCCGCCGGTTCCGGTCGAAGGGGATGCGGGAGAAGGCGCCGGCCTCCGCTCCTCGGGAAGGTGGCGGTGACCCCGCGGTTCGGGCGAACGGGCCGCAGGTCCGGCGCATCCGGCCGTCACGGCGACGAGCAGGACGAACGGCAGGGCGGCGAGAAGCCGGGGGCGCGTCCGTGGCACGGCCGGGTCGTTCCGGACGGGAGAAGCCCGGAGGCTCCGGCCGAACCACCAGGAACGAACAGAGTCCGACGGGATCATTGCTTCGTTTGTGTTCGAGTCCTAGGGTGTGGCTGGCTCAGTAGTTGCTCCGTCACCAGCAGTTGTGATTCCTCCCTGGCGCAACGCCGCCCGTCCGGCGGCGCGTCGAGGGGGAGTCCGACGTGCCCTCAGTCCGCGCAGTGCTCTGTCGTACCGAGGAAGGCCACGGTCATGCCGCATCCGCACCTGTCTCCCGCCGACCGGTTCCCCCACCCCGGACGGCCGGTCGTCAGCCGCCGCCGTCTCCTGGAGTCCGGCGCCGCCGTGCTCGGCGCCCTCGCCCTGTCCGCGTCGCCCGGCGCCGCGCACGCGGCCGGCCGGCGAGCGGCGGCCGACGCGCCCCCGGAGTGGAACGACTTCGGTGTCTTCCGGCTCGGCACCCAGCCGCCGCACACCACGCTCATGCCGTACGCGGACGTGCGCCAGGCCCTCGCCGCCGACCGGACCCGCTCGCCCTACCGGCAGAGCCTCGACGGCACCTGGAAGTTCGCCTACGCCGACCGCCCCGAGGACCGCGACGCCGACTTCCACCGCACCGACACCGACGACGCCGACTGGGACACCATCCCGGTCCCGTCCGTGTGGCAACTGCACGGCCACGACGTCCCGATCTACCTGAACATCACCTACCCGTACTGGGGCCCCAACGGCCGCGGAGAGGACCCGCAGCCGCCCGCCGCCCCGACCCGCCACAACCCGGTCGGCCAGTACCGGCGCACCTTCACCGTCCCGCGCGACTGGAAGGGACGGCGCACCTTCCTCCACTTCGAGGGCGTCAAGTCCGCCCACTACGTGTGGATCAACGGCGAACTCGTCGGCTACGACGAGGACTCCTACACCCCGTCCGAGTACGACATCACCGACCACCTCGGGCCCGGCACCAACCAGATCGCCGTCGAGGTGTACCGCTACGCCGACGGCGACTGGCTGGAGGACCAGGACATGATCCGGCTGAGCGGCATCTTCCGCTCGGTCTACCTCTACTCCACCCCGGCCGTGCACCTGCGCGACTTCAAACTGGACACCCCGCTGAACGACACCTACACGCGGGGAGAGCTGGCGGTCACCGCGAGCGTACGGGCGTACGGCGGCGGCGAGCCGGGCCGGTACACCGTCGAGACCCAGTTGTACGACGCCCGCGGCCACGCCGTCTGGTCCCGTCCGCTGAAGCAGACCGCCGACCTCGGCACGGCCGGCGCCGGCGAGGACGTCACCGTACGGGCCTCCAAGGCCGTGACCCGGCCCCGGCTGTGGTCGGCCGAGCACCCGGACCTCTACACGGCCGTCCTCAGACTCCGCGACCCGGCCGGCAAGGTGGTCGAAACCCTGTCCCACCGTGTCGGGTTCCGCGAGTTCGCCATCGAGGACGGGTTGATGCGGATCAACGGCAGACCCGTCTCCTTCCGCGGCACCAACCGCCACGAGATGCACCCGGCCCGCGGCACCGCCCTCACCCGCGAGGACCTGGTCGAGGACATCACCCTCATCAAGCGGATGAACATGAACTCCGTCCGCACCTCGCACTACCCCGACAACCCGCTGTGGTACGAACTCGCCGACGAATACGGCCTCTACCTCGTCGACGAGACCAACCTCGAGACCCACGGCATCCGTTCCGAGTACCCGGGCGACCACCCCGAGTGGACGGCGGCCTGCGTCGCCCGCGCCCAGAACATGGTCCACCGCGACAAGAACCACCCCTCGGTGGTCATCTGGTCGCTCGGCAACGAGGCCGGCGGCGGCTCCACCTTCACCGCCATGCACGACTGGATCCGCTCCTACGACCCCACCCGCGTCATCCAGTACGAGGGCGACGACCGGCCGGGGATCAGCGACATCCGCTCCAGGATGTACGAGAGCCCGTCACGCGTCGAGCGGCGCGCCGAGGACACCGCCGACACCCGGCCGTACGTCATGATCGAGTACTCCCACGCGATGGGGAACTCCAACGGCAACTTCAAGAAGTACTGGGACGTCGTCCGCCGCCACGACGTCCTCCAGGGCGGCTGGATCTGGGACTTCGCCGACCAGTCCCTCTACACGCCCGTCCCCGCCCGCACCCTGCTCACCGAGTCCGGGCCGGCCGGCCTGCGCGGCGAGATCCTCGCCACCCGCGGCGGCCTCGACCGCGACGCGGGCCTGTCCGGCATCACCGTCTTCGAACGCGACGACAGCCTCGACCTCACCGGCTCCCTGACCCTGGAGGCGTGGGTCACTCCGCGGTACACGGGCTACCACCAGCCCGTCCTCGCCAAGGGCGACACCCAGTACGCGCTCAAACAGACCGGCGACACCCTGGAGTTCTTCATCCACGGCGGCGGCCAGTGGATCACCGCGAGCTGGTCGCTGCCGGACGACTGGACCGGCCGCGAACACCACATCGCGGGCGTCTTCGACGCGGACGCCGGCACGCTGACCCTGTACGCCGACGGCGCGGTGAAGGGCACCCGGACCACCACCCGGCGCCCCGAAAGCAACACCGCGCCGCTGGCCCTCGCGTCCGACGCCGACAACCAGACCCGCGAGTTCAGCGGCACCATCCGCCGCGCCCGCGTCTACGCACGCGCCCTCACCGCCGCCGAACTGGCCTCGGACGACCGGGGACCCGGTGACGACGGTGTGCGGTTCTGGTTCGACGCCGCCACCGTCGAGGTGGAGGAGAAGCGGCCCGAGGAGAAGAGGTTCCTCGCCTACGGCGGCGACTGGGGTGACAACCCCAACGACGGCGCGTTCGTCGCGGACGGCATCGTCACCGCCGACCGCGGTCACACCGGCAAGGCCGCCGAGATCAAACGCGTCCACCAGGCGATCAACGCCGCCCGCACCTCCGACGACGGCGACCCCGGCGCCGTCACCCTCACCAACGAGTACCTGTTCACCAATGTCCGTGAGTTCGACGGCCGTTGGGAACTCGTCGCCGACGGCGAGGTCGTACGGCGCGGAAGGCTGACCCGGGACCAGCTCGACGTGCCGCCGCAGTCCGGCAAGGACATCACCCTGCCCGTACGCCTGCCGAAGGACCCGGAACCGGGTGCGGAGTACTTCCTCCAGCTCTCCTTCACCACCAAGGAGTCCACGAAGTGGGCCGAGGCCGGCTTCGAGGTGGCCCGGCAGCAGCTCCCGCTCGACGCCGGAAGCCCGGCCGTGACCCCCGTACCGCTGTCGCGCGTCCCGGCCCTGCGCCACGAGAACCGCGACGGCGACATCAGGGTCACCGGCGAGGACTTCTCCGTCACCGTCGACAAGAACAGCGGCACCATCACCTCCTACGAGGCGAAGGGCACCCGCCTGATCACCTCCGGACCGGTGCCCAACTTCTGGCGGGCGCCCACCGACAACGACCACGGCAACGGCCAGCACACCCGCAACCGGACCTGGCGCGACGCCGGCGCCCGGCGGAAGGTCACCGACGTCACCGTACGGGCCCTCGGCGAGCGGGCCGTCGAGATCACGGTCGGCGGCACCCTGCCGACCTCCACCGAGTCGACGTACACCACCACCTACACGGTGTTCGGCAACGGCGAGATCAAGGTCGACAACACCCTGCACCCGGGCGCGCCGGACCTGCCGTACATCCCGGAGGTCGGCACACTGCTGTTCCTGCCGCGCCGCCTGGACCGCCTGCACTACTACGGCCGTGGCCCCGAGGAGAACCACTGGGACCGCAACACCGGTACCGACGTGGGCCGTTACACGTCGACCGTGGCCGGCCAGTGGACCCCCTACATCCGCCCGCAGGAGAACGGCAACAAGACCGACGTCCGCTGGGCCGCCCTGACCGACGGCGACGGGCGCGGCCTGCTGGTGTCGGGCGAACCCCTCCTGGAGATCAACGCCTCGCACTTCACCCCCGAGGACCTGTCGGCCGGCGCCCGGCACGACTACCAGCTCACCCCGCGGGACGCGGTCGTGCTGCGGGTCAACCACCGCCAGATGGGCGTCGGCGGCGACAACAGCTGGGGCGCGCACACCCACGACGAGTTCAAGCTCTTCGCCGACCGCGATTACACGTACACCTACCGTCTGCGCCCGCTCACGGACGTGGACGAGGCGATGGCGGCCGCACGCCGGCCCACGGCGACCGAATAGGGGGCACACGCGCGGGAGCCCGGGGTACCCGGGCTCCCATGGGTGACATCCTGGTCGGGGCCTGTTCGTGGACGGACCGCATGCTCGTGTCGAGCGGCTGGTATCCGCGCGGGCGGCGGGACGCCGAGGGGCGGCTGCGGCACTACGCCTCCAGGCTGCCCGTCGTCGAGGTGGACTCCGGCTACTACGCGCTGCCCGGCCGCCGCAACAGCGAGCTGTGGGTGGAGCGCACACCGGACGGCTTCCGCTTCGACGTCAAGGCGTTCTCACTGCTGACCGGCCACCCCACCCGGCCGGAGGCGCTCCCCGCCGACCTGCGGGACCGGCCGGTGGACGGCGCCCTGCTGGACGAGGTGTGGGGGAGGTTCGCGGAGGCCGTCGGGCCGCTGCGCGAGGCCGGGCGGCTGGGCGCCGTACTGTTCCAGTTCCCGCCCCGGTTCGCGCCCGGAGCCCGGGCCGAGCGGACACTGGAGGAGTGCGCGGAGCGCACGGCCGGCTGGCCGCTCGCCGTCGAGTTCCGGCATCCGGGATGGTGGGAGGCGGAGCGGGCCGAGGACACCCTCGCGCTGCTGTCCGGGCTGGGCGCGACGGCCGTCGGCGTGGACATGGCCCAGGGGCTCACCGGCTCCCTGCCGCCCGTCGCACCCGTCAGCCGCCCCGCCCTCGCCGTCGTACGGTTCCACGGGCGCAGCAAGGACTGGGGGAGGGGCGGCAAGGAGGACCGTTTCCGCCACGACTACGACGTGAGCGAACTCGCCGCCTGGGTCCCCCGGCTGCGGCGCGCGGCGGAGCGGACGGACGAACTGCACGTGCTGTTCAACAACTGCTGCGCGGACGCCGCCGTACGCGCGGCCGAGACCATGCGGGGGCTGCTCATCCCGCCGCGTCGCTGATCCCCAGCCGCAGGTGCTCCACGTGGTAGACGGCCTGGTCGAGCAGTCCGGCGACATGGTCGTCGTGCAGCGCGTACACCACGGAACGCCCCCGGCGCTCGCCGACCACCAGGCCCAGATTGCGCAGCAGCCGCAGCTGGTGCGAGCAGGCCGACTGCTCCATGCCCACCTCCGCCGCCAGCTCCGTGGCCGGGAGCGGGCCCTCGCGCAGCCGGGCGAGGATCAGCAGCCGGGAGGGCGTGGACAGGGCCTGGAGCGTGGTGGCGACCTTCGCGACGTTGTCCGCGTCCAGGCGCACCCGCTCGGCGTCCTCCTGCGAGGTGACGGCTCCATGACCCATGCGGACATCCTACTCATCGCATATGAACGCATGAATGAGTCTTCATGTGTTCCTGTATGGTGGCCGGGTGTCCGTGACTCTCGCCCCCGCGCCCCGGCCGTCCGTCGGTGCCCCGCCGCCACGCCGCCGTACCCGTGTCCTCGCCCTCCCCGAAGCCCGGTGGGCGCTCGCCGCGCTCGTCGCCTTCCTGGCCGGGCTCGCCGCCGACCTCGGCGGTGCGCCGGGTTGGGTCGGCGGGATCCTGTACGCCGTCGCCTATGTGTGCGGCGGCTGGGAACCGGCCCTCGAAGGACTGCGCGCACTGCGCGACAAGACCCTCGACGTCGACCTGCTGATGATCGTCGCCGCGCTGGGCGCCGCCGCGATCGGACAGGTCCTCGACGGCGCCCTGCTCATCGTCATCTTCGCCACCTCCGGCGCCCTGGAGGCCCTGGCCACCGCCCGCACCGCCGACTCCGTACGCGGCCTGCTCGACCTCGCGCCCACGACGGCGACCCGCGTGACCGAGCGCGGCGAGGAGACCGTGCCCACCGACGGACTCGCCGTCGGCGACATCGTCCTGGTCCGCCCCGGGGAGCGCATCGGCGCCGACGGCACCGTCCTGGACGGCGTCAGCGAGGCCGACCAGGCCACCATCACCGGCGAGTCCCTGCCGGTCGTCAAACGCCCCGGCGACGACGTCTTCGCCGGCACCCTCAACGGCACCGGCGCCCTGCGCGTCCGGGTCGGCCGCGACCCCGCCGACTCGGTCATCGCCCGCATCGTGACCCTGGTCGAGGAGGCCTCCCGCACCAAGGCGCCGACCCAGCTCTTCATCGAGAAGATCGAACAGCGGTACTCCGTCGGCGTGGTCGTCGCCACCCTCGCCGTGTTCGGCGTCCCGCTCGCCTTCGGCGAGAACCTCACCGACGCCCTGCTCAGGGCGATGACCTTCATGATCGTCGCCTCGCCGTGCGCGGTCGTCCTCGCCACCATGCCGCCCCTGCTCTCCGCCATCGCCAACGCCGGCCGCCACGGCGTCCTCGTCAAGTCGGCCGTCGCCATGGAACGCCTCGGCGAGATCGACACCGCCGCCCTCGACAAGACCGGCACCCTCACCGAAGGCACCCCCGAGGTCACCGCCGTACGCCCGCTGCCCGGCTCCGGCCTCGACGAGGACGCCCTCCTCACCCTGGCCGCCTCCGCCGAGCACCCCAGCGAGCACCCGCTGGCCCGCGCCGTGGTCACCGCCGCCCGCACCCGCGGCCTGCCCCTCGCCCCCGCCACGGACTTCACCGCCGCACCCGGCCACGGCATCACCGCCACGGTGGACGGGGCCGTGGTGACCGTCGGACGCGCCGACCCGGCCGAGGCGGAGCACGGCGGGACCGTCGTCCGCGTCACCCGCGACGGCACCCCCGTCGGCACCCTCACCCTCACCGACCGCCTCCGCCCCGACGCCCCGGCCGCCGCCTCCGCCCTCACGGCCCTCACCGGCACCGCCCCCACCCTCCTCACCGGCGACAACACCCACGCCGCCGCCCGCGTCGCCGGCGCGACCGGCCTCACGGACGTCCGCGCGGGACTCCTCCCCGAGGACAAGGTGAACGCCGTGCGGGACCTCCAGACGGCCGGCCGCAAGGTGCTGTTCGTCGGCGACGGCGTCAACGACGCGCCCGCCCTCGCCGCCGCCCACGCCGGCATCGCGATGGGCCGCGCGGGCTCCGACCTCGCCCTGGAGACGGCGGACGCGGTCGTCGTACGCGACGAACTCGCCGCCGTACCCGCGGTCGTACGGCTCTCCCGCACCGCCCGCCGGCTCGTGGCGCAGAACCTCGTCATCGCGGGCACGGCCATCACCGGCCTCGTCCTGTGGGACCTCATCGGCCACCTCCCGCTCCCGCTCGGCGTCGCCGGCCACGAGGGCTCCACCGTGCTGGTCGGCCTGAACGGGCTGCGGCTGCTCCGCGAGTCGGCATGGCGATCCGGACAGCCCCAGGACACGTGACGTCGATGTCGGATTCCCGCCAGACCGGGGCGCCGGCCGTGCCCGATCCTTGAGACATGCAGAAGGGGATGCACACCGACACCGAGCGCTGCGTGCGCGCCGTGCGGTCGAAGGACGCGCGGTTCGACGGCTGGTTCTTCACCGCCGTCCTGACCACCGGCATCTACTGCCGGCCCAGTTGCCCGGTGGTCCCGCCCAAGGCCGAGAACATGGTCTTCCACCCGAGCGCGGCCGCCTGCCAGCAGGCCGGGTTCCGGGCTTGCAAACGCTGTCGGCCCGACACCAGCCCCGGCTCACCGGAGTGGAACCAGCGGGCCGACGCGGTGGCCCGCGCCATGCGCCTGATCGCCGACGGCGTCGTGGACCGCGAAGGCGTCACCGGTCTCGCCACCCGGCTCGGCTACAGCACCCGGCAGGTCGAACGCCAGCTCCTCGCCGAGCTGGGCGCGGGCCCCCTCGCGCTCGCCCGCGCCCAGCGCGCCCAGACCGCGCGGCTGCTCATCGAGACCACGGCACTGCCGATGGCGCAGATCGCCTTCGCGGCCGGCTTCTCCTCCATCCGCACCTTCAACGACACCGTCCGCGAGGTCTACGCGCTCGCCCCGAGCGAACTGCGCACCCGGGCGCCGAAGAACACCTCCCGCGCCACCCCCGGAGCGCTCTCCCTCCGCCTGCCGTTCCGCGCCCCGCTCAACCCCGACAACCTCTTCGGCCACCTCGCCGCCACCGCCGTACCCGGCGTGGAGGAATGGCGGGACGGCGCCTACCGGCGCACCCTGCGACTGCCCTACGAACACGGCATCATATCACTCACCCCGCACCCCGACCACATCGCCTGCCGCCTCACCCTCGGCGACCCCCGCGACCTCACCGTCGCCATCAGCCGCTGCCGCCGCCTGCTCGACCTGGACGCCGACCCGGTCGCCGTCGACGGGCAACTGCGCGCGGACCCGGTCCTCGCGCCCCTCGTCGACAAGGCACCCGGCCGCCGCGTGCCGCGCACGGTCGACGCGGCCGAGTTCGCCGTCCGGGCCGTCCTCGGCCAGCAGGTCTCCACGGCCGCCGCCCGCACCCACGCGGCCCGCCTGGTCACCGCGCACGGCACACCCGTGGACGACCCCGAGGGCGGCCTCACCCACCTCTTCCCGTCCCCCGAGGCACTGGCCGGGCTCGACCCCGACACCCTCGCCATGCCCCGCACCCGCCGCACCACCTTCACCACCCTGGTACGCCGACTCGCCGACGGCGACCTCCGCCTGGGCGCCGAGAGCGACTGGCCCGAGACCCGCGCGAAACTCCTCGCCCTCCCCGGCTTCGGCCCCTGGACGGCCGACGTCATCGCCATGCGGGCGCTCGGCGACCCCGACGCCTTCCTCCCCACCGACCTCGGCATCCGCCGCGCCGCCCGCGAACTGGGCCTGCCCTCCACCCCGGCCGCCCTCACCGCACGCGCGGCGGACTGGCGGCCCTGGCGGGCGTACGCGGTCCAGTACCTGTGGGCGACGGACAGCCACCCCATCAACTTCCTTCCGGTGTGAAGAGACCAGGGACCCCCAGCCGATGAAGCAGCACACCGTGACCGACAGCCCCTACGGCCCGCTGACGCTCGTCGCCGACGACGGCGTCCTGTGCGGCCTCTACATGACCGACCAGCGCCACCGCCCACCCGAGGAGACCTTCGGCGCCCCCGACGACACCCCCTTCGCCGAGGCGCGGGAGCAGCTCTCGGCGTACTTCGCGGGCGAGTTGAAGGAGTTCACCCTCGAACTGCGCCTGCACGGCACCCCGTTCCAGCGCCGCGTCTGGGACCGGCTGACCCGCATCCCGTACGGCGAGACCCGCACCTACGGCCAACTCGCCGACGCCCTCGGCAACTCCAAGGCCTCCCGCGCGGTCGGCCTCGCCAACGGCCGCAACCCGATCGGCATCATCGTCCCCTGCCACCGCGTCATCGGCGCGAGCGGCGGCCTCACCGGATACGGCGGCGGCCTGGAGCGCAAGCAGCGCCTGCTGGACTTCGAACGCGGAACCGCCCTGTTCTAGGCGGCGATCCGGCGCAGCAGCCCGGGCAGCGAGGTGCCGATCGGCTCGCGGATCACCTCGTCGGCGAGATCGTCGTACGGGGTCGGCTCCGCGTTGACGACGATCAGGCGGGCCCCGTGGCCGGCGGCCACGTCCGCGAGTCCGGCGGCGGGATGGACCTGGAGACTGGTGCCCACCGCGACGAAGACGGTGCACGCCTTGCTGATCGCCGCCGCCTCGCCCAGCACCACGGGGTCGAGGTGCTCGCCGAACATCACCGTCGCCGGCTTGAGGACGCCGCCGCACCCCAGACACGGCGGATCGTCCTCACCGGCCTCCACGCGGGCCAGGGCGTCCGCCATCGGCCCCCGTGCGTGACACTTGGTGCACTCCACGCTCCGTACCGTGCCGTGGAGTTCGAGCACCTTGCGGTCCGGCATGCCGGCGAGCTGGTGCAGCCCGTCCACGTTCTGCGTGATCACCCGCACCGGCACCCCGGAGCGCTCCAGCTCGACCACGGCGCGGTGCGCGCCGTTCGGCTCGACGGCGGACGAGAAGTTCTCCCGCCGCATCCGCCAGGAGCGGCGGCGGATCTCCGGGTCGCCCATGTAGTACTCGTACGTCACCAGCTTCTCGGCCTCGGGATCGCGGCGCCACAGTCCGTTCGGTCCGCGGTAGTCCGGGACACCGGAGTCCGTGCTGACACCGGCACCGGTGAGGAGGGCGACGAGGGGCTTGCTCATGCGGCCGAGGGTAGGCCGCCGGGTGCCGGTGCGGCGAGCGGATAAAACGCCGGGCGCGGGCTCAGCGCACCCGGTACCCGTCCTCCAGCTCCGCGGTGCCCGAACCGTCGGCGAGGACGTCCAGCGCGGCCGACACCCGGCGCCCCAGGGAACCGTGGAGGTACTCGGCCAGCTCCCCGCGCGGCACCAGCCGCCAGGACAGCAGCTCCGACTCCTGCAGCCGGACCGCCGCGAAGTCGTCCGCGCCGAGCACGCCGCCGTCGTACAGATACGCCACCACCGGCGGCCGCCCCGGCCCCCGCACCCAGTCCACCGCCAGCAGCCGTCCCAGCTCCCGGTCCAGCCCGATCTCCTCGGCCGCCTCCCGCCGCGCCCCCTCCCGCGGGCTCTCCCCGTCGTCCGACTCGATCGTCCCGCCGGGCAGCGCCCACCCCTCCCGGTAGTTCGGCTCGACGAGCAGCACCCGCCCCTCCTCGTCCCGGAAGAGAGCGGCGGCGCCGGCGAGGACACGGGGGAGGGAGGCGATGTAGGAGGCGTAGTCCTGGACGGGCTGAGTGGTGGTCATGGGGGAAGGGTACGGCGGTGCGGGACCCGCGCCCGGCGCCGGCGGGCGCCCCGGCCGGGCGCACGGCAGCACACGCGGTCCCATGATCGACACGGAACGGCGCGCGCTCCGGGGCACGGGCGGGATCAGGTCCCGGCCCGCGCCAGCCGCAGCGTGCGTTCCGCCAGTTCGCTGATGCGGACCCCGTCGAAGCCGAAGACGGCGCTGCGGACCGTGTCCTGGAGGGGGTCCTTCCACTGGTCGGGGACGGCTGAGGCGCCGCACAGGACGCCCGCCACCGAGCCCGCCGTCGCGCCGTTGGAGTCGGTGTCCAGGCCGCCGCGCACGGTCAGGGCGATGGTCCGGGTGAAGTCGCCGTCGCCGTACAGCAGGCCGGCGGTGAGGACGGCCACGTTCGGGATCGTGTGGATCCAGCCGAGGCCCGCCGTCTCCTCCGTGAGCGTGGTGAGCGTGTCCTCCCAGGCCAGCCCGGCCTCGTGCAGGGAGGCCACCCGGCGCACGGTACGGGCCAGGCGGCTGCTCGCCGGGACCACCGTCAGCGCCTCGTCCACCGCGTGCCGCACGGTGGGCGCCGTGAACGCCGCCGAGACCAGGGCCGCCGCCCACATCGCGCCGTACACGCCGTTGCCGGTGTGGGAGAGCACCGCGTCCCTGCGGGCCAGGCCGGCGGCGCGGCGCGGGGCGCCGGGGGAGGTCCAGCCGTGGATGTCCGCGCGGATGAGGGCGCCGATCCACTCCTGGCAGGGGTTGTCGTAGGTGGCCGTGAGCGGGGGTTTGAGGCCGTTCGCGAGGTTGCGGTAGGCGGCCCGTTCCGCCGTGAAGGTCTGCAGGTACGGCAGCCGCAGCAGCCACAGGTCGCCGACCTGCTCGGTGCTGAAGGCGAAGCCGTGGGTCTCCAGCAGGTCCAGGCCGAGGATCGCGTAGTCGATGTCGTCGTCGCGGCAGCTCCCGTGGACGCGGCCGCGGACGCAGGACCGCCACTCGGGGCGCAGGTCGAGGCCCTCGCTCTCGCTCAGCGGCTCGGGGAGGTAGTCGGTGAGGGGGAGGGCGTCCGTCCGGCGGAGGTAGCGGTCGATGCGTTCGCGGGTCCACACCTCGCCCTGCTCCACCGGTTTGCCGAGCATGTTGCCCGCGATCCGGCCCAGCCAGCCTCCGAGGATGCGGTCGGCGAGTCCCGGCTCCGGGCCCGCAGTGGTCATGGCGGTCGTGGCGGTCATGGGATCGGTCTACCCGATTCCGGGCCGTTCCACGGGCTGGGCAGGGCATGGCGGCCGCTGTGCCCGCCGGTTAAGGTCACAGCGGCGCGACTTGGCCTTGACACGCGCGCGAGGCCCGGAGAACGAGGGGAATGCAAGTGGCGGACGCTGCAGGGAGCGGCACTCGTACGACACGGTCGGCACAGCGGGTGCTCGTCGCCGCGGACAAGTTCAAGGGGTCGCTGACGGCCGTCGAGGTCGCCGAGCGGGTGACGGCCGGGCTGCGCAGGGTCGTACCGGACCTGGAGGTCGAGGCGCTGCCGGTGGCCGACGGCGGCGACGGCACCGTGGCCGCGGCGGTCGCGGCCGGGTTCGAGCGGCGGGAGGTACGGGTCACCGGTCCCCTCGGGGACGAGGTGACCGCGGCGTACGCGCTGCGTGACGGGACCGCCGTCGTGGAGATGGCCGAGGCGAGCGGCTTGCAACGGCTGCCGGCCGGTGTCTTCGCGCCGCTCACGGCGTCGACGTACGGCTCCGGCGAGCTGCTGCGGGCCGCGCTGGACGCGGGGGCGCGGAGCATCGTGTTCGGGGTGGGCGGCAGTGCCACCACCGACGGCGGTGCGGGCATGCTGTCGGCGCTGGGCGCGCGGTTCGTGACGGCGGGCGGTGAGCCGGTGGCGCCGGGCGGCGGCGGGCTGGCCGGGCTGGCGTCCGCCGACCTGTCCGGGCTGGACCCGCGGCTGGCGTCGGTGGAGTTCGTGCTCGCGAGTGACGTCGACAATCCGCTGACCGGGCCCAAGGGGGCGCCGGCGGTGTACGGCCCGCAGAAGGGGGCCTCGCCGGAGGACGTGGAGGCGCTGGACGCGGCGCTCGCGCACTTCGCGAAGGTGCTGGAGGACGCCGTCGGGCCGGAGGCCGCCGAGTACGCCGCCTCGCCGGGGGCGGGGGCGGCGGGCGGTATCGGCTACGGCGCGCTGCTGCTGGGCGCGGCGTTCCGGCCGGGGATCGAGGTCATGCTGGACGTGCTCGGGTTCGCGCCGGCGCTGGAGCGGGCGGATCTGGTGATCACGGGGGAAGGGTCGCTGGACGAGCAGACGCTGCACGGGAAGGCGCCGGCGGGTGTCGCCGCCGCGGCGCGGGCGGCGGAGAAGGAGGTCGTCGCGGTGTGCGGGCGGTTGGCGTTGCCGCCGGAGGTGCTGGGGCGGGCGGGGATCCGACGGGCGTACGCCCTGACGGACCTCGAGCCGGATGTGGCTGCGTGCATCGCCGATGCGGGGCCGATCCTGGAGCGTACGGCGGAACGCATCGCGCGGGACTTCCTGAGCTGAGGCCGGGGCTTTCTTTCGCCCCCGCCGCCCTTTCCCTTCCCGACCTGGGGCTCCGCCCCAGACCCCGCTCCTCAAACGCCGGAGAGGCTGACATTTAGCCCCTCCGGCGTTTGAGGAGCGGGGGTCCGGGGGCAGCGCCCCCGGGGGACGGGAACGGGAAGGGGCGGCGGGGGCGAAAGAAATGGGCCCCGAACCCATCCGGGTCCGGGGCCCAAGCACAACGCACCGCGTCACGGCAACTGCGCCGCCCGCGCCTCGCGACGGTTGTCGCGGAAGTTGTTCACCCGGCGGGCCGTGGCGAACAGCGGGATCACCGCCCCCATCACCAGCTGCAACGCACACCCCGTCTGCAACAGCAGCTGCCCGCTCGGCGCGTCGAACGCCCACCCCGCCAGCAGCCCCATCGACAGCACGATCCACGACAGCATGGCCACCGCGAGGCGGCCCCGCGGCTTCGGGTACTCCACCCGGCTCACCATCAGCCAGGCCGTCCCGATGATCGCCAGCAGCGTCGCCACGAACGGCAGCTCAAGCAGCACGATCGAGACGACCGTCAGCGCGCCGAACGGCGACGGCATGCCCTGGAAGGTGCCGTCCTTCACCGTGACGCAGGAGAACCGCGCCAGCCTCAGCACCACCGCCAGCAGCACCACGATCGCCCCGACCGCGGCCACTCTCTGGTGCGCGTCGTCCGCGACCATGCCGTAGACCAGGACGAAGTACGCCGGCGCCAGCCCGAAGCTGATCAGGTCGGACAGGTTGTCCAGCTCCGCGCCCATCGGCGAGGAGCGCAGCTTGCGCGCCACCAGGCCGTCGAACAGGTCGAAGACCGCCGCGCACAGCATCAGGATGACGGCCGTGGCCGCGCTGTGGCGGGCCATGCCCGTCTCCTGGCTGCCCTGGAGGTGCGGGATCAGGATGCCGGTGGTGGTGAAGTACACCGCCATGAAGCCGCAGGTGGCGTTGCCCAGGGTGAGGGTGTCCGCTATCGACAGGCGGAGCGAGAGGGGCATCTCCTCCTCGTCGTCCGCCTCGTCGGCCTCCGGCACCCAGCCGGCCTGTGTCTCGGGATCAACCACGGTCAATGCGAGTCACCCCAGCCACGGTCTTCTGACCGACCTCGACGGCCACCTCCACGCCCTCGGGCAGGTAGACGTCGACGCGCGAGCCGAAGCGGATCAGACCGATGCGCTCGCCCTGCTCGACCTTGGTGCCCTGGGGCACGTACGGGACGATGCGGCGGGCGACCGCGCCGGCGATCTGGATCATCTCGATGTCGCCGAGCTCGGTGTCGAAGTGCCACACCACGCGCTCGTTGTTCTCGCTCTCCTTGTTGAAGGCGGGAACGAAGCCACCGGGGATGTGCTCGACCGACGTCACCGTGCCGGACAGCGGGGCCCGGTTCACGTGGACGTTGAGCGGGCTCATGAAGATCGCGACGCGGGTGCGGCCGTCCTTCCACGGCATGATGCTCTGCACCACGCCGTCGGCGGGCGAGATGACCCTGCCCTGGGCGATCTCGCGCTCGGGGTCGCGGAAGAACCACAGCATCCCAGCCGCCAGGGCGGTGGCGGGGACGGCGACGGCCTTGGCGGCACCCGAGCGACGGGAGCGGAGCAGACTGACGGCTGCGGTGGCGACGGTCGGCAGAAGCCACGGCGATGCTCCGCGCGCGAGGCGTACGCCGGCGAGGCTGTCGCGGTGTGCAGAGGTTTGGCTGTGGGGCATGGATGACCTTCGTAGCGGATGATGCCGCGCACTTGCGGGGGACGGCGGCTTTCCGGCGATCGTAGCGGCTCCGGGCCGTAACTGGGTAAGCCAGTCAGCCGAGTCGACGGCCGAAGAGTGCATACGGGGTGTGATCATCTTCTCCAAGAAAACACCCCGTATCCGGACATCTAACCCTGGAATCGATACTCTTCGAGCAGTCGGCGGCCGATGATCATTTTCTGGATCTCGGCGGTGCCTTCACCGATCAGCAGCATCGGCGCCTCCCGGTAGAGACGCTCGATCTCGTACTCCTTGGAGAAGCCGTAGCCGCCGTGGATCCGGAAGGCGTCCTCCACGACCTCCTTGCAGTATTCGGAGGCGAGGTACTTCGCCATCCCTGCTTCAAGGTCGTTTCGTTCGCCCGAGTCCTTTTTGCGTGCCGCGTTCACCATCATCGCATGGGCGGCCTCCACCTTGGTAGCCATCTCCGCCAGCTTGAACTGGACGGCCTGGTGCTGGGCGATCGGCTTGCCGAAAGTGTGACGCTGCTGGGCGTACCGGACACCGAGTTCGAAGGCACGCTGAGCGACCCCGCAGCCACGCGCCGCCACATTGACACGGCCGACCTCGACACCGTCCATCATTTGGTAAAAACCTCGGCCGGTGACCCCGCCGAGCACCCGGTCGGCGGGAATCCGCAGGTCGTCCATGATGAGCTCGGTCGTGTCGACGCCCTTGTAGCCCATCTTGTCGATCTTGCCGGGGACGGTCAGGCCGGGGCGGACCTCGCCGAAGCCCGGCTCCTTCTCCACCAGGAAGGTCGTCATCGACCTGTGCGGCGCCGTGCCCTCGGGGTGACCCTCGTCACTCCGCACCAGAACGGCCACCAGGGACGACGTGCCGCCGTTCGTCAGCCACATCTTCTGGCCGTTCAGGACGTAGGAGTCACCGTCCCTCACCGCCTTCGACGTGATCGCCGACACGTCCGAGCCGAGCCCCGGCTCCGACATCGAGAAGGCGCCGCGGACGTCGCCGGCCGCCATCCTCGGCAGGAAGTGGTCCTTCTGCTCCTGCGTGCCGTGCTGCTTGAGCATGTACGCCACGATGAAGTGGGTGTTGATGATGCCGGACACCGACATCCAGCCGCGGGCGATCTCCTCCACGCACAGCGCGTAGGTGAGGAGCGACTCGCCCAGGCCCCCGTACTCCTCGGGAATCATCAGACCGAACAGGCCGAGTTCCTTCAGGCCGTCGACGATCTGCTGCGGGTACTCGTCGCGGTGCTCCAGCTCGGTGGCGACCGGGATGATCTCCTTGTCCACGAAGTCGCGGACGGTGGTCAGGATCTCCTGCTGGACGTCGGTCAGACCGGCGGTCTGGGCGAGACGGGCCATGGCCTACTTCTCCTGCTGCTTCAGTTCCGGGCGGCCGGGCTGCTCGCCGCCGCGCTCCTTGACGTACGTCTCGGTCGGCACCATCACCTTGCGGCGGAACACGCAGACCAGCGTGCCGTCCTGCTTGTAGCCCTTGGTCTCGACGTACACGATCCCGCGGTCGTTCTTGGACTTCGACGGCCACTTGTCGAGCACCGTCGTCTGGCCGTAGACCGTGTCGCCGTGGAAGGTCGGCGCCACGTGCTTCAGCGACTCGATCTCCAGGTTGGCGATCGCCTTGCCGGAGACGTCGGGCACCGACATGCCGAGCAGCAGGGAGTAGACGTAGTTCCCGACCACCACGTTCTTGCCGAAGTCCGTCGTCTTCTCGGCGTAGTTGGTGTCCATGTGGAGCGGGTGGTGGTTCATGGTGAGGAGGCAGAACAGGTGGTCGTCGTACTCGGTGACCGTCTTGCCCGGCCAGTGCTTGTACGTCGCCCCGACCTCGAACTCCTCGTAGGTGCGTCCGAACTGCATGGCGCTCAGCCCTCCGGGATCTCGAACTTGCTGGTGCGCCGCATGCCGGCGGCGCGTCCCTTGCCCGAGATGACGAGCGCCATCTTGCGGCTGGCCTCGTCGATCATCTCGTCGCCGAGCATCGCGGAGCCCTTCTTGCCGCCCGCCTCGGACGTGTAGTAGTCGTACGCGTCCAGGATCAGCTCGGCGTGGTCGTAGTCCTCCTGCGAGGGCGAGAAGATCTCGTTGGACGCCTCGACCTGGCCCGGGTGCAGCACCCACTTGCCGTCGAAGCCGAGGGCGGCGGCGCGCCGGGCGACCTCGCGGTAGCCGTCCACGTTGCGGATCTGGAGGTAGGGGCCGTCGATCGCCTGGAGGTCGTTGGCGCGGGCGGCCATCAGGATCTTCATCAGGATGTAGTGGTAGGCGTCCGCCGGGTAGCCGGGCGGCTGCTCGCCGACGACCAGGGACTTCATGTTGATGGACGCCATGAAGTCGGCGGGGCCGAAGATGATGGTCTCGACGCGCTGGGAGGCCTGCGCGATCTCGTTGACGTTGTTCAGGCCCTGGGCGTTCTCGATCTGCGCCTCGATGCCGATCCGGCCGACCTCGAAGCCCATCGTCTTCTCGATCTGCGTCAGCAGCAGGTCCAGCGCGACGATCTGCTGGGCGTCCTGCACCTTCGGCAGCATGATGCAGTCGAGGTTCTGGCCGGCGCCCTCGACGACCGTCACGACGTCCCGGTACGTCCACTCCGTCGTCCAGTCGTTGACGCGCACGACGCGGGTCTTGCCGGTCCAGTCGCCCTCGTTGAGGAACTTGACGATGGTGTGCCGCGCCTCGGGCTTGGCGAGCGGCGCGCAGGCGTCCTCCAGGTCGAGGAAGACCTGGTCGGCGGGGAGGCCCTGGGCCTTCTCCAGGAAGCGCGGGTTCGAGCCCGGTACCGCCAGGCAGGAACGCCGGGGGCGAAGGCGGTTGACCGTCATGCGGGGACCTCCAAGGGGTCGAGCTTGTTCGCTTTGCGGATCTCGTCGACGATGCGGCCGATGATCCCGGTGATGTCGAAGTCCTTCGGGGTGAAGACCGCGGCCACTCCGGCGGCCCGCAGCTGTTCGGCGTCACCGTTCGGGATGATGCCACCGGCGATCACCGGTATATCTGTGGCACCGGCCACACGGAGCCGTTCGAGCACGTCCGGCACGAGCTGGGCGTGCGAGCCGGAGAGGATGGACAGGCCGACCGCGTGCACGTCCTCGGCGAGGGCGGCGTCCACGATCTGCTCCGGGGTGAGCCGGATGCCCTGGTAGACCACCTCGAACCCGGCGTCGCGGGCCCTGACGGCGATCTGCTCGGCGCCGTTGGAGTGCCCGTCCAGGCCCGGCTTGCCCACCAGGAAGCGCAGCTTGCCCACGCCCAGGTCCTTGGCCGTCAGATCCACCTTCCGGCGGACCTCCGACAGGGCCGAGCCCTCCTCGGCGGCGACCGCCACCGGGGCGGACGAGACACCGGTCGGCGCCCGGAACTCCCCGAACACCTCGCGCAGCGCCCCCGCCCACTCGCCGGTCGTGGCGCCGGCGCGGGCGCACTCCAGGGTGGCCTCCATGAGGTTGCCGGTGCCGCGCGCGGCCTCCTTCAGCTTCTCCAGCGCCTTGCAGGGGCGCGGGTGGTTGAAGGGCGGCTGGTAGCGCGTGTCGCGCCAGTTCCGCAGCGAGGCGATGACACGGGCCTCCACCGCCGGGTCGACCGTGTGGATCGCCGTGTCCAGGTCGGCGGTCAGCGGGTTCGGCTCGGTGCCCTCGAAGGCGTTCACACCGATGATCTTCTCCGCGCCCGACTCGATCCGGGCCCGGCGTTCGGCGTGCGAGGCGACCAGCTGCGACTTGAGGTAGCCGGACTCGACGGCGGCCATCGCGCCGCCCATCTCCTGGATCCGCTCCATCTCCGCGAGCGAGTCCGCGACCAGTTGCTCCACCTTCGCCTCGATCACCTTCGAGCCCTCGAAGATGTCGTCGTACTCCAGCAGATCGCTCTCGTAGGCCAGCACCTGCTGGATGCGCAGCGACCACTGCTGGTCCCAGGGGCGGGGCAGGCCCAGGGCCTCGTTCCAGGCCGGCAGCTGCACGGCACGCGCGCGTGCGTCCTTGGAGAGGGTGACGGCCAGCATCTCCAGCACGATCCGCTGGACGTTGTTCTCCGGCTGCGCCTCGGTCAGTCCGAGCGAGTTGACCTGGACGCCGTAGCGGAAGCGGCGGTGCTTGGGGTTCTCGATGCCGTACCGCTCGCGGGTGACCCGGTCCCAGATGCGGCCGAACGCGCGCATCTTGCACATCTCCTCGATGAACCGGACACCCGCGTTCACGAAGAAGGAGATGCGGCCGACCACGTCACCCATGCGCTCCTGCGGCACCTGGCCGCCGTCGCGCACCGCGTCGAGCACGGCGATCGCGGTGGACATCGCGTACGCGATCTCCTGCACCGGTGTGGCCCCGGCCTCCTGCAGGTGGTAGCTGCAGATGTTGATCGGGTTCCACTTCGGGAGGTGGAAGACCGTGTACGCGATCATGTCCGTCGTCAGGCGGAGCGACGGGCCCGGCGGGAAGACGTGCGTCCCGCGGGACAGGTACTCCTTGACGATGTCGTTCTGGGTCGTGCCCTGGAGCTTGGTGATGTCCGCGCCCTGCTCCTCGGCGACGACCTGGTAGAGCGCCAGCAGCCACATGGCGGTGGCGTTGATCGTCATCGAGGTGTTCATCTGCTCCAGGGGGATGTCCTGGAACAGCCGGCGCATGTCACCGAGGTGCGCGACCGGCACCCCGACCCGGCCGACCTCGCCGCGGGCGAGGACGTGGTCGGAGTCGTAGCCGGTCTGCGTCGGCAGGTCGAAGGCGACCGACAGACCGGTCTGGCCCTTGGCGAGGTTGCGCCGGTACAGCTCGTTGGACGCCTCGGCGGTCGAGTGACCGGCGTAGGTCCGCATGAGCCACGGACGGTCCTTCTGACGCTCTGTCATCTCCCGGCCCTCAGATGTTCCGGAAGCGGTTGATGGCGTCGATGTGCTTGGCGCGCTTGGCGTGGTCGCGCACGCCCAGGCCCTCCTCGGGTGCCATGCACAGCACGCCGACCTTGCCCTGGTGGGCGTTGCGGTGCACGTCGTGGGCGGCCTGGCCGGTGTCCTCGAGGGAGTACACCTTCGACAGCGTCGGGTGGATCCTGCCCTTCGCGATCAGCCGGTTGGCCTCCCAGGCCTCGCGGTAGTTGGCGAAGTGCGAGCCGATGATGCGCTTCAGCGACATCCACAGGTAGCGGTTGTCGTACTCGTGCATGTAGCCCGAGGTCGAGGCGCAGGTGGTGATGGTGCCGCCCTTGCGGGTGACGTAGACGCTCGCGCCGAAGGTCTCCCGGCCGGGGTGCTCGAAGACGATGTCGATGTCCTCGCCGCTGGTGAACTCGCGGATGCGCTTGCCGAAGCGCTTCCACTCCTTCGGGTCCTGGGTGCGCTCGTCCTTCCAGAACCTGTAGCCCTCGGCGCTGCGGTCGATGATCGCCTCGGCGCCCATCGACCGGCAGATGTCCGCCTTCTGCTCGCTGGAGACGACGCAGATCGGGTTGGCGCCGCCGGCCAGGGCGAACTGGGTGGCGTACGAGCCGAGTCCGCCGCTCGCGCCCCAGATGAGGACGTTGTCGCCCTGCTTCATGCCGGCGCCGTTGCGGGACACGAGCTGCCGGTAGGCGGTGGAGTTGACCAGACCCGGAGCGGCGGCCTCCTCCCAGCTCAGGTGGTCCGGCTTCGGCATCAGCTGGTTGGACTTCACCAGTGCGATCTCGGCGAGACCGCCGAAGTTCGTCTCGAAGCCCCAGATGCGCTGCTCGGGGTCGAGCATCGTGTCGTTGTGGCCGTCGGACGACTCCAGTTCGACGGAGAGGCAGTGGGCGACGACCTCGTCACCGGGCCGCCAGGCGTTGACGCCGGGGCCGGTGCGCAGCACGACGCCCGCGAGGTCGGAGCCGATGATGTGGTACGGCAGGTCGTGGCGCCTGGTGAGCTCGCTGAGCCGGCCGTAGCGCTCCAGGAAGCCGAACGTCGACAGCGGCTCGAAGATCGAGGTCCACACCGAGTTGTAGTTGACCGAGGAGGCCATGACGGCCACCAGGGCCTCGCCCGGGCCCAGTTCGGGCAGCGGCACCTCGTCGAGGTGGAGCGACTTGCGGGGGTCCTTGTCGCGGGTCTCGAGGCCCGCGAACATCTCCGTCTCGTCCTTGTGCACGGTGATCGCGCGGTACGACTCGGGGAGCGGCAGGGCGGCGAAGTCCTCCGACGTGGAGTCGGGCGACTGGATCGCGGCCAGGATGTCCTTCACGGTCACGGTGTTGCCTCCGGCGATGAGCGCCCTGAGGGAGGGGCGCTGAGGGTTACGTCGGTGTGCTGCTGAGGGTTGAGGGGGTGCCGTCGGTTCGGCGGTGGTGCTTCGGCAGCGCTTGGTGTGCGCGGGAGGTTGCCTGTGACGCAGGCGTCCGGACGTGCGGGCGGTGGGCCCGCCGGGACTCGCCCGGACCTCTTCAACGTATGGCACGCCGTGTCAGCCCGCAAGGCACTGAGTGTCAGAACCTGGGCTCAGGTGAAATCTTTACGCATCAGATGAGCGATGATCGATCGAACGGCCCCTGAAACGCGTACGAAAAGGGCCCCTGACGTGGCAAAACGGCCACCCCGCGGGGTGGCCGTCATCACAGCGGTGAGGGGCTGTTCAGCGCTCCTTGAGCGCCTGCTCGATGGTCCGCATCACCTCGTCCAGCGGGGCGTCCACATGCGCGACCGTCACCAGGACCTCGCCGTGCGTGGACGCCGAGGAGACGGGCGGCTTCGGCGGCGCGGTGCGCCGGCCCGCCATGATCCCGCTGCCGAAGGTCTTGCGGACGATCGCGAAGGCGTGGTCGAGCTGGGCCTCGACATCGCCCTGGCCGTCGGCCCGCAGCCAGCGCCGCAGCACGTGGTTGTGCGCGGTGACCACGGCGGACGCGGCGACCTCCGCCAGCAGCGGGTCGTCGTTGGCGTCGTCGTCGTGCGCGTGCTCGTCGAAGTGGCCGAGCAGATAGCGGGTGAAGAGGCGCTCGTAGCGGGCCACCGACGCGATCTCCGCCTCGCGCAGGGTGGGCACCTCGCGCGTCAGCTTGTAGCGGGCGACCGAGATCTCCGGCCGCGCCGCGTACATCTTCATGACCTCCTTGATGCCACGGCACACCGTGTCGAGCGGATGCTCGTGCGCGGGGGCGGCGTTGAGCACCGCCTCGGCGCGGACCAGGGTGTCGTCGTGGTCGGGGAAGATCGCCTCCTCCTTGGAACGGAAGTGGCGGAAGAAGGTGCGGCGGGCGACCCCGGCGGCGGCCGCGATCTCGTCGACGGTGGTGGCCTCGTACCCCTTGGTCGCGAACAGCTCCATCGCGGCGGCCGCCAGTTCCCGGCGCATTTTGAGCCGCTGGGCGGCGGCACGGGAGCCTGCGGCGCTTTCCGGCGGCTCGGTCGTGGCGGGTGTACGTACGGACTTGGCGGGCTGGGACATGCCCTGAACGTACTGCATGTGCGCAGCTCGGTGCGCATGACCGGGGGCTCCCCCGCCCTCGGCGGGCGGGGGAGGGGCACTGTGGGCCGGTGGCGGGAACCGGTCGGGGTCGAGCAGTCCGCCCCACTCCGCGCCACCCTCGAACCAGTCGCCGGGACCCGGCTCAGCGCTTGGCATATTCGCGGAAGCCACGGCCGGTCTTGCGGCCGAGGCAGCCCGCGGCCACCAGGTGCTCCAGCAGCGGCGCCGGCGCGAGACCCGGATCGCGGAACTCGCGGTGCAGCACCTTCTCGATCGCGAGCGAGACATCGAGCCCGACGACGTCCAGCAGCTCGAACGGACCCATCGGGTAGCCGCCGCCCAGTTTCATCGCGGCGTCGATGTCGTCGAGGGAGGCGTAGTGCTCCTGCACCATCTTGATCGCGTTGTTGAGGTACGGGAACAGCAGCGCGTTCACGATGAACCCGGCCCGGTCGCCGCAGTCCACGGCGTGCTTGCGGATCGTGCCGCACACCTCGCGCACGGTGGCGTGCACGTCGTCGGCGGTCAGCACCGTACGCACCACCTCGACCAGCTTCATCGCCGGCGCGGGGTTGAAGAAGTGCATGCCGATCACGTCCTGCGGGCGCGAGGTGGCGCGGGCGCAGGCGACGACCGGGAGGGAGGACGTGGTGGTGGCGAGGACCGCGCCCGGCTTGCAGACCTTGTCCAGCGTCGCGAAGAGCTGCCGCTTGACCTCCAGGTCCTCGGCGACCGCCTCGACCGCGAGGTCGACGTCGGCGAAGTCGTCGTAGGTGCCCGTCGGACGCACCCGCTCCAGGGTCTGGGCGGCGGCCTCGGCGGTCATCCGCCCCTTGTCGACGGAGCGCGCCAGGGACTTCCCGATCCGGGCCTTGGCGCCCTGCGCCTTCTCCTCGCTGCGGGCGGCCAGGACCACCTCGTAGCCGGCCTTGGCGAAGACCTCGGCGATACCGGAGGCCATGGTGCCGGAGCCCGCGACACCCACCGAGCGCACCGTGCGGCCGGGGGCCGCGAAGACGTCTCCGAGCGGGGTGAGGGCGTCACGCACGACGGTTTTGCTGTGGGGCGCCTCGTACGTGTAGAAACCGCGCCCCGCCTTGCGGCCCGTCAGGCCCGCCTCGCTGAGCTGCTTGAGGATCGGGGCCGGCGCGTGCAGCCGGTCACGGGACTCGGCGTACATCGCCTCCAGGACCGTGCGCGCCGTGTCGACGCCGATCAGGTCGAGCAGCGCCAGCGGGCCCATGGGCAGCCCGCAGCCCAGCTTCATCGCGGCGTCGATGTCCTCGCGGGAGGCGTAGTTCGCCTCGTACATCGCGGCGGCCTGGTTGAGGTAGCCGAACAGCAGCCCGTCGGCGACGAATCCGGGCCGGTCGCCGACGGCCACGGGCTCCTTGCCCAGGTCCAGCGCGAGGTCGGTGACCGCGGTGACGGCCGCGGGCGCGGTCAGCACGCTGGACACGACCTCGACCAGCCTCATCGCCGGCGCCGGGTTGAAGAAGTGCATGCCCAGCACCCGCTCGGGGCGGGCCGAGTCGGCGGCGAGACGGGTGACGGACAGCGCGTTGGTGCCGGTCGCCAGAATGGCCTCCGGCCGCACGATCCCGTCGAGTTCACGGAGGATCTGCTGCTTGATCCCGTACGACTCGGGGGCCACCTCGATCACCAGATCGGCGCCGGCCGCCGCCGCGAGGTCGGTGGAGGTGGTCACGCGGGCGAGGAGTTCCGCGCGCCGCTCCTCGGTCAGCCTGCCGCGCTCCACGGCGCGGGCGGTCGAGGCCTCCAGGGCGGCGACGCACCGGGCGGCCTGCGCCTCGCTGATGTCGATGCCGATGACGTCGCGGCCGGCACCGGCCAGGACCTCGGCGATGCCGGTGCCCATCGTGCCGAGGCCGACCACGGCGACGGTCCGGAGCGGGGACAGAGGGGTGTCGGAGAGGGGAGTGGCCATCGCGGGACTCCAGGAATGAGGGTGACGACGGGAAACACGCCCGGGTGCGCCGAAGGGCGCACCGGGTGCGTGCGGGATGCGGGTGTGAGCCGGGCTGCGAGCGCACACGCCCGGCGCCGTCGGTGAACGACGGTCGATCCGACCGGCCCTGTCCCGGGGCCGAGCCGTACTGCGGTACACGGGGTACCGAACCGACTGCGACTCGCGGCGGCCGCGTCACCAGACCGCCGTGAGGAGGGGAGCGAGTGGGTAACCCGCTCGTCTGAGATTAACTCGCGGGTAACGAGCGCGCCAGTCCCCGGCTTTGTGATGTACGTCCCGAGCGGCCCCGCACACCCCTAACCTCTGCACCATGGACGAAGAGTTGCGATCGCTCACGGAGCGCTTACGGGCGGAGTCGGGCGGATCGACGGCGTACGACCGTCTCCTGGCCACCGACGACCCCGACGCCCTGGCCGGCGTCCTCACCGAACCCGGACAACCGCTCTGGGCCCGCGAACTGGCCGCGTTCCGGCTGGGGGTGGCGGGGGACCGCAGGGCCTTCGAGGCGCTCGTGCTCCTCCTCAACCACCGCGACCCGCCGCGCTGCGCCGCCGCCGCCCACGCCCTCGCCCGCCTCGGCGACCCGCGCACCGCCCGCGCCGCCGCCGCCCTCGCCACCAACGAACTCCGTGTCGCCTACGCCCTGCACCCGGTCCGCCTGCTCACCGCACTGCGCGCCCCCGAGGCGGTCCCCGCCCTGATCACCACGTTGCGGCGGCGGCTGAACCCCCATGACCCGTACCGCCGGGTCGCGCTGGCCTGTGTGGAGGGGCTGGGCGAACTCGGCGACCCGCGCGCCGAACCCGTACTGAACGAAGCCCTCGCCCACCCGGCGCTGGCCGAGGCGGCGGTCCACGCCCTGGCCCGGATCCCCCGGCCGCGCTAGGCCCTGTCAGCCGGTGAGCTCCCGCGCGTACCGCACCTCGGGCACCACCACGCCATCCACCTCGAAGGGCTCCTCCGCCCCGTCCGCGCCGAACCCCGCCCGCTCGTAGAAACGGCGGGCGCGGGCGTTGCCCTTGAGGACCCACAGGTACATGCGCTCGTGACCGGCGGCGGCGCAGCGGCGGACCGCCTCGGTGAGCAGCGCCCGCCCCACGCCCCGGCCGATGCGCTCGGGCGGCAGGTACAGCGCGTACAACTCGGCGTCCCCGGTGCGCGCGTCGCCGTCCCGGTACGGGCCGAACGCGGCCCACCCGGCGAGCTCACCGCCGTCGGCCTCGGCGACGAGGTTCACCACGGTGCCGTCGCCGTGCCGCAGACGGGTGCGGTGCCGCTCGGCGTCCGCCGCGATGTCGAGGCCGTCGAGATACGGCTGCGGTACGAGCCCCCGGTAGGCGTGCCGCCAGCCCCGTACGCGGATGCCCGCCACGCCGTCGCAGTCGTCCGCGGTCATCGGCCGCAGCAGGAATCCGCTCATGCGCTCATCATGGACCACGGGTACGACGGTCCGTCCCCGACGGCGGGTCAGGCGCTCAGCTCCGGAAGCCGAGCAGGCCGTGCAGGGTCGAACCGCGCGCCGACGTCGGTGCCGCCTTCGACGTCAGCGGCTCGGGATCGGGCAGCGCCGCGCACACCGCGTCGGCCTCGCCGCCCCCGCGCGGCACGGTCCCGTCGGCCAGATAGGCCGCCAGATGCCGGTCCAGACAGGCGTTCCCGCTCAGCGTGACGCCGTGGTTGCCGCCGCCCGACTCGACCACCAGGGCGGAGCGCGCCAGCAGCCGGTGGACGGTGACACCGCCCTGGTACGGGGTCGCCGCGTCGTGCGTCGCCTGGAACAGCAGCGCGGGCGGCAGCTTGTCGTTGCGGACGCGCTCCGGCCGCAGGGACTCGGCCGGCCAGAACGCGCACGGCGCGTTGTACCAGGCGTTGTTCCAGGCCATGAAGGGTGCCCGCTCGTACACCTCCCAGTTGTCCTTGCGCCACTGCCGCCAGTCACGCGGCCAGACGGCGTCCCGGCACTGCACCGCGGTGTAGACGCTGTAGCCGTTGTCACCGGCGGCGTCGTTCGCGCCGAAGTTCTCGTACGCCTCGATCAGCGGCTCGGCGTCCCGCTCGTTCACGTACGCCGAGAACGCCTCCGCGAGATAGGGCCAGTAGCCGTTGTAGTAGCTGCCCGGGAGGTAGGTGTCCTCCAGTTCGGCGGCGCCCACCTTCCCGCCGGCCGGGTCCTTCTTCAGGGCCGCGCGCATCGCGTACCACCTGGCCTCGACCTTCTCCGGGTCGGTGCCGAGGCGGTACGTCGTGTCGTACTCGGCGACCCAGTCCATGAAGGCGCGGTGGCGGTCGTTGAACGCGTGGTCCTGGTTCAGGTTGGCCTCGTACCAGATCTCGGTGGGGTCGACGACCGAGTCCAGGACCAAGCGCCGCACCCGCTCCGGGAACAGCTTGGCGTAGACGGCGCCCAGGTAGGTGCCGTAGGAGTAGCCGAAGTAGTTGAGCCTCTCCGCGCCCAGCGCCCGCCGGATCACGTCCATGTCGCGCACCGTGCTGTTCGTGTCGATGTACGGCAGCAGATCCGCGTACTTGCGTCCGCAGGCCGCGGCGAAGGACCGCACGCGCGAGAGGTTGGCCCGCTCGGCCTCGGGCGAGGCCGGCACCGGGTCCGGGCGCACCGGGTCGAAGTGGCCCGGCGCGCAGTCCAGCGCGGGCTCGCTCGCGCCCACCCCGCGCGGGTCGAAGCCGATGACGTCGTACTGGGCGGCCACCTCCTTCGGCAGCGCCGCCGCGACGAACCCGGCGAGCGTCAGCCCGCTGCCGCCGGGGCCGCCCGGGTTCACCAGCAGGGGGCCCTGGTACCGCTTCGCGGTGTGCGGGACGCGGGACAGCGCGAGCGTGATCCTCCGCCCGGCGGGTTCGGCGTGGTCGAGCGGCACCTCGACGGACGCGCACTGCAGCGTCGGATAGTCCTCGGTGCCGCACTTCCTCCACACGGGTTCCGCGGCGTGGAGGGTCTCCGCGGCGCGCGGGGTGCCGGCCTCGGCGGGCGCGGCCGTGAGGCTTCCGGCCAGGACGACGGCGGCACCGCACAGCACGGCTGCGCTTCTTCTCATGACGATGGGGTCCTCCCAGGACGGAGGTGCTGCGGACCGCGGGGCTCACGGTTCACGCGGCATCGTCCCGATATGGGGCCACATCCGAACATGTTCTGCTGATTCTTGACCCGATCGGATCGCCGGAAGCGCTCGAACGCTCTTAAAGGAGCGTCAGTTGGGTCGGCTCAGCCGCCGGGCGCCCGGCGGGCCCGGCGGCGCGGATCCGGCGGGGCGTCTCCGCGCGGGTGGGGCCGATGCCGTGCTCCTGGGCCAGCTCGTGCACCTGCCGGGTGATGCGGCGCCGGTACCACTTCGGGGCGTAGGCGCCGTCCGCGTACAGCCGCTGGTAGCGGGCCACCAGGTACGGATGGTGCCGTCCGAGCCAGGACATGAACCACTCGCGGGCGCCCGGCCGCAGATGCAGCACCAGCGGGGTGACGGAGGTGGCGTTCGAGGCCGCGACGGCCCGCACGGCCGCCCGCAGTTGGTCCGGGCGGTCGCTGAGGAACGGGATGACCGGCGCCATCAGGACCCCGCAGTCGATGCCGTGCCCGGTGAACGTCCGGACCACGTCCGGGCGCCGCTCCGGCGACGGCGTGCCCGGCTCGACCGTCCGCCACAGCCCCTCGTCCGTGAAGCCGACCGAGACCGAGACGCCCACGTCGGTCACCTCGGCGGCCTGCTTCAGCAGCGGGAGGTCCCGCAGGGCGGCGAGGACGCCCGGCATCAGCCGGTAGCGGCCCTCCGCGCGCTGGTAGAAGTCGACGTTCGTGCCCGTCCCTATGTGCTCGCCCTGCCAGTCGGGGGAGGCCGGCCGGTGGCGCAGCAGCTTGGGCGCGTTCGTCTTGACCACGATCTGGCTGCCGAAGCCGAAGCCGAGGCCGGTGTCGAGGTCCAGACAGTTGTGGGCCCTGCGGGCGAAATGGTAAATATATCCGTACTTCTGCTTATAGCGCCATTTCAGTCCATGTTCGTGGAGGCCGGGACGGTGAGTCGTCGAGTCTCCAGGTATTGCTCGACCGGCTCCGCGACGCGGTGGTCGCCGCCGAGGGCCGTCCACGTCATTCCCTCATCCGTGACCGCCCGTACTCGCCACCGCACCCCCGTCATCGCTGCTGTCACGGCACCTCGCCGCTGTACCCGACAACGCACCGCTCATAGAGCGGACGCGGGGCATATCGCTCGTGTCACCGACGTCAGCGGCACTGTGAACAAGGTGCGGATAACGCACGGTGTCCTTTGCGGAGAGTCGGGACAGTGGCGCATCCGTGTGGACGGCGCAGCGTCGTGAGGCGTACGCCAACGACCAGGGCGCGCCCACGAGTCTGGTGGCCGTCACCGCAGTGGCCCCCAGCCCCCGTCGCCTCCGGGATGCGGGGGTAATTCGCGTGCCCGAACATCGGAGCGCGGCTACGGTGGACCCGTCCAGGTGCGCAGGTTGCGGTTACTTCTCCTCTCAAGAGGGAGACGCGGGTTCAAATCCCGTCGCCGGCCCCGGCCGGTGTCGTCTAGTGGCCAAGGACACCAACGTCGCCGCCGCCGCTTCGATCTCTGGGCACTCAGGCGCGAGCCGCCCACAGTGGGGAAGCGGGCGGCTTTGTGCTACTCGTCAACCGGCTCCCGCTCGGCTGCGGCAAGTTCTATGCCGCGCACACGACGCAGCCACCTCGACAGGGCGTACAACGCCGCACCCGCGATGCCGCACGGTTCCCACACCTCAGTGACGAGCGCGGAGAGACCGTCATCGCCCACGATATAGATCGCCTGAGCGCCTACTGCTGCCGTGATGAAGGCGTTGCTGCGTGCCGGCGTGCGCAGCAACCAGTCCACGGGCCACCACAGTCCACCGCAGAGATCGTGAAGGCGGAATCGCATAGCGGCGATGAGGAAGCCGAACGCCGCGCGTTGCTGTTGGCGTGGTGTCAGGACGATGCCTTCCTCCGGGGCTCCTGCAAGATACGCGCGCCACTCGTCTGTATCCCGGTGGCTTCCCGCTATCCGTGAAGCCCACGACGTCAAGCCCCATGCCGAACGGGACCGCGTGGTGAGGGTGTTCTGACGGCTGGACGGTTCGACTCGGTACCTCTCCGCGAAAGCCTCGGCAGCGCGTACCTGTTCTACGGTTGTTCGGCGCCGTTCCCTGATGGTCCTGAGGCATTCGTGCCGAGCGGTCGAGGCCAGCCACGACCCCGCCCTGTCCGGCTCTCTGATCTTTCCGATGTGCTGGGCGAAGCGAAACCAGGTGTGCTGGTATGCCTCATGCGCGTCGGCGTCGGAGAGCCCGTGGGTGCGAACGACGGACCAGACGAGCGGCCCCAATCCTTCTACGAGGGCCTTCCAGCTAGCCGCGTCACCGTCACCGGCACTGCGTACGAGTGCGCCGACAGCAGCCCGGTCCGAAGATCCCCCCTGAGATTGCGTAGCGGTCATGCCGCGCCTCCCGCCGGACGGAACTTGATCTGGCGGGCCTTCCGCGCATCTAGGGCTTCCGTGGCTTGCAGGCGACCGACGCCTGTGAGTTCGTAGAAGCGACGTGCAGGCCGTCCGGGATGGGGCCCGGACTCTTCGTGGCTGGTGACCCAACCGCGTTCAGCGAGCCGGTCGAGAATGGGGTAGACGGTGCCGGGGCCGAGGTCGGCGTCGCGGCAGATGCTGAGCCCCCAAGCCGGGTTGTCCGCCGTCGCGGAGAGCAGTCTCTCCAGGACGGCGATCGTCGGCTTGGTGAGCCGGATGTTCGTCATGCGACCAGTGGACCATATATCGAGTACGACAGACAAGCATGTATCGAGTACGAACCAGGGTCCGTCCTCGAGGATCGTCGGGTGTTGGATCATGGTGGGGTGGCACGTCACCATGAACTCGCCGATCACGAGTGGGAGTTGCTCGCTCCTCTCATGCCGCGGGCCGCGACAGGACGTCCGCGCGTGGAGGACCGGCAGGTCGTCGGCGGGATGGTCTGCAAGATCCGGACCGGGATCCCCTGGCGCGACCTGCCGGAACGCTGCGGCTCAGTTCGGTGGCTTCGCAGAAGGACTCCTGAGTGTGGAGCGCGGCGGTCCGCAGGTCCGCGATGCGCTTGTCCGGCTCCCTGCGCCGTTCGGTGATCCAGTCCAAGTGATCGCGAGGCACTCGGCAAAAACGGAGGGGACATGTTCGCGTGTCAGCGTCAGCCCTGATGCTTCTCGTGACGAGGTGCCGGGTCTGCTGTTCTCGAGCCCCGCCCTGCCGGAGGTCCGCGGGCCTCCGGCAGGGCGGTTCGCGTGGGTGTCTGCGCCGATGCTGCGGGCCTTCGGCGGAGGGGCTCACCGCTCGGTCGTGCGCTTGCGCAGGAGCAGCCACTGTCTGGCGGGAGCGCTGTCTGCCGGTTCTGTGTCGCCGCCCTGGAACAGTACGCGGTACGCGGCCGCCCCTGCTCTGGATGCGGCGGGCTGCGGCCCGCGGTCGTCCCGGTCCGTGATCGATGCGGTCATGCTCTTCCAGACCCTGTCGGCCTGCGGTGCGCTGACCATGAGAAACCACTCCCAGTAAATAGGGTCATCGGTAGAAGCGCATACATGTGTGTGCGGCTCGGATGGGGGTTCACCGTCCACTCGAACGGCATGCGGGAGGCCCCCGGCACCCGGTTGACGATGGAGCGGGCCCGGATCTCGTGGAAGGTGATTCCGGCGAACTCGGGCGTGTCGAAGGTGCGGGTCGTGACCGCCTCCGCGCCGAACGGGGCGGTGTCGGCCCGGCTGTGTCCGGGGCCCGGTGAGAGGTTCTCCCCGCGCATGACGCCTCCTCGGTGTCGCTGCGGCACAGAATAGAACAAGTGTTCCCTTGATCGTGCGAGCGACATCTTCGGTCACTCTCCCGATCACATCCGGACCCCCGATTTGGGCGGCCGGGCACGAGGGTGGTTGGCTTGCCCCGACCCCGAGAACCCATGCCCTGGAGGTAAGCGATGGCGCAGGTCGAGGCCACTACGGAGCGGATCGTCGCGGCGGACGCGGAGACGGTGTTCGACGCCCTCGCCGACTACAGCGGCACCCGCGGGAAGGTGCTGCCCGAGCAGTACAGCGAGTACGAGGTCCGCGAGGGCGGCGACGGCGAGGGCACCCTCGTGCACTGGAAGCTCCAGGCCACCAGCAAGCGCGTGCGCGACTGCCTCCTGGAGGTCACCGAGCCGACCGACGGCGAACTGGTCGAGAAGGACCGCAACTCCTCCATGGTCACCACCTGGCGGGTCACCCCGGCCGGCGAGGGCCGCTCCCGCGTCGTGGTGACCACCGTCTGGAACGGCGCCGGCGGCATCGGCGGCTTCTTCGAGAAGACCTTCGCGCCCAAGGGCCTCGCCCGTATCTACGACGCCCTGCTGGCCAAGCTGGCCGCCGAGGTCGAGAAGTAAGGGGCGGCAAACCCCCGTAAACGGTGCGGAGTTGGCTCCTCACCGTTTCGAGTGATCTCGTTACGACCTTTCTCGGTCCCGTAACTCACCGCGCTTGCTCGTAGTTGTCGCTTTTACGCGGGAATTGTCCGGCGGTGCGACGAGGGGAGCGGCACGTGGGCGGGATCACTCTGACGCAGGACGAGCCGGTCACGGCACCACCGGCCGGGGGCCCACCGCCCCCGGCACCGGTCGTGGAGCAGGGCCTGAGCCCGCGCCGGGTCCGGCTGGTCTTCCTCGCGCTGATGCTGGCGCTGCTGCTCGCCGCCCTGGAGCAGATGATCGTCGCCACCGCGCTCCCGAGGATCGTCGGCGAGCTGCACGGCCTGGACCGGATGTCCTGGGCGATCACCGCCTATCTGCTCACCGCCACCGTCGGACTGCCGGTCTACGGGAAGCTCGGCGACCTGCTCGGCCGCAAGGGTGTCTTCCAGTTCGCGATCCTCGTGTTCGTCGTCGGCTCCGCGCTGGCGGGCCGCGCGTCCACCATGGACGAGCTGATCGCCTACCGCGCGGTGCAGGGCGTCGGCGCGGGCGGCCTGCTGATCGGCGTCCAGGCGATCATCGCGGACATCGTGCCCGCGCGCCGGCGCGGACGCTTCATGGGACTGATCGGCGCCGCCTTCGGCCTCGCGTCCGTCGCCGGACCGCTGCTCGGCGGCTACTTCACCGACCACCTCTCCTGGCGCTGGTGCTTCTACGTCAACGTCCCCTTCGGCATCGTCACCATGGTCGTCGTCGCCCTGGCGCTCGAACTCCCCAAACCGGCCGTCCGGGCCCGCTTCGACGTCCTCGGCACCCTGCTGCTGGCCGCCGCCTCCACCTGCCTGGTGCTGCTGACCAGTTGGGGCGGCACCGAGTACGCCTGGGACTCCCGGACCGTGCTCGGACTCGGTGCGGGCGCCGCCGTCGCCACCGTCCTCTTCCTCGTCGTCGAGCGCTTCGCCGCCGAACCCCTCATCCCGCTGCGGCTGTTCCGGGACTCCGTCTTCAACGTCACCGGCCTGGTGGGACTGGTGATCGGCGTCGCCCTGTTCGGCGCCGCCAGCTATCTGCCGACGTATCTCCAGATGGTCGAGGGGGCCTCCGCCACCGAGTCCGGACTGCTGATGCTGCCCATGATGGGCGGCATCGTCGGCGCCTCGGTCGTCTCCGGACAACTCATCAGCCGCTCCGGCCGCTACCGGCGCCATCCCATCGTCGGCGCCGCCCTCTCCGTCGTCGGCATGTGGCTGCTGTCCCGCCTGGAGACCGGCACGCCCCGGCTGCACTACAGCATCTGGATGGCCGTCCTCGGCGCCGGTATCGGCATGGTGATGCCGGTGCTGATCCTCGCCGTGCAGAACTCCGTGCGCCCCGCCGACCTGGGCACCGCCACCAGCGCCAACAACTTCTTCCGGCAGATCGGCGGCAGCGTCGGCGCCGCCGTCTTCGGCACCCTCTTCGCCGGCCGGCTCACCGACGCGCTCGACGAGCGCCTCCCCGCACACGCGGGCGGCGGGCCGCTCGACGCCGAGTCGATCACCCCCGAGCTCGTCCACGCGCTGCCGCCCGAGCTGCGCGACGCCTACGTGCAGGCCTACGCCGACGCCATGCCGCGCGTCTTCCTCCACCTGGTGCCGGTGCTCGTCCTCGGCCTGCTCATCGCCTTCTTCCTCAAGGAGAAACCACTGGTGTCCCACCACGCCCCCACCGCCGACCCGGCCGACTTCACGGCACAGGTGCCGCACGCGCGCCCCCACTCCCCGAGCGGGGGGACCCCCACCTCGCTCCGCTCCCCGCACACCGGCGGCGTCCCCGTCTGCGGGACCGTGCAGCACCCCGACGGGACCGTCGTACCGCGCGCGGCGCTCACCCTCATCGACGTCACCGGACAGCAGACCGGACGGGGCGCCAGCGGCGAGGACGGGCGGTACGCGCTGGCCACGCCGGGACCGGGATCGTACGTCCTGATCGCCGCCGCCGGCGGTCACCAGCCGCAGGCGGTCTCCGTGACCGTCGGCGAGCGACCCGTCGAACTCGATGTCGTCCTCGGCGGCGCGGGCCGTCTCGCCGGCGGTGTCGTCACCGCCGACGGCACGCCGGTGCGGGACGCCGCCGTCACCCTCACCAACGTCCACGGGGAGGTCGTCGCCAGCACCCGCAGCGGCCGGGAGGGCGGCTACGTCATCAGCGAGCTGGTGGCCGGCGAGTACACCCTCGCCGCGAGCGCGCCCGCCTTCCGCCCGGCCGCCCTCCCCGTCACCGTCCAGGCCGCCCGCGAGACCCGCCAGGACATCGAACTGGCCGGCGGCGCGGTGCTGCGCGGCACCGTGCGGGCCGGCGGCGGACGGCCCGTGGAGGAGGCCCGCGTGACCCTGCTGGACGCGGCGGGCAACGTCGTCGACACCCTCACCACGGGACCCGACGGCATCTTCCGCTTCGTCGACCTGTCGTCGGGTGAGTACACCGTCATCGCCGCCGGTTACCCACCGGTCGCGACCGTGCTCCAGATGGCCGGCGGGGGCCGCACGGAACGCGACCTCCAGCTCGGCCACGAGGACTGAAACGGTCGGTCACGCGCGGGAACGCACGCCGGTGCGAGCCCCGGTGAGCAATTCCCGCGTTGACACACATCGCGACCGACCGTGGCCGTACGGTGGTGACGGCGGTACAGATCTTGCGCAGCCGGGGGAGAGAGGGCCTGGGCCATGGACCGTGGCACCGAGCGGGACGCACCTCCGGAACGCCGCGCGGGAGACGGCGCGGCGGCGGCCGAACGGGGCGGCTCCGGCCGTGTCCCGCTGGCCGTGGTCGTGGTCGACCGCGACGGACTCGTCTCCCACTGGAGCAGGGGCGCGCGGCGCCTGTTCTCCCTCCCCAAGGAGGAGGCGCTCGGCCGCCCGGCGGCCGACCTGCTGCCCGTGACCGGGGCCCTGCCCGAGGAGCCGGGGGAACCCGGGGAGGAGGAGCCCTACGGGGCGTACACCGCCTACGACGGGCTGGGGCCCGGCCTCGGTGCCTCGCTCGGCGGGAGCCTGTCCTACCCGGCGGCGGGCCGGGCCCGGCTGGCCGCGGCCGACGCCGGGCGGGTCGACGTGCTGTGGTGGGCCTACCCGCTGGTGGGGCCGGGACGCGAGCGGCTGCTGGTGCTGGCCGCCGACGCGGACGGACTGCTGAGCACGGACGGGACCGGGACGTTCGAACGCGTCGCGCCCGGCTTCGCCCTGCACACCGACTTCCCCGGCTCCGAGGACCTCGCCCGCCGGCTCCCCGAGATCCTCCCCAGCATGAGCGTCGGCGACAGCGCCCGTATCGTCGCCCAGGTCCTCGAACTGGGCTATCCCGTCCTGGAGTTCAGCCAGAACGACCGGGTGCCGGTCACCCCTGACTGGGGCGTGCCCCGGCGCGTCGAACGCCGGGAGAGGCGTGAACGGGCCGCGCGGGCGCTGGCGGCCGGCGAGCCGGTGCCCGAGGAACTGCGCGACGAGGGCGAGGACCTCGAGTACGCCGCCGTCCGCGAACGCCTGGAGTTCCTCAACGAGGTCAGCTCCCGGATCGGCACCTCCCTCGACCTCTCCCGCACCATCGTCGAGGTCAGCAAGGCCGTCGTGCCCCGCTTCACCGACGTCGCCGGCACCTATCTGCGCGAACAGGTCGTCGCCGGCGAGGGATTCGACGAGGGCGTGCCGGACACCACCACCATGTGGCACCGGGTCGCCCTGGAGCACACCGACGAACCCGGCCGCTGGGACGACGTGGTCCCCGTCGGCGAGGCCATGCCCTTTCCGGCGCACACCCCGTTCTTCCAGTGCATGACCACCGGCGAACCCGTCCTCGTGCCGCGCATCAGCGAGGAGACGGGCCACGCCATCGCCTCGCAGTTCGACAAGCGCGACATCCGGCCGCTGATCACCGGCCGTTCCATGCTGGTCGTCCCGCTGAAGGCACGTCACGCCGTCCTCGGCTTCATGATCCTGCTGCGCCATCCGGAGCGGCAGGTCTTCAACGACATGGACCGGGTCACCGGTGCCGAACTCGCCGCCCGCGCGGGGCTCGTGCTCGACAACGCGCGGATGTACACCTACCAGGAGAACGTCGCCGAGACGCTCCAGGACAGCATGCTGCCGCACATCCCGCCGCGCATGGCGGGCTGCGACATCGCCACCCGCTATCTGCCGGGCACCCTGCTCGGACGGGTCGGCGGCGACTGGTTCGACGCGGTGAAGCTGCCCGGCGCCCGTACCGCGTTCGTCGTCGGCGACGTCATGGGGCACGGGCTGAACTCGGCCGCGATGATGGGCCAGTTGCGCACCGCCGTGCAGACCATGGCCGCACTCGACCTGCCGCCCGCGCAACTCCTGCGCAACCTCGACGACCTCGCCCAGCGGCTCGGCGACACCTACCTCGCGACCTGTCTGTACGCCGTCTACGACCCCATCGCGGGCGAGCTGCGCCTCGCCAACGCCGGACACATCCCGCCGGTCCTGGTCCGCGCCGCCGACGGGCGCAGCGAACTGCTCGACCTGCCCACCGGGGCGCCCATCGGCGTCGGCGGGGTGCCCTTCGAGACGGTGCGCGTGCCCGTGGAGCCCGGTGACCGGCTGGTGATGTGCACCGACGGGCTGGTCGAGGTGCGCGGCGAGGACATCGGTGCCGGGCTCGCCACGCTGTGCGAGTCCGCCGCCCACCCGGCCGCCTCCATGGACGACGCCTGCGACACCATCATCCGGGCCCTCGCTGCGACATTCTCGGAAGCGGGGCACGGTGGCCGCAAGGACGACGTGGCCCTGCTGATGGCCCGCCTCGGCGGCATCGAACCCGACGACGTCGCCGAGTGGCGGCTCGTCCCCGATCCGTCCGAGGTCGGCCGGGCCCGCGCGGTGGTCCGCGAGCAGCTCCACGACTGGGGCCTGCCGAAGCTCGTCGACAGCACCGAGCTGATGGTGAGCGAACTCGTCACCAACGCCGTACTGCACTCCCACGCCCGGCCCGTCGCCCTGCGGCTGGTGCGCGGCGACACACTGCTGTGCGAGGTGGAGGACGACGACCACGAACTGCCGACGCTGCTCGACGCGCGGCCGGCGGACGAGTTCGGGCGCGGACTGCGCGTGGTCAGCACCCTCGCCCGCCAGTGGGGCACCAGCCGGACGACGACCGGCAAGAGCGTGTGGTTCGAACTGACACTGCCGCGACGACGCTGAGCGCCGGTGGTACACGGCGCACTCCGGGGCGAACGAGCCGTGAAGGAACGCGCCGTGAGCTTGTCCGCGCGCCCGGGGCGCGATACACCGTACTGGCCCGTCACACGGGGCGGGTCGGTGTCGCACCCTGGGGAGTCGGTCATGAGCGTGACGAGTCGGTACCGGGAGGCCTGGGAGGGCTTCTGGCGTGAGGCACCCGACGAGGAGGGGGCCGTGTTCTGGGATGCGGAGCCCGCCCTGACGGTGGCCCGCCACCTCGCCCTGTTCGAACCGCATCTGGCCGACCCCTGGCTGCCCCTGGTGGACCTCGGGTGCGGCAACGGCACCCAGACCCGCTTCCTCGCCGACCGCTTCCCGCACGTCCTCGGCGTCGACCTCTCCGCCGCCGCCCTGGACCGCGCCCGCGCCGCCGACCCGGCCGGGCAGGCGGCGTACCGGCGGATGGACGCCGTCGACGAGGCCGGGACGCGGGCGCTGCACGCCGAACTCGGCGACGCCAACGTGTACATGCGCGGTGTGCTGCACCAGTGCGAGCCCGACGACCGGCAGGCGCTGGCGGACGCCGTCGCCACGGTGGTCGGCGACCGCGGCCGTGCCTTCCTCGTCGAGCCCTCAGAAGCCGCCGGAGCCGTCCTGCGGGGCCTCGCGGCCGGCCCCGCGGGACCGCCGCCCAAACTCGCGCCGGTCCTGCGGCACGGCATAGCCCCCGGCGCGGTCGCCGACGCGGCCGTGTCCGGGTTCCTGACCGCGGCCGGACTGACCGTGCTGGCGAGCGGCACCCTGCCGCTGGCCACCACGGAGCACGGCCCCGACGGCACCCGTATCGAACTGCCGTCCCTCTGGTGCGTGACGGGACGCGCCGTGAGGTAGCGCCTGGTGAGGAGCGAGGAGCCCTTCACCGGTCCGGACCGGTGAGAGTCGTCCACGGGCTGGCCGGGATTCGGCGGAACCACGTAGCGTGTGCCGCATGAAGATCCTCATCAGCGCCGACATGGAGGGCGCCACCGGCGTCACCTGGCCGGCCGACGTGCTGCCGGGGACTCCCCAGTGGGAGCGGTGCCGGTCCATGTTCACCTCGGACGTCAACGCCGCCGTGCAGGGGTTCTTCGACGGCGGCGCCGACGAGGTGCTGATCAACGAGGCCCACTGGACCATGCGCAACCTGCTCCTGGAGCAGCTGGACGAGCGGGCCGAGATGCTCACCGGGCGGCACAAGTCCCTCTCCATGGTCGAGGGCGTGCAGCACGGCGACGTGGACGGCATCGCGTTCATCGGCTACCACGCCGGCGCCGGCATGGAGGGCGTCCTCGCGCACACCTTCCTCGCCAACTCCATCACCGGGGTCTGGGTCAACGACGTACGGGCCAGCGAGGGGCTGCTCAACGCGCACGTGGTCGCCGAGTACGGGGTGCCGGTGATCCTGGTGACCGGTGACGACGTCGCCTGCGAGGACGCGCTCGGCTACGCGCCCGAGGCGCTGAAGGTCGCCGTCAAGGACCATGTGTCCCGGTACGCGGCCGTGTGCCGCACCCCCGCCCGGACGGCCGCCGACATCCGTGCGGCGGCCAAGGAGGCGGCCACGCTGGCGGTGCGCCGGGAGCCGGTCGACGGCGGGCCGTTCACCGTCGCGGTGGAGTTCGACGCCGAGCACCTGGCGATGGCCGCCACCGTCGTGCCGGGCGTGACCCGCACCGGCGAGCGCAAGGTGGCGTACACCAGCGGGACCATGTACGACGGGATCCGCGTCTTCAAGGCGGTCACCACGATCGCCTCGGCCGCGGTGGAGGAGCAGTATGGCTGACGAGCGGGCCCTGGACGAGGTCGTGACGTTCACGTCCGACCTGATCCGGATCGACACGACCAACAGGGGCGGGGGCGACTGCCGGGAGCGGCCCGCCGCCGAGTACGCCGCCGCGCGGCTCGCCGAGGCGGGACTCGAGCCGGTGCTCCTGGAACGCACCCCGGGCCGCGCCAACGTCGTCGCCCGCCTGGAGGGCACCGACCCGTCGGCCGACGCGCTGCTCGTCCACGGGCATCTGGACGTCGTCCCGGCCGAGGCCGCCGACTGGAGCGTGCACCCGTTCTCCGGGGAGGTCCGCGACGGGGTCGTCTGGGGGCGCGGCGCCGTCGACATGAAGAACATGGACGCGATGATCCTCGCCGTGGTGCGGGCCTGGGCGCGCGAGGGCGTACGGCCCCGGCGGGACATCGTCATCGCGTTCACCGCGGACGAGGAGGCCAGCGCCGAGGACGGCTCCGGCTTCCTCGCCGACCGGCACGCCCACCTCTTCGAGAGCTGCACCGAGGGCGTCAGCGAGTCGGGCGCGTTCACCTTCCACGACGGCGACGGGCGGCAGATCTACCCGATCGCGGCCGGTGAGCGCGGCACGGCCTGGATGAGGCTCACCGCGCGCGGCCGGGCCGGGCACGGCTCCAAGGTCAACCGGGAGAACGCGGTGACCCGCCTCGCCGCGGCCGTCACCCGCATCGGCGAGCACGAGTGGCCGCTGCGGCTCACCCCGACCGTGCGGGCCGCGCTCACCGAACTCGCCGCCGTGTACGGCATCGAGACCGACCTGTCCGACGTGGACACCCTGCTGGACAAGCTCGGCACGGCGGGCAAACTCGTCGAGGCCACCGTCCGCAACAGCGCCAACCCGACCATGCTGGACGCCGGATACAAGATCAACGTGATCCCCGGGGAGGCCGTGGCACGCGTCGACGGACGGTATCTGGCGGGTGCCGAGGACGAGTTCCGCGCGACCATGGACCGGCTCACCGGGCCGGACGTCGACTGGGAGTTCGAGCACCACGAGGTGGCGCTCCAGGCACCGGTGGACTCCCCGACGTACGCCCGGATGCGGGCCGCCGTCGAGGAGTTCGCGCCCGAGGGGCACGTGGTGCCGTACTGCATGTCCGGCGGCACGGACGCCAAGCAGTTCTCCCGGCTGGGCATCACCGGCTACGGGTTCGCGCCGCTGAAGCTGCCGGAGGGCTTCGACTACCAGGCGCTCTTCCACGGCGTCGACGAGCGCGTCCCGGTCGAGGCGCTGCACTTCGGTGTCCGGGTCCTCGACCGGTTCCTGCGGACGGCCTGAGCGAGTGGGGGAGACAGTGCGGAGCCTGGCGTACGGCGAGTGGCCCTCGCCCATCGACGCGGCCACGGCCGCGGCCCACGACGGCGGTCCCGAGTCCGTGGGCTTCGTCGGCGACGAGGTGTGGTGGACCGAGCCCCGGCCCACCGAGGCCGGCCGGCGCACCCTGGTGCGGCGGCACGCCGACGGCACCGAGGAGCCGGTCCTGCCCGCACCGTGGAACGTGCGCACGCGCGTCATCGAGTACGGCGGCCGGCCCTGGGCCGGCACCGTGCGCGGCGGTGTCCCGCTCGTGGTGTTCGTGAACTTCGCCGACCAGCGCCTCTACCGGTACGAGCCGGACGGCGAGCCCCGCCCGCTCACCCCCGTCTCCCCGGTCGGGCAGGGGCTGCGCTGGGCCGATCCGGTGCTGCTGCCGGAGCGCGACGAGGTGTGGTGCGTCCTGGAGGAGTTCACCGGCGACGGCCCCGGCGACGTGCGCCGGGTCCTGGCCGCCGTACCGCTGGACGGCTCCGCCGCCGGTGACCGCGGCGCCGTGCGGGAACTGAGCGACGGCCGGCACCGGTTCGTCACCGGGCCGCGTCTCGCGCCGGACGGACGGCGCGCCGCCTGGCTCGGCTGGGACCACCCGCGCATGCCGTGGGACGGCACCGAACTGCTCGTCGCCGACGTCGCCGCCGACGGCACCCTGCGCGACGCCCGTACGGTGGCCGGCGGACCCGAGGAGTCCGTCGCCCAGGCCGACTGGACCCCCGACGGCCGGCTGCTGTACGCGAGCGACCGCACCGGCTGGTGGAACCTCTACCGGGACGGCGAGCCGGTCTGCCCGCGCGAGGAGGAGTTCGGCGGACCGCTGTGGAAGCTGGGCCTGTGCTGGTTCGCCCCGCTGGACAGCGGCCTGATCGCCGTCCTGCACGGCCGGGGCGCGCCCGCGCTCGGCATCCTCGACCCCGAGACCTGCGAGGTCGTCGACGCCGCCGGCCCGTGGAGCGAGTTCACGCCGACCCTCGCGGCGCACGGCGAGCGGGTCGTCGCCGTCGGGGCCGGACCGCGCAGCGGTCACGAGGTGGTGGAGCTGGACACCCGGACGGGCCACGCCCGGGTGATCGGCGCCCGCCACGAGGACGCGGTGGACCCGGCGTACTACCCCGAGCCGCGGGTCCGCACGTTCACCGGACCGGACGGCCGGGAGATCCACGCCCAGGTGTACCCCCCGCACCACCCCGGATGCACCGGTCCCGCGGACGAGCGTCCCCCGTACGTGATCTGGGCGCACGGCGGCCCCACCGGCCGGGCGCCGCTCGTGCTCGACCTGGAGATCGCCTACTTCACCTCGCGCGGCATCGGCGTCGCCGAGGTCAACTACGGCGGCTCCACCGGATACGGGCGGGAGTACCGCAACCGGCTGCGCGGACAGTGGGGCGTCGTCGACGTCGAGGACTGCGCCGCCGTCGCGCTGGCCCTCGCCGACGAGGGCACCGCCGACCGCGACCGGCTCGCCGTCCGCGGCGGCAGCGCCGGCGGCTGGACCACCGCCGCCTCGCTCACCACGACCGACGTCTACGCCTGCGGCACCATCAGCTACCCGGTGCTCGACCTCACCGGCTGGGGCCCGGGGGAGACCCACGACTTCGAGTCCCGGTACCTGGAGAGCCTGATCGGCCCGCGCGCCGAGGTGCCCGAGCGGTACGCGGAACGTTCACCCGCCGCGCACGCCGACCGGCTCACCGCGCCGTTCCTGATGCTCCAGGGACTGGACGACGTGATCTGCCCGCCCGCGCAGTGCGAGCGCTTCCTGGCCCGGCTGGCCGGCCGGGGCGTGCCGCACGCCTACCTCACCTTCGAGGGCGAGGGGCACGGCTTCCGGCGGGCGGAGACCATGGTGCGCGCCCTGGAGGCGGAACTGTCCCTGTACGCCCAGGTGTTCGGGATGAAACCGCCCGGCGTGCCGACCCTGGAGCTGGCCACGTGAGCCGGGTCGAAGCACTGCGGCGGCCGGCCCGCCTCGCCCCCGGCGCCCGGGTGGCCGTGGTCGCGCCCAGCGGTCCGATACCCGAGGAGCGGCTCCAGGCCGGACTCGACGTGCTGCGCGGCTGGGACCTCGACCCCGTGGTGGGCCGCCATGTCCTGGACCGGCACGGCGAGTTCCGCTACCTCGCGGGCGACGACGCCGACCGGGCCGCCGATCTGCAGTCCGCCTGGTGCGACCCGGCCGTCGACGCGGTGATCTGCGCCCGCGGCGGCTACGGCGTACAGCGCATGGTCGACCTGCTCGACTGGGAGGCGATGCGGGCCGCCGGGCCGAAGGTGTTCGTCGGGTTCAGCGACATCACCGCACTGCACGAGGCGTTCGCGGTCCGGCTCGGTCTGGTCACCCTGCACGGGCCGATGGCCGCGGGCATCGACTTCGTGAAGAGCGCGCGGGCGCAGGACCACCTCAAGGCGACCCTCCTCGCCCCCGACACGGTCCGCACCGTCCGTTCCGACGGCACCGCGCTCGTCCCCGGCCGGGCGCGCGGCGTCACCCTCGGCGGCTGTCTCTCCCTGCTCGCCGCCGACCTCGGCACCCCGCACGCCAGACCCTCCGCGCGCGGCGGACTGCTCTGCCTGGAGGACGTGGGGGAGGAGACCTACCGGCTCGACCGCTACCTCACCCAGCTCCTGCGGGCCGGCTGGCTCGACGGGGTCTCCGGGCTGCTGCTCGGCTCCTGGGCCGAGTGCGAGCCGTACGACGGGGTGCGGGCGCTGCTCGCCGACCGGCTCGGCGGCCTCGGGGTGCCGGTGGCCGAACAGTTCGGGTTCGGGCACTGCGCCGACGCGCTCACCGTCCCCTTCGGCGTCGCGGCCGAACTCGACGCCGACGCGGGCACCCTGACCCTGGACGAACCGGCGCTGAGCTGACCGGCCCGCGTCGCGCGCGGGCCCGTCGTAGGGTGGCAGGGTGCCGCACACCGCTTCCCGCTACCTCGCCGAAGGCCGCCGCGTGGGGCTCCGTCACTTCACCCACGCGGACGGAGCCGAATTCACCGCCCGCGCCCGGGAGAGCAAGGACCTCCACCACCCCTGGCTGTTCCCGCCGGACAGCCAGGGCGCGTACGCCGCGTACGCGGGGCGGCTGATCGAGGATCCCACCAAGGCGGGGTTCCTGGTCTGCGAGAAGGAGGCGGACGGCGCCCTCGCCGGGTTCATCAACATCAACAACATCGTCGAGGGCGGCTTCCTGTGCGGTGCGCTGGGCTACGGCGCCTTCGCGCACGCGGCCGGGCGCGGACTGATGCGCGAGGGCCTGGACCTCGTGGTCCGGTACGCCTTCGGCCCGATGCGGCTGCACCGCCTGGAGATCAACGTACAGCCCGGCAACGCCGCCTCCATCGCCCTCGCCCGCGCCTGCGGTTTCCGCCTGGAGGGCTTCTCGCCGAAGATGCTCTTCATCGACGGCGCCTGGCGCGACCACCAACGCTGGGCGATCACCAGCGAGATGACGACGGGCCGTTGACGCCCGGACGCCCCGTGCGCCGCGACGACCCGCTGCGCCTGCCTCGGGGGCGGTTGTGGGCCGGTGTCACCGGCGGACCGCTGCCGAGCGGTGCGGCTTCCGGGCGCGGCCCGCGCCGGGACCGGGCGTGTCAGGCGTGGCGGTCCGCGTACTCGTAGACCGCCCCGTCCGGGTGGCGGGCGATGAGGTTGCGGCCCACGGGGGTGGGGAGCGGGCCCGCGAGGATGTCGGCGCCCATCTCCGCGAGCACCCGGCCGGTCTCCTCGACGTCCTCGACCGCGATGGTCGCGGCGACCCTGCGCAGCACGTCCAGTTCGGCCGCGGGGCCGCTCATCAGCAGGAAGCAGCCGACCGCGGCGACCTGGACGCCGCCCCGCTCGAACCGGAGGGCCCTGCCGCCCGCCAGCCGCTCGTAGAAGGGGATGGCGGTCTCGATGTCGTCGACGCAGACACGCAGTGTGGCACCCAGAATCTCCATGGGGACGAGCCTAGTTGGGGAGGCCGTGGCCAGGACCCCGACGCGGACGATCTCCACACCTCGTGCCCGCGGGCGTTACGCGGCCCGGGGTACGGGTACCCGGCGGCCATGCAGCGCTTGGAGCACTTGGAGCATCTGGACAAGCACCTGGTCGACGAGCTGGCACAGGTGGCCCGTGAGACCGTGCGCGACGAACTGCGCGAACAGGCGCGGGGACAGCGGCGCAGGGCCGCCCTGTACGCCGGATCCGGTGCCGCCGCCCTGTACGCGGGCGCGGCCGTCGCGCTGGCCGTGGGCCTCGCCCTCGCCCTGGCCCTGCCGGGGTGGGCCGCCGCGCTGATCACGGCCGTGATCCTGGGCGCGCTGGCCCACGCCCTGCGCGCCGCCGCCCGGCCCACGGCGCCCGGGACCGTGCCCGCGCAGGCCACCGCCCCCGGCGGCCGGTCGGCGCCCGTCCCGCCGGTGCCGTCCGCACCGCCCACCGCCGGCGTCGTACCGCCGCGGCCGGACTCCGACCCCGACGCACCCGGCCACCGGGACTGACCAGCTGGAGGAAGCCGATGGCACCGCTCCTGTCACGGGGCCCCAGGACCGTCGTGGTGACCGGGGCGAGCGGCGGCGTGGGCCGGGCGACGGCCCGCGCCTTCGCCGCGCGGGGCGACCGGGTCGCCCTGCTGGCCCGCGGCCGTGAGGGGCTCGCCGCCGCGGCCGACGACGTACGGGAGGCCGGCGGCACGGCGCTCGTCGTCCCCGTCGACGTCTCCGACGCCAAGGCCGTGGACGACGCCGCGCAGCAGGTCGCCGACGCCTTCGGCACCATCGACGTCTGGGTCAACTGCGCCTTCACGGGCGTGTTCGCCCGGTTCGAGGACGTCGAAGCCGACGAGTACCGCCGGGTCACCGAAGTGACGTACCTGGGCTATGTGTTCGGCACCCGGGCCGCCCTGCGGCACATGCTGCCGCGCGACCGCGGCACGATCGTGCAGGTCGGCTCGGCCCTCGCCTACCGGGGCATCCCGCTGCAGTCGGCGTACTGCGGCGCCAAGCACGCGATCCAGGGGTTCAACGAGTCGCTGCGCTGCGAACTGCTGCACGACGGCAGCGGCGTACGCACGACGATGGTGCAGCTCCCCGCGGTCAACACCCCGCAGTTCGACTGGGTGCTGAGCCGGATGCCCGGCAAGGCGCGGCCGGTCGCGCCCGTGTACCAGCCGGAGCTGGCCGCCCGGGCGGTCGTGCACGCCGCGTCCCACGCGCGCCGCCGGGAGTACTGGGTCGGCGGCTCCACGGCCGCCACGCTCATCGCCAACGCCGTGGCCCCCGGACTGCTCGACCGCTACCTCGCGCGCACCGGATTCGACTCGCAGCACGACGAGGGCGAGCAGGGTGGAACGGTGAACCTGTGGGCACCGGCCGACGGCCCGCGCGGCCGGGACTTCGGCGCCCACGGCCGGTTCGACGACGAGGCGGTCGACCACAGCCCGCAGGACTGGCTGTCCCGCAACCGGGCCCGGCTGGGCACCGCCCTCACCGTCGGTGCCGGCCTGGTGGCCGCCCGCGGGCTGACCCGCCTCGTCAGGAGCTGATGCCGGGCCGGCCGGCCCGCCCTGTACTCCGGTCAGCCCACCCTGTACTCCGCGACGTCCTGCGTCCGCAGCGTCAGTCCGTGGCCGAGGCCCCCGCCGGGGCCGACCGTGCCGCCCGTGGGGTCCAGGGCGCCGTCGAAGAACATGTCCTCGATCCGGACGTGGTCGTGGAACCACTCCAGATGCCGCAGGTTCGGGACGCAGGCCGCCACCGCCGCGTGGACGTGCGGGGCGCAGTGCCCCGACACCTCCAGACCGTGGGCCTGGGCCAGCGCCGCCGCGCGCAGGAACTCGGTCAGCCCGCCGCAGCGCGTCGCGTCCACCTGGAGGCAGTCCACCGCCCCGGCCGTGATCATCCGGGCGAAGTAGGACAGGTCGAACCCGTACTCCCCGGCGGTCACGTCGCTCACCACGGCGTCCCGCACCAGCCGCAGCCCGGTCAGGTCGTCCGAGGAGACCGGCTCCTCGAACCAGCCCACCCCGTGCTCGGCGAGGGCGTGACCGACCCGCACCGCCTGCTTGCGGGTGTACGCCCCGTTGGCGTCGACGTAGAGCTCGGCGTGCTCGCCGATGACGTGCCGGGCGGCCCGCACCCGGTGCAGGTCACGGGCCACCTCCCGGCCCCAGCCCTCCCCGATCTTGATCTTCACGCGCGGGATGTGCTGACCGTGCACCCACCCGTTGAGCTGCGCCGCCATGTGCGTGTCGTGGTACGTGGTGAAGCCGCCGCTGCCGTACACCGGCACCCGCTCCCGGCACGCCCCCAGCAGCCGCACCAGCGGGAGCTCCAGCAGCCGGGCCTTGAGGTCCCACAGCGCGATGTCCAGCGCCGAGATCGCGCAGGCCGCGATGCCCGGCCGGCCGGCGTTGCGCACCGAGCGGCACATCGCCTCGTGCACGGCCGGAACGTCCAGCGCGCTCATGCCCTCCACGAGCGGCGCGAGATGCCCGCTCAGGAAGTCGCCGACCGCCGGCGGACCGTACGTCCACCCGGTGCCGGTCGCGGTGCCCGCCGACACCTCGGCGATCACCACCGTGGTGGCCTCCCAGGCCAGCGTGCCGTCCGCCTCGGGGGCGTCGGCCGGCACGGTGTAGGCGGAGACGCCGGGTCGGTGCAGTTCCATCGTCGGTCCGTCCTCCCGTGGTCAGCCGGCCTGCTGGAGTCGTGGCAGCACCTTGGTGCGGTAGAAGTCGAAGAAGCCGCGCAGGTCGGGGCCGATCTGGTTGACGTAGATCCGGTCGAAACCCGCGTCGGCGAACTGCCGGAGTTCGGCGACGTGCTCGTCCACGTCGTCGCCGCACACCCGGTTCTCCCGCACCATGTCCTCGGTGACCAGGCTCTGCGCCTGCTCGAAGTGCTTCGGCGAGGGCAGCACCTGACCCAGTTCACCGGGCAGCTGCTCGTTCGCCCACAGCCGGTGCACGGTACGCACGCACTCGTCACGGTCGGTGCCGTAGCAGACCTTGGTGCCGCCGCTGACCGGCTTGCCGCCGCCCCCGCCCTTGCGGTACTGCTCCACCATCGAGGCGTCCGGCATCATCGTGATGTAGCCGTCGCCGACCCGGGCGGCGAGCTTGGTCGCCGCCGGGCCGAAGCCCGATATGTCGATCGGGACGGGTTCGTCCGGCACGGTGTACAGGCGGGCGTTCTCCACCGTGTAGTGCGTGCCGTGGTGGTTGACCTCCTCGCCGGAGAACAGCCGGCGCATCACCTGGATCGACTCCTCCAGCATCTCGAGCCGTACGTGCGCGGGCGGCCAGGCGTCCCCGAGGATGTGCTCGTTCAGCGCCTCGCCGGTGCCCACGCCCAGCCGGAACCCTCCCGGCGACATCACCGCACCGGTGGCCGCCGCCTGCGCCACCACCGCCGGGTGCGTCCGCACGGTCGGGCAGGTCACCGCCGTCCCCACCGGCAGCGACACCGCCTCGGACAGCGCGCCGATCACCGACCACACGAACGGACTCTGCCCCTGCTCGTCGTTCCACGGGTGGTAGTGGTCCGAGATCCACAGGGACTGGAACCCGGCCTGCTCGGCCATCCGCGCCTGCTCGATCAGCTCGGCGGGACCGTACTGCTCGCACGAGAGGAAATAGCCGTACTCGGGCATGGGGGGTCGCCTCCGCGACGTGGGCGGTTCGGGTCCCGGACCGGGTACCCGGGGGGCCGGACGGAAACCGGCGGACGTTTGGCCGCCCCCACCAGGGGGACGCGGAAGTCTCCCGACGTCCGCGACAGCGCCGGAGGCGAACCGTGAGTCGACCCCGCATAGTGATCGTCGGTGCCGGCTTCGCCGGATACCGCACGGCCCAGACCCTGTCCCGGCTGGCCCGGGGCCGCGCCGAGATCGTCCTGCTCAACCCCACCGACTACTTCCTGTACCTGCCCCTGCTGCCCCAGGTCGCCGCCGGCATCCTGGAACCCCGCCGGGTCACCGTCTCCCTCTCCGGCACGCTGCCGCACGTGAAGCTGGTGCTGGGGGAGTCCGACCGCATCGACCTCGACGCGCGGCAGGTCCACTACACCGGCCCCGAGGGCGAGGGCGGCACCCTCGACTACGACCGGCTGGTCCTCGCGGCCGGCAGCGTCAACAAGCTGCTGCCGATCCCCGGCGTCGCCGAGCACGCCCACGGCTTCCGCGGCCTGCCCGAGGCGCTGTACCTGCGCGACCACGTGACCCGGCAGGTGGAGCTCGCAGCCGCCACCGACGATCCCGAACGGTGCGCCGCCCGCTGTACGTTCGTCGTGGTCGGCGCCGGCTACACCGGCACGGAAGTCGCCGCGCACGGGCAGCTCTTCACCGACGCGCAGGTCGCCAGGCACCCGATGCGGACCGGGATGCGGCCGCGCTGGCTGCTTCTCGACATCGCCGACCGGGTCCTGCCCGAGCTGGACGAACGCCTCTCCCGCACGGCCGACACCGTGCTGCGGGAACGGGGCGTGGACGTGCGGATGGGCACCTCCGTGAAGGAGGCCACGCACGACGGAGTGCTGCTGACCGACGGGGAGTCCGTCGACACACACACCCTGGTGTGGTGCGTGGGCGTACGCCCCGACCCGCTCGCCGAGTCCCTCGGGCTGCCCATGGAACGCGGCCGGCTGCTCGTCGACCCGCACCTGCAAGTACCGGACCGGCCCGAGGTGTTCGCCTGCGGGGACGCGGCGGCCGTGCCGGACCTGGAGAAGCCGGGGTCGTACACCCCGATGACCGCGCAGCACGCCTGGCGGCAGGGCAAGGTGTGCGCGCACAACGTCGCCGCGTCGTTCGGTGACGGTGAGCGGCGCGCCTACCGGCACAAGGACATGGGGTTCGTGGTGGACCTGGGCGGCGTCAAGGCCGCCGCCAACCCGCTCGGCGTGAACCTGTCCGGGGTGGTGGCGGGGGCGGTCACCCGCGGCTACCACCTCGCGGCGATGCCGGGCAACCGGGTGCGCGTCGCCGCGGACTGGCTCCTCGACGCCGTACTGCCGCGCCAGGCCGTCCAGTTGGGGCTCGTACGGTCCTGGTCGGTGCCGTTGGACACGGCGTCGCCGGAACTGGCGCGGGTGCCGGGCAAGCCGGGCCCGGAGCCGGCGGGGAACCGGGCCGGTGGAGGCTCCGCCGAGGACCGGAAGGGCGGCGCGCCGGCGAAGCAGCAGCCCGGTGGCGAGCCCGCGAAGAACCAGCCCGGCGGCGAGCCCGCCAAGAAGCAGCCCGGCGGCGCGCCGGCGAAGCAGCAGCCCGGTGGCGAGCCCGCGAAGAACCAGCCCGGCGGCGAGCCCGCCAAGAAGCAGCCCGGCGGCGAGCCCGCCAAGAAGCAGCCCGGCGGTGAACCGGCGAAGAGCCAGCCCGTCGTCACCCCGCCCCCCGATCAGCCGCCGCCCGGTCCCGATGTCGCGCCCGGACCCGTCAAGCGCACCGACCGCACCACCGAAGGAGACTCATGAACACCGGTGAACTCGTCGAGCTCGGGCAGCAGTTGAGGGTGGACAGTGTCCGCGCCGCGGCTGCCGCGGGCTCCGGGCACCCCACGTCGTCGATGTCCGCGGCGGACCTGACGGCCGTACTGTTCGCCCGCCACCTCCGCTACGACTTCGAGCGTCCCGACCACCCGGGCAACGACCGCTTCGTCCTCTCCAAGGGCCACGCCTCGCCCCTGATGTACGCCGTCTACAAGGCGACCGGCGCCATCGACGACGAGGAACTGCTCACCTTCCGCAAGAACGGCAGCCGTCTCGAAGGGCACCCCACCCCCCGGCGGCTGCCCTGGATCGAGACGGCCACCGGCTCGCTCGGCCAGGGGCTCCCCGTCGGCGTCGGCATCGCGCTGGCCGGGAAGCGGTTGGACCACGCCGACTACCGGGTGTGGGTGCTGTGCGGCGACAGCGAGCTGGCCGAGGGCTCCATCTGGGAGGCCGCCGAGCACGCCGCGTACGAACACCTGGACAACCTCACGCTGATCGTGGACGTCAACCGGCTCGGGCAGCGCGGCCCCACCCGGCACGGCCACGACCTGGACGCCTACGCCCGCCGCTTCCAGGCCTTCGGCTGGCACACCGTGGAAACGGACGGCCACGACGTGGACGCCGTCGACCGCGCCTACGGGGAGGCCCTGTCCACCAGGGGCCAGCCCACCGCGATCCTCGCCCGCACCCTCAAGGGCAAGGGCGTCGAGGCGGTCCAGGACCGCGAGGGACTGCACGGCAAACCGCTGCCCGAGGCCGAGGAGGCCATCGCCGAACTCGGCGGCCCCCGCGACCTGCGCATCCGGGTGGAGGCGCCGTCCGCCGACGGGACCCCGCCCGCCGGGCACACCGGCCGGCCCGACCTGCCCCGCTGGGACAAGGGCGAGGAGGTGGCCACCCGCAACGCCTTCGGCGAGGCGCTGACCGCCCTCGGCACCGCGCGCGGCGACGTCGTCGCCCTCGACGGGGAGGTCGGCGACTCCACCCGCGCGGAGGCCTTCGCCAAGGAACACCCCGAGCGCTACTTCGAGTGCTACATCGCCGAGCAGCAGATGGTCGCCGCGGCGGTCGGCATGGCCGCGCGCGGCTGGACCCCGTACGCCGCCACCTTCGCGGCCTTCCTCACCCGCGCCCACGACTTCATCCGCATGGCGTCCGTCAGCGGCTCCGGGATCAACCTCGTCGGCTCCCACGCGGGCGTCGCCATCGGCCAGGACGGCCCCAGCCAGATGGGCCTGGAGGACCTGGCGATGATGCGGGCGGTGCACGGCTCGACCGTGCTGTACCCGTGCGACGCCAATCAGACCGCGCGGCTGGTCGCCGCGATGGCCGACCTGGACGGCATCCGCTATCTGCGCACCTCGCGCGGTGCGGGCCCGGTGATCTACGGCCCCGACGAGGAGTTCCCCGTCGGCGGCAGCAAGGTGCTGCGCTCCTCCGGCCGCGACCGGCTCACCCTCGTCGCGGCGGGCGTCACCGTGCCCGAGGCGCTGGCCGCCGCTCAGGCCCTGGAGGGGGAGGGCATCGCCGTACGGGTGATCGACCTGTACTCGGTGAAGCCGGTCGACCGGGAGACGCTGCGCACGGCCGCCGAGGAGACCGGCTGTCTGGTGACGGTGGAGGACCACCACCCGGAGGGCGGCCTCGGGGACGCGGTCGCGGAGGCCTTCGCCGACGGGAGTCCCGTACCGCGCCTGGTGCGCCTCGCCGTGCGCGACATGCCGGGCTCGGCCTCCCCCGAGGAGCAGCTGCGCGCCGCCGGCATCGACGCCGAGTCGATCGCGGCGGCCGGCCGGCTGCTGGTGGGGGAGGCGATCGTGTCGTGAGCGACGACGGTGCGCGCACCGTACGGGCCGGCCGTCGCTCGGTGGAGATCCGCAGGCCGGGGAAGGTGCTCTTCCCCGGCGGCGGGGACGCGAAGGAGTACACCAAGGGCGACCTCGTCGACTACCACCGGGCCGTCGCCCCGTTCATGCTGCCGCACCTGCGGGGCCGCCCGCTGATGCTGGACCGGCGCCCGGACGGCATCGACGGCCCCACGTTCATGCAGAAGAACACCCCGGACGGCTACCCGGACTGGATCACCCGCGCCGAGGTCGCCAAGGAGGGCGGCACCGTCACGCACACCGTGTGCGACGACACCGCCACCCTCCTCTACCTCGTCGACCAGGCGAGCATCACCCTGCACCGCTGGCTGTCCCGCACCGCCCGGATCGACCGCCCGGACCGGCTGGTGTTCGACCTCGACCCCTCCGGCGACGACTTCGGGACGGTGCGGGAGGCCGCGCGGCTGCTGGGGGAACTGCTGGACGAGCTGGACCTGCCGTCCGCCCTGATGACCACCGGCTCCCGGGGCCTGCACGTCGTCGTGCCGCTGAGCGCGACCCAGGACTTCGACGACGTACGCGCCTTCGCCCGCGAGGCCGCCGACACCCTCGCCGCCGCCCACCCCGACCGGCTCACCACCGCCGCCCGCAAGAAGGACCGCGGCGACCGGCTCTACCTCGACGTGCAGCGCAACGCCTACGCGCAGACCGCCGTCGCGCCCTACACGGTCCGCGCCCTGCCCGGCGCCCCCGTCGCCGTGCCCGTCTCCTGGGACCAGCTCGACGACCCGGACCTGCACGCCCGCCGCTGGACCGTCGCCGACGCCGTCGAGCAGGCCCGCACCGACCCGTGGGCCGGCCTGCCGAGCCGGGGCCGTTCCCTCGGGCCGGCCCGCCGACGGCTGGCCGCGCTCCGGGACTGAGCGGCGCCGGCACCCCTTTGACCGGGCACGATGCCCGGCCGCGGGGAACGGCCGAGCGCACGGAGGTTTGGCGAACACACTTGCGGCCACACGGAGGGGGAGGTGGCCATGTCGAACACGAAGAACACCGAAGAGCCACAGGGTTCACAGGAAACCCAGGACTCACAGGAAACCCACAAATCATCGGAAGGCACCAGAACCACCAAACGGCCGAGCCCGATGGAGCTGCTGCGCCGGGCGCGCGGCCAGCTCGCGGAACTCACCGGGATGGAAGCCGAATCCGTGTCGTCCTTCGAGCAGACGGAGGAGGGCTGGGCGCTGGAGGTCGAGGTCCTCGAACTCGAGCGGGTGCCCGACACGATGAGCCTGATGGCGAGTTACCAGGTCGAGCTGGACCCCGACGGCGAGCTCACCGGGTACCGGCGCGTCCGCCGCTACGAGCGCGGGCGGGCCGACTCGCACCGGCCCGGCGGCCGGTAGGCCGCCCGGCCGGACCCACACCCACAGACAAGGAGGAACAGCCGGAATGACAGTCGTACCGGCACAGCAGACCGGCGGTGGAGGCGGCAGCAGCGGCCTCTACGACGTGCTTGAGCTTGTTCTGGACAGGGGGCTCGTCATCGACGCCTTCGTGCGCGTGTCCCTGGTCGGCATCGAGATCCTCAAGATCGACGTCCGTGTCGTCGTCGCCAGCGTCGACACCTACCTCCGCTTCGCCGAGGCGTGCAACCGCCTCGACCTGGAGGCGGGACCCCGCAAGAGCCCGGGCCTGCCCGAGATCGTCGGTGAGGTCACCGAGTCCGGGGCCCGCGGCAAGTCCAAGGGGGCGCTGTCCGGCGCCGCCGAGACCGTCTCCGACGCCTTCAGGCAGGCACGTGAGGGCGGTTCCGAGCGTGAGACCGAGTCGCGTCCGCGGCCCCGCAAGAGCACCTCGGCCCGCCGGAAGGAGGAGCAGGAGTGAGCACGTACATCTACGGCATCACGGCGACCTCGCACCCCGGCCTCCCGGAGGGCGTGAGCGGCATCGGCGACCCGCCGCTGCCGGTGCGCGTCCTGCGCGAGGGCGAACTGGCGGCCCTGGTCAGTGACGCCCCCGAGGGCCTGCGCCCCAAGCGCAGGGAACTGCTCGCCCACCAGAACGTGCTCAGCGAGGCCGGCGCGGCCGGCTGCGTGCTGCCCATGCGCTTCGGCAGCGTCGCCCCGGACGACGACGCCGTCACCGGTGTCCTCGCCGAGCGCGCCGAGCACTACGGGGAGCGGCTGCGGGCCCTGGACGGCAGGGTCGAGTACAACGTCAAGGCCAACCACGTCGAGGACGCCGTCCTGCACCACGTGATGGCCGGCAACCCGGAGATCCGCGCCCTCGCGGAGTCCAACCGGAAGGCCGGGGGCGGCAGTTACGAGCAGAAGATCCAGCTCGGCGAGATGGTCGCCGCCGCCGTCAAGGCCAAGGAGGCCGAGGACGCCGGCGCGCTGGAGCGGCTCCTGGAACCGGCCGCCGACGCGGTGAGCGTGGGCCCCGAGTCCACGGGCTGGCTCGCCAATGTGTCCTACCTGGTGAAGCGGGAGGCGGCGGCGGAGTTCCTGGAGGCGGTGGAACAGGCCCGCAAGGACCTGCCCCACCTCGAAGTGCGTCTGAACGGCCCACTTCCGCCGTACAGCTTCGTCGAGCCCGGCCCGGCCGAGCCGGCGGGCACCGCGGCCGGCGGAGCGGACGCCGGAGCGGGGTGACGACATGGGCCTGATCTCGGAGGTGCTGCTGCTGCCGTTCGCCCCGGTGCGCGGCAGCGGCTGGGTCGTCCAGCAGGTGCTCAGGGAAGCGGAGCGCATCTACTACGACCCCGCCACGATACGGGCCGAGCTGGCACGCCTCGAGGAGCAGTTGGAGGCCGGAGAGATCACCGAGGAGGAGTTCGACCGGCAGGAGGACGAACTCCTCGACCGGTTGGAGACCGCAACGCGCACCGGCGCGGGTACAGGGGACGGGACGGCACCACGATGAACCGAATGGGACTGGGCCTCGCGATCGGGGCCGGATACCTCCTCGGACGGACGAAGAAACTGAAGATGGCGGTCGCCGTCGGCGGCCTGGTGGCGGGCAAGAAGCTGAACCTCGGTCCGCGCATGGTCGCGGACCTGGTGTCCCAGCAGCTACGGGACAATCCGCAGTTCAAGGAGATCGGCGACCAGCTGCGCGGTGATCTGCGGGGCGTCGGCAAGGCGGCCTCCGGCGCGCTGGTCGAGAGGCAGCTCGACTCCCTCGCCGACCGGCTGCACGGCCGTACCGCCGACATGCGGGACCGGCTGACGGGCGCCGGTCCGCGGGACGACGCCGACGCGGAACACGCCGAGGACGCCGAGGACGTCGAGGACGCGGAGGACCGGGAGCCGCCGGACGAGCCGGCCCCCGAGCGGCCGGCCAAGAAGGCACAGGCCAAGAAGGCCCCGGCGAAGAAGGCCGCCCCCGCGAAGAAGGCGGCGAAGAAGACGGCTCCGGCGAAGAGGACGGCCGCCAAGAAGACCGCGGCCGCGGCCCGCGGCGCCCGCTCCCGCACGGCGAAGGGAGGCGGTGAGCGATGACCGAGACCCTCGGGCGGGCCGGCTCCGCCGCGCGTGACAGCGCGGACGGGGCGGCGAAGAACCCGCTCGCCGACGTGGCCCACAGCGAGGCCGCCGACCGGCTCAAGGCCGAACTGCAGGACTACCTCGCGGCCCAGGCCACCCGGCTGCTGACCGGCCTCGGCCACAAGCTCGGCGAGACCACGAACAAGCTCAACGACATCGCCGAGGGCAACAGTCCGGGCTTCGCCAAGCTCGCCCTCGACGGCGGCCGCAAGATCGCCGAGGGCAAGAGCCCGCTGCGCAGCGCCGTCGAACTCGGCGCCTCACGGGCCAAGGACAACGTGATGGGCGCGCTCAAGGGCCTGGGCGGCGGCAAGGGCAAGCGCAAGGGCTCGGCCGGCCAGAAGCCCACCGTCATCATGGAGCAGATCGATGTCGGGGTCCCGCTGCGCACGGCGTACGACCAGTGGACCCAGTTCCAGGACTTCAGCACCTTCGCCAAGGGTGTCAAGAGCGCCAACAAGGCCGACGACACCACGTCGGACTGGCAGGCGAAGATCTGGTGGTCGAACCGCAGCTGGAAGGCGAAGACCACCGAACAGGTCCCCGACGACCGCATCGCCTGGTCCTCGGAGGGCGCCAAGGGCACGACGAAGGGTGTCGTCTCCTTCCACCGGCTCGACGACAACCTCACCCGCGTGCTGCTGGTCATCGAGTACTACCCGACGGGCTTCTTCGAGAAGACGGGCAACATCTGGCGCGCCCAGGGCCGCCGAGCCCGGCTCGACCTGAAGAACTTCGCCCGCTTCATCACCATCAAGGGCGAGGCCGAGGACAGCTGGCGGGGCGAGATCCGCGACGGCGAGGTGGTCCGCAGCCACGAGGACGCCCTCGCCGAGGAGGAGGACGAGACCCCCGCCGACGACCGCGAAGAGGAACCCGAGGGCGAGTACGAGGACGAGCCCGAGGAGGAGTACGAGCCGGAGTCCGAGGACGAGGAGGAAGAGGAAGAAGGGGAAGAGGAACCGGAGGCGGCCGAGGAGGACGAGGAGGACGAGTACCCGGAGGACGAGTACACGTACGACGACGAGGACGAGGCTGAGATCGAGGACGAGCAGCCCGAGAGCCGGAGCCGCCGATGACGACCCCCAGCCGGCTTCCCGAGCCGTACGGCCAGGGCAGCGGCGCCAATCTCGCCGACATCCTGGAGAGGGTGCTCGACAAGGGCGTCGTGATCGCGGGTGACATCCGCATCAACCTGCTGGACATCGAACTCCTCACCATCAAGCTGCGCCTCGTCGTCGCCTCCGTCGACAAGGCGAAGGAGATGGGGATCGACTGGTGGGAGTCCGACCCGGCGCTCTCCTCGCGCGCCCGGCGCGACGAACTGGCCAGGGAGAACGCGGAGCTGCGCGAACGGCTGGCCCGGCTGGAGGAACTGGGACTGGAGCCCCGCCGCGTGCAGGAGGAGGGACCGTGACCGGACTGCGGTACGTCTACGCGGTCTGCCGCCCCTACGGCACACCGCTCCAGTCACAGCTGACCGGAGTCGGGGGCGATCCGCCCCGGCTGCTGACCCACCACGGCCTGGTGGCCGTCGTCAGCCATGTGCCCGAGGCGGACTTCGCGGAGGAACCGCTGCGCGCGCATCTGGAGGACCTCGACTGGCTGACCGCGGTCGCCCGCGCCCACCAGGGCGTGATCGACGCGCTCACCACCGTCACGACCCCGCTGCCGCTGCGGCTCGGCACCGTGTTCCGCGACGACAGCGGCGTACGGACCATGATGGAAGCGCGCGAGGAGAGCTTCCTGCGCACCCTGGACCGGCTGGAGGGCCGGGTCGAGTGGGGCGTCAAGGTCTACGTCGAGTCGGACCGGGCACCGGACGCTCCCGCCGCGCCCGCGCCCGCGCCGAAACCGGTGTCCGGCCGGGACTATCTGCGGCAGCGGCGGGAGCGGACGAAATCACAGGACGACCTGTGGCAGCGCGCCGAGACGTTCGCGACCCGGCTGCACGAGACCCTTTCCGGGGCCGCCGAGGACTCCCGGCTGCACGCCCCGCAGAACCCCACGCTCTCCGGTGCCTCCGGGCGCAATGTGCTCAATGCCGCCTACCTCGTCCCCCGTGTGCATTCCGAGGAATTCGTGGAAAAGGTGGAGCGTACGAAGGACGGTGCGCCCGGAATACGTGTAGAACTCACCGGGCCCTGGGCGGCCTATTCGTTCGCCGGTGAGGAAATCGCCGAGGAGGAGGGCCCGTGACCGTCGTCGAACGCCGCGAGATAGCCCTGGTGGACCTGCTCGACCGGCTCCTGGCCGGCGGGGTCGTCATCAAGGGGGACATCACGCTGCGCATCGCGGACGTCGACCTGGTCCGTATCGACCTCAACGCGCTCATCAGCTCGGTGAACGCGCGGGTCCCGTCCCCCTTCGAGGAGTCGCTGTGACGGCCGCCCCCGACGACCGGCACGTCGAGCCGCACGGCAGCCGGCGCAGGAGCCTGGACCTGGAGCCGGACACGGTCGAACGCGACCTGATCAAACTGGTGCTCACCGTCGTGGAACTGCTGCGCCAGCTCATGGAGCGGCAGGCGGTGCGCCGGTTCGACGAGGGCGACCTGACCGAGGAGCAGGAGGAGCGGGTCGGGCTCACCCTGATGCTGCTCGAGGACCGCATGGCGGAACTGCGGAACCGCTACGGACTGCGGCCCGAGGACCTGAATCTGGACCTCGGGCCGCTCGGACCGCTGCTTCCCCGGGAATGAGCCACGGAAAAGCCCCTGGGACCGGGTCCCAGGGGCTTTTCCGTCATCTCACCACCGGTACCAGCGGCCCCTGCCCCCGCCCGCCGACGTACTGCGCATGAAGAATCCCAGGAGCCACACGATCAGGACCGCCAGGGCAATCCACCAGAGAACCTTTACCGCGAATCCGGCGCCGAAAAGGATCAGCGCCAGCAGCAGGACCAGAAGAATGGGAACCATAATGTCAACCTCCTGACATCCTGATGTCCCGGAAAACGCGGTTCAGACTTCCTTGCGGCAGAGAATTTCGCCGTGCAGCACACTGAACCAGCCGTCGTCCCGGGCGCCCCATTCCCGCCACGCCCCGGCCACTTCCCGCAACCGCTGCCGGGTGGCGTGGCCGCCGTCGACCGCCCGCTCGGCATACGCCGACGCCACGGTGCGGTCCGCCCACAGGCCGCTCCACCACGCCCGCTCCCCGGCGGTCGAGAAGGTCCAGGTGCCGGAGGTCGCGGTGACGTCCGTGAAGCCCGCGGCGAGCGCCCAGGACTTCAGCCGCCGCCCGGCGTCCGGCTCGCCGCCGTTGGCCCGGGCCACCCGCCGGTAGAGGTCCAGCCAGTCGTCCATGCCCGCCGACAGGGGATACCAGGTCATCGCCGCGTAGTCCGAGTCCCGGACGGCGACGAACCCGCCCGGCCTGGTCACCCGCCGCATCTCGCGCAGCGCCCCCACCGGATCACCCACGTGCTGGAGCACCTGATGGGCGTGGACCACGCAGAACGTGTCGTCCGGGAAGTCCAGCGCGTGCACGTCCCCCACCGCGAAGTCGGTGTTCGTCAGCCCCCGTTCGCCGGCCACCGCGCGGGCCTGCTCCAGGATCCCCGGCTCCCGGTCGAGACCGGTGACGTGCCCGTCGGGAACGAGCCCCGCCAGATCCGCGGTGATGGTGCCGGGCCCGCACCCGATGTCCAGGATCCGCATGTGGGGCTCGAGCACCCCGAGGAGATACGCCGCCGAGTTCTCGGCGGTCCGCCAGGTGTGCGACCGCAGCACCGACTCGTGGTGGCCGTGCGTGTAGACGGCGGTCTCCCGCGCTTCCGGCATGACGAACCCACCCCTTCCACTCTCGTAGGAGGGCCCTCACGCTACGCCCGACAGCCGCATGATGAGACCCGAGTTTCACATTCTGGACGTCGTTCCGGTCGAAACCCGTTTGCCACCTGCGCCGACGACCCCGCACAATCCCCACCATGGGTCATCTGGAAGCCGCGCACCTCGAGTACTACCTCCCCGACGGGAGGGCGCTGCTGGGCGATGTCTCCTTCCGGGTGGGGGAGGGGGCCGTCGTGGCCCTCGTCGGACCCAACGGCGCGGGCAAGACCACCCTGCTGCGCCTCCTCTCCGGCGAGCTGAAGCCGCACGGCGGCTCCGTCACCGTCACCGGCGGCCTCGGCGTCATGCGCCAGTTCGTCGGCTCCGTACGGGACGCCACGACCGTACGGGACCTGCTGGTGTCCGTGGCGCAGCCCAGGATCCGCGAGGCCGCCCGCGCCGTCGACGCCGCCGAACACGCGATCATGACGGTCGACGACGAGGCCGCCCAGCTGGCGTACGCGCAGGCCCTCGCCGACTGGGCCGAGGCGCGCGGGTACGAGGCCGAGACGCTGTGGGACATCTGCACCACGGCCGCGCTGGGCGTGCCGTACGAGAAGGCGCAGTGGCGCGAGGTCCGCACCCTCTCCGGGGGCGAACAGAAGCGCCTGGTCCTGGAGGCGCTCCTGCGCGGCACCGACGAGGTGCTGCTGCTCGACGAGCCGGACAACTACCTCGACGTACCCGGCAAGCGCTGGCTGGAGGAACGGCTCGCCGAGACCCGCAAGACCGTCCTCTTCGTCTCCCACGACCGCGAACTCCTCGCCCGCGCCGCCCAGAAGATCGTCTCCCTGGAACCGGGCCCCGCGGGTGCCGACGCATGGGTGCACGGCGGCGGCTTCGCCACCTTCCACCAGGCCCGGCGGGAACGCTTCGCCCGCTTCGAGGAGTTGCGCCGCCGCTGGGACGAGAAGCACGCCCAGCTCAAGAAGCTGGTCCTGACGCTGCGCCAGGCCGCCGAGAACAGCCCGGACATGGCGTCCCGCTACCGTGCCGCCCAGACCAGGCTGCGCAAGTTCGAGGAGGCCGGACCCCCGCCGGAGCCCCCGCGCGAGCAGGACATCAGGATGCGCCTCAAGGGCGGCCGTACCGGTGTGCGCGCCGTCACCTGCGAGGGGCTCGAACTCACCGGTCTGATGAAACCCTTCGACCTGGAGGTCTTCTACGGCGAACGGGTCGCCGTGCTCGGCTCCAACGGCTCCGGCAAGTCGCACTTCCTGCGCCTGCTCGCCGGCGACGGCGTGGCCCACACCGGGAACTGGAGACTCGGCGCGCGCGTGCTGCCCGGACACTTCGCGCAGACCCACGCCCACCCCGAACTGCTGGGCCGCACCCTCCTGGACATCCTGTGGACCGAACACTCCCAGGACCGGGGCGCCGCCATGTCACGTCTGCGCCGCTACGAACTGACCCAGCAGGCCGAGCAGACCTTCGACCGGCTCTCCGGCGGCCAGCAGGCCCGCTTCCAGATCCTGCTCCTGGAACTCCAGGGCGTCACGGCCCTGCTCCTCGACGAGCCGACCGACAACCTCGACCTGGAATCGGCCGAAGCCCTCCAGGAGGGCCTGGAGGGCTTCGAGGGAACGGTCCTCGCCGTCACCCACGACCGCTGGTTCGCCCGCTCCTTCGACCGCTTCCTGGTCTTCGGCAGCGACGGCCGCGTCAGGGAGACTCCCGAACCGGTGTGGGACGAACGCCGGGTGGAACGAGCGCGCTAGAGGGGCTCACTTCCAGCGCAGCAGCGCGCCCAGACCGCCGACCGGCGTGTCGTCCCGCACACCCGGTGCCAGGGACACCGACAGCGCGGGCGCGTCCGTGGCGACCGCCGACCGGATCAGCGCGTCGTCCGCCCGCGCCGACCAGGAGTTCTGCTCACCGAGCACCTTCAGGTCCGTACGCCGCACCGCGAGCTGGTCCGGATCCTCACCGATCCACACCTCACGGTGCGCGTCGGCCGAGTCCGGCCGGATCAGCAGTTCGTCGATCCGGTGCTCGCGCGCGGCCTCGACCAGCGCCGGCACGCCCTCCACGGCAGCCGCGCGGCCCTCGTCGTCGGGACTGCGGGCGGCGAGGAACCGCTCCAGCTCCGCCGCGGCCCGGTCGCCGACGTGCTCCGCGCGGATCCGCTCCACGTCCTCGTCGAGCAGCCTGCTGCCGGCCCCGCGCGACGCCTCGACCACCAGGTCGTGCAGCCGCTGCGGCAGCCGTTCGCGCACGGCGCGCCGCTCCCGGTCGTCACCGACCAGGATCAGCAGATCGGCGCCGGTCTCCTCGTGGCAGACGGCGAGCGCGTCGGCGATCTCCGCGGCGTTGTGCTCCCAGGTGTTCTCCACCCGCAGCTGGAAGTGGCGCTCCGACCAGTCGACGGAACCGGTCCGGTGCAGCGGCCACTGCCGCCCGGTGACACCGCCGGCGTCGTCCCGGCCGAGCGCGCTGCGCAGTTCGAAGTCCGCGCCCCTGCGGTCGACGTACGCGACGATGCACACCGGGTCCTCGCCGGCCAGCTCCAGCAGCGGCGCGACCCGGGGCAGCGGCGCCCACTGGGCCCAGTCGCGCTGCGGGGACCGGGCCAGCGGCGGGTCGAGCACCACCTCGCCGTCCCGGGCGAACAGCGCGCGGCCGTGCGGTTCGGTGGAGTGCCGCAGCTCCTCCAGCGCACGGCGCACCGCCTGGCAGGTCGCCTCGTCCGCGCCCTGGTCGGCCAGCTCCTGGGCCATCGCCTGGGCGGTCAGCCGCCGTTCCTGAGGGGTGTGCTCCGTGTGCCGGGAGGTGTCGACGTAGACGGAGGCCCAGGGGCCGGGACGTTCGTAGAGTGGATGCAGGAAAGCGAGTTCCATGGCTCCCTCCCGGTTGCCGTTCGGGGTAGTGCTTGTACCGGTCGGGCGGGTACCCGGACCGCATGGACACACACGACGAGCGGGGCACCACGATGACCGGAGTCGAGCCGGACCGCCTGGACGACCAGCAGCTCATGAAGGAGCTGGAGACCATCCACCGCACGCGCCACGACACACTGCTGTACGGCTCCAACGACGCGCTGCGCGTCCACAACGAGCGGATGGCGCAACTGGAGGGCGAGTACCTGCGCCGCAATCCGCGCCGCCCGGTGGCCGCGGGCCGCACACGCGAAGGTGCCCGGGAGCGGGGCGCCGCGGACACCACGACACCCACGACTCCGGGCACCTGATCCCGGGCCCCGGGCCTTACGAGGCCTCCTCGGCCCCTTACGAGGCCTCTTCGGCCCCGAACACCTCGAGGTACGTCTCGCAGAAGGCCTTCAGATCGTCCGGCTTGCGGCTGGTGACCAGTTTGTTCGGCCCGTGGTCGCAGACCTTCGCCTGCTCGTCGACCCAGGTGGCGCCGGCGTTGCGCAGGTCGGTCCGCAGGCTGGGCCAGCTGGTCAGCACCCGGCCCCGGACGACGTCGGCCTCGACGAGGGTCCAGGGGGCGTGGCAGATCGCGGCGACCGGCCGGCCCTGTTCGAAGAAGTCCCGCACGAACGCGACGGCCTTGTCGTCCATGCGCAGGAAGTCCGGATTGGCCACCCCGCCCGGCAGCACCAGCCCGCCGAAGGAGTCCGCCGACGTCTCGCCGACGACCTCCTGCACGGGGAAGGTGTCCGCCTTGTCGAGATGGTTGAACGCCTGGATCTTCCCCGGCCTCGTCGACACGAGCACGGCTTCGTGACCGGCGTCCACGGCCGCCTGCCACGGCTCGGTCAGCTCCACCTGCTCGACGCCCTCGGGCGCGGTCAGGAATGCGATTCGCATGATGGCACTACGTCCCTTCGTTCCGCTCGTTCAGCTCTTGCCGTCCGGTTCCGCACGGCTGATGTCGGCCAGCGCCGAGCCGGGCTCCCGCGCCTCGGCCAGATCGCCGAGACTCACCAGGCCGACCGGCAGACCGCCCTCGACCACCGGGATCCGGCGTATCGCGTGCTCCCGCATCAGGGCGACGGCCGAGGACACCGGATCGTCCGGGGCGAGCGTCAGCGGGTCCGGCGTGCACACCGACCCCGCGCTCGTCCCGAGCGGATCCGCGCCCCGGGCGATCGCGCGGACCGTGATGTCGCGGTCGGTGAGCACGCCGACGACCCGCTGCCCGTCCGCCACCACCACGTCGCCGATGTTCTGGGTGCGCATCAGCTGCGCCGCCTCGACGATCGAGGCGTCCGGGCGTACGGCGACCACGCCCGGAGTCATCACGTCCTTGACGAACTCGGCCATGACCTGGGCCCTTCCTGTCGATCCCGGCCGCCGGGGCACCGCGGACCTGCCGCGGCGCCCCGGACGGGCCGGTTACGCGGTCTCCGTCTCCCGGGACCGGGTCAGCGCCTCGGCCAGCTCCTGGACGCTGTTGTAGCGGGCCTGGCGCGGCAGCCGCTCCAGCGCCTCGATGAGCGCGTCGGGCGCGTACCGCCGGTCCAGGGCGCGCATCAGCTCGCGCGGACCCGCGGGGAACGCCCCGCGGCCCAGGATCCTGGCCAGTTCCAGCCGCACCGACTCCAGTGACGTCGGGCCGCGGCCCGGTGTCACCGGACCGCGCGCGACCTCGGGGTCGTCGTCGGCGAACGGCTCCGGGTCGTGCCACTCCTCGGTGCGGGTGGGGTGCCCGGACCGCAGCAGACCCTGCAGTTCGTGCTTCATCTCGTCGTCGCGGTGGACGCTGAGCCGGTCGCTGCCTCGCTGCATGTCTCCCTCCAGATCCTTCGGGGTGCGCACCGCGTACCCGGGGAGCGGAGGGCGACACGGGAGTTCGGGTGCCGGATCGTCACGGGCCGGGGTTTGGCCGCCGGAGGGCGGGAGACCCGCATCCCCACGCCCCCCACGTGCCTCCCGGAAAGGACAGGCCATGGCGGTGCTCGCCGTGCTCATCCCGCCACTCATGCTCGGCGTGATCCTGATGCTGGGCCGCTACGAGGACTTCGTGCTCCCGCCCGCACCGCCCGAGGCCGACCCGCCCGAAACCCGGTGGGGAAGTTTGGGACGGTGAAGCGGGGGCAGGCGCACCTCCAGTGCTTCGGACAGGAGGCACGCCCGTGGAGGCGGCGTCACGCCGCTTCGGGCGCACCTGTCCCCGGCCGGCGCGCTCACCACGGTGACCGTCCGTCCCCTGGATCCTGTAGTCGCCTTCCCGCCTGCCCGGCGGCGTCCGGGCCGGCGACGGGAAGGCGACGACGGGACCTGGCCCCCCGAGGGAGCTGCGACGCACCATGCCGACCCGAGCGACCGCGAAACACCCGCACGACGACGCCCCCGACACCGCGGCCGCCTTCCACAGGCTCGCCGCACTGCCCCCGGGGCCGGAGCGGGACGTGCTCCGTGACGAGATCGTCGAGGCCTGGCTGCCCATGGCCGACCGCCTCGCCGGACGCTTCCGCAGCCGCGGCGAGAGCTTCGACGACCTGCGCCAGGTCGCCGCGCTCGGCCTGGTCAAGGCCGTCGACCGGTACGACCCCGAGCTGGGCAACGCCTTCGAGAGCTACGCCGTGCCGACCGTCACCGGCGAGATCAAACGGCACTTCCGCGACCACATGTGGACCCTGCACGTACCGCGCCGGGTCCAGGACCTGCGCAACCGCGTCCGGCACGCCTCCCAGGACCTGTCCCAGACCACCTCCGGCCGCCGGCCGACCGTGGCCGAGATCGCCGAGCACACCGATCTGAGCGAGGAGGACGTCCGTACCGGACAGGAGGCGCTGGAGAGCTTCTCCGCGCTGTCCCTGGACGCCGAGCTGCCCGGCAGCGACGACGGCTACTCGCTCGGCGACGCACTCGGCGCGCCCGACCCGGCGCTGGACACCGTGGTCGACCGCGAGGCCGTCAAGGAACGGCTGGCCGCGCTGCCCGAGCGGGAGCGGGCCATCCTCTACATGAGGTTCTTCGGCGACATGACGCAGAGCAGCATCGCCGAGGAGCTGGGCATCTCGCAGATGCACGTCTCCCGCCTGATCAGCCGCTGCTGCGGCCGGGTACGGGAACAGGTCATGCGGGACGGGGAGGAGTAGCGCGGGCCCTTCACCCGCTCGGGTGCGCCCGGTCCCGCCAATGGTGTCCGGCGGCGAGCGGCGCGGCGGCGACGGGGCTGTGATGGCTGTGGGGCGTGACCGAACGCCGTGCCCCCGCCGTCGCTCGAAGGAGCCCGCACCATGCGCCGCACCGCCCGTGCCCTGTCCCTCGCCGCCGCCACCGGTGCCGCCCTCGCGGCGCTCGCACCGGCCGCGTCGGCGGGCACCGTTCCGGACGACGGGGCCTCCTGGGGCACCGCCTCCCCCTCGCCCTGCCCGCGGCCGGAGGGGCACGCGTGGGAACCGGACGCCGCCCTCGAACCCGCCGGGCCCGAGGCGGCCGTACCGAAGAGCACGGCGCTGGACGAGCTCGAGGCCGAGCCGGAAGCCGAGCTCGGTGCCGACGCCGAGTTCGGTACCGGTGCCGGATCCGATGCCGAGTTCGGCACCGACGCCGGATCGGACGCCGAGTTCGGTGCCGGACTCGACGCAGGGCCCGGCACCGACGCTGACACCGGTGCCGGATCCGGTGCCGAGCTCGGCACCGGCACCGACGCCGGGCCCGATGCCGACGCCGGACCCGGCACCGGGACGGAGATTCCCGCTCCTCAGGAAAGCGACCCCGCCGACCCGGAGCCCGCCGATCCGAAGGCCCTGAAGTCCAGGCCCACCGCGTCCAGGGTCCCCGCCTCCAAGACCCCCGAGCCCAAGCCCACCGAGTCGAAAGGCACCCCTTGCCCCACCGCCCCCGCGCACCAGGGCGTCCACGCCGGCGCGGGCGGTGCCTTCACCGACTCCGTGCCCGCGCTGGCCGCCGGCGGGCTGCTGATCGCGGGCGCGTTCGGCGCCGCCGCGCACCGCGTGTACCGCGACCGCACCACCCGCGCGGACGGCTGACACGGGCCGCCCCACGTGTGGACAGCGCGATCCACCCGGCACCCATGGCACGCGGCACGCTGGGTACTGACTGGCTTGGGCCTGTCGTCACGTCCCCGCCTTCCGGGCGGACGGCGGGGACGTGACGACAGGACCCGGAACACGAGCCGGCGCCGGGCACGACGCCGGGGAACCGCGCGGAGGTAGGGATGCGGCGGACGGATCCGGAAGGCCACGGCCCCGTCCGGTTCGGGCCTGCGCTCCCCGAGGACGGGCTGCCCGTCCTGCCCGAGCTGTCCGCCGTACTCGCCGCCGCGGCCTCCCGCGCCGCCGCCGAACCGGTCGGCGGCGGGCCCGCCCTGCTGGACGCGGCCTGCGGCTACGGCGACCGGCGCGGACTGCCCGCCGCCCCCGACCGGGTGGCCGTCGCCCCCGGCGCCCCCGCCCTGCTGGTGGCGCTGACCGCCGCCCTCGGCGGTGACGTCCTGGTGCCCCGGCCCTGCGCCGCCTGGTGGGCCCCCTACGCCCGCCTGCTCGGCCGCCCCGCCTTCCATGTGCCGACCCCGGCCGAGAGCGGCGGCGTCCCCGACCCGTACGCCCTGCTGGAGACCGTGCGCCGGCTGCGGGCCGAGGGCGGCGACCCGCGTCTGCTGGTGCTCTCCGTCGCCGACGACCCCACCGCCGGGGTCGCCCCGCCCGAGCTGCTGCACGAGACCCTGGAGGCCGCCGTCGGCGAGGGGCTGCACCTGGTCAGCGACGAGACCTGGCGCGACACCCTGCACGACCCGCACGGCACCGTGCTGCTCAGCCCCGCCGAGATGCTGCCCGACCGGGTCACCGTCGTCACCGACCTGGCCGGCGCCCTGCTCCCGCCGGGCTGGCCGGCGGCGGTGGCCCGCTTCCCGGCCGGCGAGGAGGGGAACGCGCTCCACGCGCGCGTGCTCGACGTGCTCACCGCGCTCGACGCGCGCGTCGCCTCCCCGGTCGCCGCCGCCGCGGTGTACGCGCTGTCCGAGCCCGGACCGGTCACCGCGCGCGTCGCCGCCGCCGTACGCCTGCACGCGCGCGTGGCCGCCGCCGCCCACCACGCCGTCGTCGCCGCGGGCGCCCTCGCCCGGCCCCCCTGCTGCGGCCGGCACCTGTACGTCGACCTCACCCCCCTGGCCCCCGCGCTCCGCGCGCACGGCGTCGGTGACGCCCAGGAACTGGAGGACTTCCTCACCGCCCGGCTCGGCATGCCCGCGCCGGGCGGTCACCGCTTCGGCGACGACCTCGAAGCACCGCGCGTACGGCTGTCCACCGCCCCCCTGCTGGGGGACACCGCCGAACTGCGCGCGGAAGGCCTGGATTCACCCGCGCCCCTGGAACTGCCGCAGGTACGACGCGCGCTGACCCGGCTGACAACGGTCCTCGGTGAACTCCGCGACGGCGCCCGGCGACGGGAGTCCCCCCGATGACGCGGCGCCCCGAGCCGGCCGTGAGGACGGCCCTCCCCGGATCCGGCGCCCGGGAGGCCGACGGCCCGTCCGCCCCGTACCCGCCACTGGCCGCACCCCGCCCGCTCGCCGAACGCCGCTTGTGGCCCCGCACCTTCCACGACCGGCTGACGTCCCCGCTGCCCGGCCTGAAGGCCCTCGCCCGCTTCGCCCGCGAGGGCGCCGTACGGCCCGTCCCGGACGGTCTCGCCGACGTCCCCCTGCTGCCCCGCGCCCCCGGCCCGCTGCCCCGCGTCGACGCCCGCACGGTCGCCGTCACCTGGGTGGGGCACGCGAGCTGGGTGCTGCGGATCGGCGGGCTCACCGTGCTCACCGACCCGGTCTGGTCCCGCCGCATCCTCGGCACCCCCGCCCGGATCACCCCTGTGGGCGTCCCCTGGGAGGCCCTGCCGCGCGTGGACGCGGTCGTCATCAGCCACAACCACTACGACCACCTGGACGCCCCCACCCTGCGCCGGCTCCCGCGCGACACCCCCGTGTTCGCGCCGGCCGGGCTCGCCCCCTGGTTCCACCGCCGCAGGTTCACCCGCGTCACCGAGCTCGACTGGTGGGAGGCCGCCGAACTCGACGGGGTCCGCTTCGACTTCGTACCGGCCCACCACTGGTCCAAGCGCACCCTCACCGACACCTGCCGCTCCCTGTGGGGCGGCTGGGTGCTCACCGGCCCCGACGGGCGGCGCGTCCACTTCGCCGGCGACACCGGCTACGGCCACTGGTTCTCCCGCATCGGACGCCGCTGTCCCGGCATCGACCTCACCCTGCTGCCCATCGGCGCCTACGACCCCCGCTGGTGGCTGGCCGACGTCCACTGCGACCCGGAGGAGGCGGTGCGCGCCGCCCAGGACCTCGGCGCACGCCACATGGCCCCCATGCACTGGGGCACGTTCGTCCTGTCCGCGGAGCCGGTCCTGGAACCGCTCACCCGGGTCCGTGCCGCCTGGGAGCGGACGGGCCTGCCCCGCGACCACCTGTGGGACCTGCCGGTGGGCGGCTCCCGGATCCTGACCTGACCGGATCCCCGCCTGACCGGGACCGCCGTCACCGGGACCGCCGTCACCGGGACCGCCGTCACCGGGACCGCCGTCACCGGGACCGGCTCACCCCGCCGCCGTCCCCCGCATCCGCCGCCACAGGCCCGGGGCCACACTGATCAGCACCGTCAGCACGATCGCCGCCAGGACGCCCTGCCACGGCCGGTCGAACAGCGAACCGCCGAGCACCCCGATCAGCTGGTACGTCGCCGCCCAGGCCAGACAGGCCGGCAGATTGCCCCGCACGAAGCGCCGCACCGGCCACTTCGCGACCAGACAGGCCAGCATCACCGGCAGCCGCCCGGCCGGGATCAGCCGGGACAGCACCAGCACCGCCACCCCGTGGTCAGCGAGCTTGTGCTGCGCCTGCGCCAGCCGGTCCTCCGGGGCGCGCTCCCGGATCGCCTCCAGCCAGCGGGAGCCGTTCTTCGACCTCATCCCGCGCCGCCCCAGCCAGTACAGCGCGACGTCCCCGAGGAACGCCGCCAGGGACGCCGTCACGAACACCAGCGCCATCGAGAACGGCGCCGCCCGGTGGAAGGCGACCACGGCCGCCGAACTGACCAGCGCGCCCGTCGGCACCACCGGCACCAGCGCGCCGATCAGCACCAGCAGGAACAGGGAGGGATAGCCGACGGCCTGCTGGGTGAACTCGGGCGCCACGACCGGGGCGGCGGTAAGGATCACCGCGCGACCTCCAGGCGCACGCGCTCCCCGTGCTCCAGCCGGTGCACCGACGCGCCGGGCGCGTGCCGGGCCGCCTGCCGCTCGAACTCGTGCCCCGGCGCGTGGAACTCGTGCGGGCGCACGGCGTCCATCCCGATCGGCCAGTACGTGCCGTAGTGCACCGGCACCGCGCTGGACGCCCCCAGCCGGGCCAGCGCCTCGGCCGCGCGCCCCGCGTCCAGATGGCCCTCGCCCAGGTACGGACCCCAGCCGCCCACCGGGAGCAGCGCCACGTCGACCGGCCCGACCTCCTTGGCCATCTCGTCGAACAGACCGGTGTCCCCGGCGAAGTACGTCCGCGCCTCGCCCTCCAGGACGTAGCCGAGGGCGGGGGAGCGGTGCGGTCCGACCGGCAGCCGCCGCCCGTCGTGCCGCGCGGGCACGGCCCGTACGACCAGTCCGCCGACCCTCGTCACATCGCCGGGCGCCACCTCGCTCACCCCGAGGTGCGTGAGCCGGCGCAGCCCCGGCACCGCGCGTGGTGCGCCCCGGGGCACGAGCAGGCGCGTACCCGGGGCGAGCCGGGCCAGCGACGGTATGTGCAGATGGTCGGCGTGCAGATGGGAGACCAGGGCCACGTCCGCGTGCCGGGCCTCGGCCGGCGGCACCGCACCGCGCCGGCGCCGCAGATGCGCGAGCCGGCGGGCGAACAGGGGGTCGGTGAGCACACGGGTGTGCGAGTCCTCGACCGTGCAGGTGGCGTGACCCCACCAGGTGACCTCCACCGGCACCTCTTCCGCCCCCTTCGCGCGACTCCCCGAAGCCTACGCGCAGGAGTAGGGTCGGCGGCGAAAACCGGAGGTGAGGGGGGCGCCATGGGGCCGGTGCGGGTGACGGCGATCGCGAGTCTGACACCGCTGGAGGAACTGGACGCCGAGCCCTTCCTGGTGGACTCCCGCGGCCAGCACGCCATGTGCGCCCGCTGGGCCGCCGAGCACGGCTATGTGGTGGCCCGGGAACTCCTCGTACGGGGACTGCGGCCCGATCACGGTGCGCTGTGGGACGGAGTGCGGCCCGGGACCGACCTGTTCGTGGCGCCCAGTCTGCGGGTACTGGAACGCGCGCTGTCCTCCGTGGAGGAGTTCACGAGGGAGTGCGCGCGGCGCGGGGTGCGCGTGGAGACGGTCGGCCGCGCGGAACCGTCGTACGACGCGGCGATGAAGGCCCGTGTGCACCGGCGGCTGTCGCTGCCGACGGCCGGGTACGACGGCCGCTGAGCCGTCGGCGGTCCGCGCGACCGGGGACGAAACGCCCCGTCCGGCCGTTGTGACAGGGTGGAGACGGGCCAGGTCGGCCGGGACGTGAGGTGTGCGGGGCGTGGGTGGCGGGCGGTGGCGACGGGTCGCCAGTCAGATCGGGCGGAGTGTCGCCGTGTGGGTGGTCTCCACGCTCACCATGCTGCTGCTCGCGGGCATCCTGCCCGACTTCCGGCTGCGCTCGGCCGACGGCGACAGCGCCACCGACATCGCGGTCACCGCCGCTTTCGGCGCCGGCGCCTTCGGTCTGCTGTCCGCCCTGGTCTGGCCGCTGCTGGTGCGTCTGCTGCTGCTCGTGCCGGCGCTCGTCCTGGGCCTGCTGGTGTTCTTCCTCAACGGCGCCCTGCTGTGGCTGGCGCTGCACGTCACCCCGGTCGAACGCGGCACCGCCGCACCGGAGACGGCGGTCGTGGTCGCCGCCGTGATGTCCGCCGTCGCCTCCGCCACCGGCGCCGCCCTCGCCGTACGCGACGACGACGCCTACCGTCGCCGCCTCTACCGCCTCGCCGACCGCAGACGGGGCTCCGCCCCGCCCTGCCCGGCCACCCCCGGCACCGTCTTCCTGCAACTCGACGGCGTCGGCCACGACGTGCTGCTGGCCGCCGTCGACAAGGGACTGATGCCCACCGTCGCCCGCTGGCTGGGCACCGGCACCGGCGGCGACCACCCCTCCCACCGCCTCACCCCCTGGCGCACCGACTGGTCCAGCCAGACCGGCGCCAGCCAGCTCGGCATCCTGCACGGCAGCAACCACGACGTCCCCGCCTTCCGCTGGTACGAGAAGGCCCGCCGCGAGGTCATGGTCTGCAACCGGCCCACCAGCGCCGCCGAACTCCAGGCCCGCGCCATCGAGTACTCCGGCCACGCGGGACTGCTCGCCACCGACGGCGCCAGCCGCGGCAACCTCTTCAGCGGCGGCGCCGACGAGCAGGCCCTGGTGCTCTCCATCGCCACCCGCCGCCGCGGCCCGGCGGCCCGCTCCCGCGCGGGCTACTTCGCCTACTTCTCCGACCCCGCCAACGCGGTGCGCACCGCGCTGTCCTTCGTCGCCGAGGTGGGCCGGGAGATCGGCCAGTCCACCCGGGCCCGGTTCCGGGAGCAGCGCCCGCGCGTCTCGCGCGGCGGGCTCTACCCGTTCGTACGGGCCTTCGCGACCGTCGTCGAACGGGACGTCGTCGTCGCCGCCGTGACGGGCGACCTGCTGGCCGGCCGCACCGCCGTCTACGCCGACCTGGTCGCCTACGACGAGGTCGCCCACCACTCCGGGCCCGTCGGCCGGGACACCGACAAGGTCCTCCAGCGCCTCGACCGCGCCCTCGCCCTGATCGAGAACGTCGCCGAGCACGCCCCCCGCCCCTACCGCATAGTCGTCCTCTCCGACCACGGGCAGAGCCCCGGCGAGACCTTCCGCTCCCGCTACGGCCTCACCCTCGGCGACCTGGTGCGGGCCGGCTGCGGACTGCCCGTGCCGCGCCGCGCCCAGCGCACCCACAGCGGCGCCGAGGCCCGCGCCGCCGTCCGCGCGGCGCTGCGCCGGCCCGTCGAGGAGGGCACCGAGCACTACCGCCCCTCCCGCGGCTCCGAACCCGTCGTGCTCGCCTCCGGCAACCTGGGCCTGGTCTCCTTCCCGGACGTGCCGCACCGGATGACCAAGGAGGAGATCGACGCCCGCCACCCCGCGCTCCTCGCGACCCTCGCCAACCACCCCGGCATCGGCTTCCTCCTCGTCCGCAGCGAACGCCACGGCGGGGTCGTCCTCGGCGCGTACGGCGCGGAGATACCGCTGGACGAGCTGGACGACGACCCCGGCCCGCTGGCCGCGTTCGGCCCCGGAGCCGCCGACGTCGTGCGCCGCACCCACACCTTCCCGCACACCGCCGACATCATGGTCAACTCCTTCCACGACCCCGCCGACGGAGAGGTCCTCGCCTTCGAGGAGCAGATCGGCTCCCACGGCGGCCTCGGCGGCGCCCAGTCCCGCCCCTTCCTGCTGTCCCCGCTCGCCCTGTCCGCACCGGTCCACGACGGAGGGGACCTCATCGGCGCCGAACAGATCCACCGGGTGCTGCGCCGCTGGCTGACCGAGTCGGACGAGGCGGAAGTGCCGGCGGAGCCGGACCGGGAACGCGCGGCCTGAGCGGGCCGGCCCGTGGGAGCCGGCCCGGTTTCCCCGGGGGGCCCACCGCCGGGCCACCGGGCCGCCGAGGCCCACGACCGCGCCCGGCGGGGACGACCGCGTGAAAACGCGTTGCCCCGGCGCGTCCGGGCGCAGTTCACTGGTCCCGGCGCCCGCGGTGGATCCGCGTGCCCGGCCCGACCGCCGGCGATCCGTGCGCCCCCTCCAGCCCGCCGAACCCCAGGAGCCGCTGCGTGCAGGCAGCCGTCACCGTCACCCCCGCCCGCATCCCGGAGCTGCTGCTCGGTCTCGCGACCGTGCGGCCGGTGTTCCTCTGGGGAGCGCCCGGCATCGGCAAGTCCTCCCTGGTCAGGGAGTTCGCCGAGTCACTGGGGCTGGAGTGCGTGAGTCTGCTGGGCACCCAGCTCGCCCCCGAGGACCTCATCGGCGTCCCGCAGATCCGCGACGGCCGCTCGGTGTTCTGCCCGCCCGAGTCCATCGCCCGCGACGAGCCCTACTGCCTCTTCCTGGACGAGCTCAACGCGGCCACCCCGGACGTGCAGAAGGCGTTCTACTCGCTGATCCTGGACCGCCGGATCGGCGACTACGAGCTGCCCAAGGGCTCCATCGTCATCGGCGCCGGCAACCGCGCCACCGACAACGCGCTCGCCCGCCCCATCGCCTCCGCGCTCGTCAACCGCCTCACCCACGTCCACCTGGAGGCGTCCCCCAAGGACTGGCTGGTGTGGGCGGCGAACAACGGCATCCACCCGTGGATCACCGACCACCTCACCGACCGCCCCGACCACCTGTGGTCCAAGCCGCCGAAGACCGAGGAGCCGTTCTCCACGCCCCGCTCCTGGCACATGCTCTCCGACGCGCTGCACTCCTTCGGCCGCGACCTCGACGAGGACACCCTGAAGGTCCTCGCCCACGGCACGCTCACCCCCGCGCACGCCACCGCCTTCTGCGGCTACGTCAAGATCGTGCGCAGCCGCTTCGGCATCGACGCCGTGATCAAGGGCGAGGCCCGCTGGCCGCACCGCGTCGAGGACCGCGACCTGCTGTACTACCTCGCCGAGTCCTTCCGCGGACGCCTCGTCAAGGAACTCCCGGCGACCAAGGAGCACATGTCGGCGAACGGCCGCCAGACCGCGTACCGCGCCAAGTCGCTGCTGGTGCAGCTCGCCGAGATCTCCGTCGAGGTCGCCCAGACCGTCATCGCCTCCGACGACGACGGCAACCCGGTCCTGCCGTCCTGGTTCCTCGTCGAGGCGGCCCGCGACATGCCCCGGCTGGTGGAGGCGCGCCGGTGAGCCGCGGCCGGGCGAAGGGGCCGAAGAAGCGGGACCTCGCGGGGGAGGCGTTCGACGCCGGGCTGCGGCTGGTGCGGGCCAACCCCGCGCTGGCCGCCGTCGAGTTCGAGGTCTGCCGCCGGGAGAACTGCGAACTCGCACCCCGGGACGGACTGGTGCGCGTGGACTCCGAGGCCGTCCTGCACGCCCACCCGGACCGCATGGCCGACCCGGAGGCCTGGGCGTGGGCCCTCGCCCACGCCGTCCTCCACCTCGGCTTCGGCCACGTCCCGGCCGCCAAGGGCACGCGCGAGCAGCCCGACCACTGCGAGCTCGCCGCCCGCTGCGTGGTCGTCAACCGCTTCCTGCTCGGCTTCCCCGTCGGCAGGACGCCCGACCACCTGCCCGCCGCCTACCCCGACGGCGACGAGGAACGGCTCGCCGCCCGCTGGCGGCGGGACGGGGTCCCGGCCGTGTACGAACGCTGCGGCACGGCCGGCGGCGAGGCGGACCTGCTGCTCGTGGAGTGGTACGGCTGGTACGGGCAGCCGCCGGACCACCAGCTCGCGTTCGCCACCGCCCTCACCCGCACCGTGTCCGCCGCGATGGACATGGCGGCCGGCCGCCTCGACAGCCTGGACGGCAAGCCCGCCCCACGACGCCCCTGGGAGCGCGCGCTCGGCTGGTTCGTCTCCTCCTACCCGCTGCTCGGCGGCATCGCGGCCGGCATCACCCTCGTCGCCGACGCCGAACTCGCCCGCGCCCACGGCATCTCCGTCGCCGCCGTCGACGCCGAGGCGGGCGAGATCTACGTCAACCCGCTGCGACGGCTGGACGAGGAGGAATGGCGGTTCGTCCTCGCCCACGAGATGCTCCACGCCGCCCTGCGCCACGGCGACCGCCGCGGCGGACGCGACCCGTACCTGTTCAACGTCGCCTGCGACTACGTCGTCAACGGCTGGCTGGAGGAGATGCGGGTCGGCACCATGCCCGAGGGCCTGCTGTACGACAAGGAGCTCGCCGGACTGTCCGCGGAGGAGGTCTACGACCGGATCGCCGTCGACCTCCGGCGCATGCGCCGGCTGGCCACCCTGCGCGGCAAGGGCCTCGGCGACATCCTCGGCGGCCCGCTCGGCCCGCCCCGCGACCACGTCGACCTCGACGGCTTCTACCGCCGGGGCCTCGCCCAGGGCCTGGACCTGCACGACCGGCAGGAGCGCGGCTTCCTGCCCGGCGGCCTGGTCGAGGAGATCCGCGCGCTCAGCCATCCGCCGGTGCCCTGGGACGCCCGGCTCGCCCGCTGGTTCGACGAGTTCGTGCCCCGCCCCGAACCGCTCCGGTCGTACGCGCGTCCCTCCCGGCGCCAGGCGTCCACCCCCGACATCCCCCGCGCGGGACGCTACTTCCCGCCCGAGGAGATCGCCCGCTGCACCTTCGGCGTCGTCCTGGACACCTCCGGCTCCATGGACCGGGTCCTGCTCGGCAAGGCGCTCGGCGCCATCGCCTCCTACGCCGAGGCCCGCGACGTACCGGCCGCCCGCGTGGTGTTCTGCGACGCGGCGCCGCACGACGCGGGATACGTACCGGTCACCGAGATCGCGGGGCGGGTGCGGGTGCACGGCCGGGGCGGCACCGTCCTGCAGCCCGGCATCGACCTCCTCCAGCGCGCCGACGACTTCCCGCCCGCCGCGCCGGTCCTCGTCATCACCGACGGCTGGTGCGACGTGCTGCGGGTCCGGCGCGAGCACGCCTATCTGATCCCGCGGGGCGCGCGGCTGCCGTTCACCGCGAGGGGGCCCGTCTTCCGGGTGAGTTGAGCCGTGATGTGATCGGATGGGGGGCGGGCACCCGGTGATCCGGGCGCCCGGACCGAGCACCGCCGGACACACGGCCGGACATTTTCGAAAGGATGCGTCATGGCAGCCACGCGCTCCGCACACACCGTTTGGGAAGGCAACCTGTTCAAGGGCAGCGGGGTCGTCGCCTTCGACTCCTCCGGCAGCATCGGCGAGCAGCCGGTCACCTGGGCGTCGCGGGCCGAGGAGGCGAACGGGAAGACCAGCCCGGAGGAGCTGATCGCCGCCGCGCACTCCAGCTGCTTCTCGATGGCCCTGTCCAACGGCCTCGACAAGGCCGGCACCCCGCCGACCAAGCTGACCACCTCCGCCGACGTCACCTTCGTGCCCGGTGAGGGCATCACCGGCATCCACCTCACCGTCGAGGGCACCGTCCCCGGCCTGGACGAGGCCGGTTTCGTCGCCGCCGCCGAGGACGCCAAGGTGAACTGCCCCGTCAGTCAGGCGCTGAAGGGCACGAACATCACCCTGACGGCGAAGCTCGCCTGACCCGCTCGCCGCGCCGCACCACCGCAGGCCGCCCCCCTTCCGGGGCGGCCTGCGGCACGTCCCACCCCGGAGCCGCACCACCATGACGCCACGCCCCGCCGTCTCCGCCCACCAGGGAGGCTCCGAGCGCGCCGCCCCGGCGACCCGGGAGGCGTACGAGGACGCGCTCGCGTCCGGCGCGGAGTACGTCGAGTTCGACGTACGGCGCACGGCGGACGGGATCTTCGTCGTCCACCACGATCCCCGCGTACGCCGCACCGGCCCGCCGCTGTCCACGCTCACCCACGCCGAGCTGAACGACCGCGCCGGATACCCCGTGCCCGTCGTGGACGAGGTCATGGCACTGGTCGCCGGGAAGCTCGTCGCCCATCTGGACCTCAAGGAGACCGGCCACGAGCGGGAGCTGATCGACCGCGCGGTCGCCCTGCTCGGCGAGGACGGACTCGTCGCCACCACCCTCGAGGACCGCTCCGTCGCCGCCCTCACCGCCGCCCGTCCGCGCGTGCGCACCGTGCTGTCCCTCGGCCGGGACGGCAAGGACATCGCCCGCGGCCGGCTGGTGCGGACCCGGATCGGCGAGCTGCTGCCCATGCGCCGCGTCCGCGCCTGCGGCGCCCACGGCGTCGCCGCGCACTGGCGGCTGGCCCGCGCCGGCGTGCTGCGCGAGGCGGCCCGTAACAGACTGTTCACCATGGTGTGGACGGTCAACGAGGACGCGGCGCTGCGCGGCTTCCTCGGCGATCCGCGCGTGGACGTGCTGATCACCGACCGGCCCCGCCGTGCCGTGGCCCTGCGTGACGCACACCCCTCTCATTGACAACCACCCGCTCAAACTATTGACAATGGGCCACTCAAGTTTTGTGCTGGAATTCCGGAGAGGTGCCCTGGCGGAAGGGGACAGCGATGGGACGTGCGGTCGGAATCGACCTGGGAACCACGAACTCGGTGGTGGCCGTGCTGGAGGGCGGTGAGCCCACCGTCATCGCCAACGCGGAGGGCGCCCGGACCACCCCCTCGGTGGTGGCCTTCGCCAAGAACGGCGAGGTGCTGGTCGGCGAGGTCGCCAAACGGCAGGCCGTGACGAACGTCGAACGCACCGCCCGCTCGGTCAAGCGGTACATGGGCGACGCGCACTGGCGCTTCCCCGGGCAGGGCTCCGTCGACGGCACCCGCTACACGGCGCAGGAACTGTCCGCCCGGGTGCTGCAGAAGCTGCGCCGGGACGCCGAGTCCTACCTCGGCGAGGACGTCACCGACGCGGTCATCACCGTACCGGCGTACTTCGACGACACCCAGCGGCAGGCCACCAAGGAGGCCGGGGAGATCGCCGGCCTGAAGGTGCTCAGGATCATCAACGAGCCCACGGCGGCGGCCCTGGCGTACGGCCTGGACAAGGAGAACGACCAGACCGTCCTCGTCTTCGACCTGGGCGGCGGCACCTTCGACGTGTCGCTGCTCGACATGGGCGAGGGCGTCATCGAGGTCAAGGCCACCAACGGCGACACCCACCTCGGCGGCGACGACTGGGACCAGCGCGTCGTGGAGTACCTCGCCAAACGCTTCAAGGGGCAGTACGGCGTCGACCTGGCGCAGGACAAGATGGCGGTGCAGCGGCTGCGGGAGGCCGCCGAGAAGGCGAAGATCGAACTGTCCTCCTCGTCGGAGACCACCGTCAACCTGCCCTACATCACCGCCTCCGCCGAAGGGCCCCTGCACCTCGACGAGAAGCTCACCCGCGCCCAGTTCCAGGAACTCACCGAGGACCTCCTGGAGCGCTGCAAGAAGCCCTTCCACCAGGCCGTCAAGGACGCCGGCGTGAAGCTCTCCGCGATCGACCACGTCATCCTGGTCGGCGGCTCCACCCGGATGCCCGCCGTCACCGACCTGGTCCGCGAACTCACCGGCAAGGAGCCGCACAAGGGCGTCAACCCCGACGAGGTCGTGGCCCTCGGCGCCGCCCTCCAGGCGGGCGTCCTGCGCGGCGACGTCAAGGACGTCCTCCTCCTCGACGTCACCCCGCTGTCCCTGGGCATCGAGACCAAGGGCGGCATCATGACCAGGCTGATCGAGCGCAACACCACGATCCCCACCCGGCGTTCGGAGATCTTCACCACCGCCACCGACAACCAGCCCTCGGTCGGCATCCAGGTCTACCAGGGCGAACGCGAGATCGCCGCCTACAACAAGAAGCTCGGCGTCTTCGACCTCACCGGTCTGCCCCCGGCCCCGCGCGGCGTCCCGCAGATCGAGGTGGCCTTCGACATCGACGCCAACGGGATCATGCACGTCTCCGCCAAGGACCTCGCCACCGGACGCGAACAGAAGATGACCGTCACCGGCGGCTCGGCCCTCCCCAAGGACGACATCGACCGCATGATGCGCGAGGCCGAGCAGTACGCCGAGGAGGACCGCAACCGCCGCGAGGCCGCCGAGACCCGCAACCAGGCCGAACAACTCGTCTACCAGACCGAGCGGTTCCTGCGGGACAACGGCGACAAGGTGCCCGGCGAGACCAGGGCCGAGGTCGAGTCGGCCGTCACGGAGGTGAAGCGGCTGCTGGAGCAGCAGTCCTCCGACACCGCCGGACTGCGCGCCGCCGTCGAGAAACTCGCCTCCGTCAGCCAGAAGATGGGCCAGGCGATGTACGCGCAGGCCCAGCAGACCCCCTCGGAGGGCACCGGACAGCACACCCCGCCGCAGGACGACGACGGCGTCGTCGACGCGGAGATCGTCGACGACGACAAGGACACCGGCCGACGGGAGGACGGCGCGGCCTGACCGCCGTACGCCGCAGCGGTCAGGGCTTGCGGGCGACCCCCGCGTACACCGGCACGATGCCCTCCGCCTGCGCCGCCACGTCCTCCGCCTCCGGGCGCCACCCGTGCACCGGGATCACCCCCGGGCCCAGCAGTTCGAGACCGGTGAAGAAGCGGGAGAAGGCGGCCAGCGAGCGCGGGTGGAAGGGCGTGCCGCCGCGCCGGAAGTGCTCCGCCGCCTGCCCGACCGCCTCGGGGCTCAGATCGGGCGTGACCTGGGAGAGGATCAGGAAGCTGCCCGGCGCGAGCGCGGCCGTGTACCGCTCCAGCAGGCCGTACACGTCGTCGCCGTCCGGATCGTCGTCCAGGTAGTGGGTCAGCGCGACCAGCGACAGCGCCACGGGCCGGCCGAGGTCCAGCGACTCGGCGGCCCGGCGCAGCAGCGTGTCCGCGTCCCGCACATCGGCGTGCACGTACCGCGTGCTGCCCTCGGCGGTGCCGTGCAGCAGCGCCTCGGCGTGCCGCAGCACGATCGGGTCGTTGTCCGCGTACACCACGCGGGACTCCGCGGCGACGCCCTGCGCCACCTGGTGCAGATTGGGCTCCGTGGGGATGCCCGTGCCGATGTCCAGGAACTGGCGTGTCCCCGCCTCGGCGACGGTGCGCACGGCCCGGTGCATGAACCGGCGGTTGGCCCGCGCCCCGCGTAACACCGTGCCGTCCGCCGCGAGGATCCTCCGCGCCAGCTCCTCGTCGACCGGGTAGTTGTCCTTGCCGCCGAGCCACCAGTCGTAGACCCGGGCCGGATGCGGCCGACTGGTGTCGATGCGGGCGGGCGCGGTGTCGGATCCGGTCATGGGCGGTCTTCTCCTCAGGGGTCGAAAGGGTGCGAAGGCCTGCTCGGACGCGCGGCTCAGTAGTGCTCGCGGCACTCCCGCAGCAGTTTCTCGGTGCGCTGTGTCGAGGCCGCCCGCGCCGTCATGTGGTCCAGGACCTCCAGATGCGCCGACACCTCCTTGCGGGAGTCCAGGTACAGGGCGCCGGTCAGATACTCGGTGAACACCATGTCCGGCAGCTCCGGCTCGGCGAACCGGAACAGCGAGAACGGCGCGTACGTACCCGGGTGGGGCCCGTCCGCGAACTCGGCGATCTGGAGAGTGATCCGGTCCCGCGCGGAGTACTCCAGGAGCTTGTCGAGCTGGTCGCGCATCACCCGGCCGTCGACGCTCACCGGACGCCGCAGCACCGTCTCCTCCATCAGCACCCACAGGTGCGGCGGATCGGGTCGCTCCAGCAGCCGCTGGCGCTCCATGCGCAGCGCCACGTGCCGCTCGACCACGTCGGGCCCGATGTTCCCGATCGTCCCGGCCTCCAGCACGGCACGCGCGTACCCCTCGGTCTGCAGCAGCCCCGGCACGAAGTGCGGCTCGTAGGAGCGGATGATACGGGCGGCGCCCTCCAGGCTCACGTACATGCTGAACCACTCGGGCAGCACGTCGCCGTACCGCTGCCACCAGCCCGGCCGGTTCGCCTCCTCGGCGAGCTCGACGAAGGCGGCGGACTCGCCCTCGGGCACCCCGTAGGCGCTCAGCAGGAGCTGGACGTACGGGATCTTCAGCGCGACCTCGGCGGTCTCCATCCGCCGTACGGTCGCGGGCGCCACCCGCAGGACGCGGGCGGCCTCCTCCCGTGAGAGGCCCGCCGCCTCCCTCAGTTCCTGCAGCCGCCTTCCCAGGACCACCTGGCCCACGGTGGGTGCGGCCCGCCGCTCACTCACGCCACGCCTCCCCAACGCGCCCGGGCATGCGCTCAGTCTGTCATGTTCTTCCGACACTCTCACGGGCCACGGGAAACCGCCCAGTTTCGCTGGTCCGCCGTATTACCCGACAGGTAATCGACCCGGCGCCGCGTGCCCGGGATCGTGGACGCACCGGGTTCCGGGCCGGCGCACTCCGGCCCGGGACCCGGCCACCGACCCCGACGGAGGATGATGCGTCATGTCCGCGACCCAGCTCGCCGTACTCGCCCGGACCGTGGAGCCGCAGCGGATGCTGCGCCGTTTCCTGGCCCTCGACGCCGTGGTGACCGGTGCCAACGCCGTCGCCTACCTCGCCCTGGCCGGACCGCTCGGCCGGTTCCTCGGGGCCGGTTCCGGTCTGCTGCTCGGACTCGGCGCGTTCCTCGCCGTGTACGCCGCCGGCGTGGGCCTGCTGGCCGCCCGGCCGCACCCGCCCGCCCTCGGCGTGCGGATCGTCGTCGAGGCCAACCTCACCTGGACGGCGGTGAGTCTCGCCGCCCTCGCGCTGTGGCTCACCCCGACCGCGGCGGGCGCGGTGTGGACGGTCCTCCAGGCGCTCACCGTGGCGGGCTTCGCCCTGCTCCAGCACATGGCGCTGAAGGCGCGTCAGCTCAGCCAGGACTGAAGGTACTTGGCCGTCGCCGGGTCCGCCGGGAGCAGGGTCTCCACGGCCAGCTCGGCGACGGTCACGTCCATGGGCGTGTTGAACGTGGAGATCGACGACACGAACGACAGCGTCCGCCCCTCGTGCTCGATCACCATCGGCAGCGCGAAGTACGCCACCGGCTCGGCCGGTTCCTCCGGCAGGCCGGCGGAGTCCGGTACGGGGAACGCCGCCACCTCGTCGTACAGCGCCCGCAGCCGCTCCGAGCGGTGCAGGGCGATGTGCCGCCGCATCTGCTCCAGCAGGTGCCCGCGCCACTCCCGCAGATTCCGGATCCGCGGCGCCAGCCCCTGCGGGTGCAGGGTGAGCCGCACCGCGTTCAGCGGCGGCGTCAGCAGCGACTGAGGCACGCCGTCGAACAGCGTCATGACCCCCCGGTTGGCCGCCACGACGTCGTACATCGCGTCCACCACCAGCGCCGGATACGGCTCGAACCCGCTGATCAGCCGCTCGATGCCGTCGCGCACCACCTCCAGCGCGGGATCGTCCAGCGGGGTCTCCGGGTAGTGCGGCGCGTAACCGGCCGCCAGCAGCAGCGCGTTGCGCTCCCGCATCGGCACGTCCAGGTGCTCGGCCAGCCGCAGCACCATCTCCTCGCTGGGCCGGGAGCGGCCGGTCTCGATGAAGCTGATGTGCCGGGCGGAGGAGTCGGCGCGCAGGGCCAGCTCCAGCTGGCTGACCCGACGCTGCTCCCGCCAGGCGCGCAGCAGCGGGCCCACGCCCCCGGTGCGGGAAGCGGTACCGGACGTGACAGTGGTCATGCCAGGACGGTAATCGAGAAACGGCCGTACCGGGGAGCCGCCCGCTTCCCGCCAGGGCTCCGGGTGGTCTTCTGTGGCAGCCTGGGAGTCCCGCACGAGACCACGGGACCACGAGACCCGAACCGGCGAAGGAGCGCAGCCCATGCCCGTCGAACCGCTGTCGCAGAAGGAGACCGAGGACCGGCTGGCCGGGCTGCCGGGCTGGGCTCTCGACGGTGACCGGCTCACCCGTTCCTACCGGCTCGGCTCGCACTTCGCGGCGACGGCGATGACCGTCCACATCGCCCAGGTGCAGGAGGAGCTCGGCCACCACTCCGACCTCACCCTCGGCTACGACACGGTGGCCCTGTCCGTGCACACCCACAGCGCGGGCGGCGCCGTCACCGAGAAGGATTTCGAGCTCGCCCGCAGGGTGGAGGACCTGGCCCCCGGCCACGGTGCACACTGAGGCGCGTGCTGGACTACGACGAGGAAGCGGAACGGTACGACGTCCTGCGCGGCGGGGAACCCCGGGCGGCGGCCGCCGCGGAGGCCGTGCTGAGCCTCGTACCGGCGCCGGCGCGGGAGCTGCTGGACGTGGCGTGCGGCACCGGCATAGTGACCCGGCGGCTGGCCGCCGCCCGCGCCGGTCTGCGGGTGACGGGCGTCGATCTCTCCCCGGCGATGACCCGGACGGCCGTCGCCCGGCTGCCGGGCGCGGTGGTCCGCGCGGACAGCCGCCGGCTGCCCTTCGGGGACGCCCGGTTCGACGCCGTGGCCAGTGTGTGGCTGCTGCACCTGATGCCGGGGCCCGAGGACGTACGGGCGGTCGTCGCCGAGTGCGCCCGCGTGCTGCGGCCCGGCGGGGTGTACGTCACCACCGTCCACAAGGGGGCCTCGCACAACGTCGGCAGCGACATCGACGCGGTCCTCGCCGCCCGCCCGCGCAGCCCGGTCCCCGACGCCCCCGACGCCGTCGACGCCTGCGCCGCGGCCCACGGTCTGCTGCCCGCGGGGCGGGCCCGCTTCCGGGGGCACGGGCAGGGCCGCAGCCCCCGCCGCACCATCGACGACCTGCGGCGCGGATGGTTCGTCACCCTGCCGCCGGGTGAACCGATCGCCGAGGAGTTCGCCGCCCGGCTGGCCCGGCTCCCCGACCAGGACCGGCCCCGCCCCGACCCCGTGTTCAGTCTCCGGGCGTACCGGAAGCGGAAGGACGGCAACCCGGAGGGCCCCGGCGGCGACTGAGGGGCGGAACCCATCCGTCCTCCCAGGAGGTCCGTCCCGTGACACACCCCCACAGGCACCGCAGACGCCGTGTCGTCCTGCCCGCGGCACTCGCCGTGGCGGCGCTGGCCGGCGCCGGTCTGACCGCGCTGTCACAGGCGCCCGCCGAGGCCGCCACCGCACGGCAGGTCGAGAAGCTGGACCGCGGCGTCGTCAGCGTCCACACCGGCAGCGGCAACCTGGTCAGCTGGCGCTGGCTCGGCACCGACCCGGACGACGTCGCCTTCAACGTCTACCGGGCCGGCACCAAGGTCAACTCCAGTCCGATCACCGGCTCCACCACCTACTTCCACTCCGGCGCGCCCTCGCACGCCGACTACACCGTCCGCGCGGTGGTGAACGGCGCCGAGCAGGGCGACTCGGTCCACGCGATCCAGTTCCGCGCCGGCTACAAGGACGTACCGATCAGCGCTCCGTCCGGCGGCACCACCCCCGACGGCGTCTCCTACACCTACGAGGCCAACGACGCCTCCGTCGGCGACCTCGACGGCGACGGCGCCCTCGACATCGTGCTCAAGTGGCAGCCCACCAACGCCAAGGACAACTCCCAGTCCGGCTACACCGGCAACACCGTCGTCGACGGCGTCAGGCTCGACGGCACCCGGCTGTGGCGCGTCGACCTGGGCCGCAACATCCGTTCCGGCGCCCACTACACGCAGTTCCAGGTGTACGACTACGACGGCGACGGCAAGGCCGAGGTCGCCATGAAGACCGCCGACGGCACGAAGGACGGCACCGGCGCGGTCATCGGCAGCTCCTCGGCCGACCACCGCAACTCCGGCGGGTACGTCCTGTCCGGCCCCGAGTACCTGACGATGTTCAACGGGCAGACCGGCAAGGCGATGGGCACCGTCGACTACGTCCCGGCCCGCGGCACGGTCTCCTCCTGGGGCGACTCCTACGGCAACCGGGTCGACCGCTTCCTCGCCGGCACCGCGTACCTGGACGGCGCCCGCCCCTCCCTGATCATGGCCCGCGGTTACTACACGCGCACGGTCATCGCGGCCTGGGACTGGCGGGACGGCCGGTTCACCCGCCGCTGGACCTTCGACACCGACTCCTCCACCAACAAGGGCAAGGGGTACGACGGTCAGGGCTCGCACAGCCTGTCCGTCGGGGACGTCGACAACGACGGCCGGGACGAGATCGTCTACGGCTCGATGGCCGTCGACGACAACGGGTACGGCCTGTGGACCACCAGGACCGGCCACGGCGACGCCCAGCACCTCGGCGACCTCGACGCGTCGACGTCCGGCCTGGAGTACTACAAGGTCTCCGAGTCCACGAGCCAGCCCGCCGCCCTGTACATCGACCCCGCGAACGGCGCGGTCCGCTGGAAGCTCTCCGCCTGCTGCGACAACGGGCGCGGAGTCGCGGGGGACATCCATGCGGGCAACTCCGGCCCCGAGATGTGGTCGTCCTCCGACGGCGGCATCCGTGACGAGGGCGGCGGCACCAAGGGCCGCAAGCCCTCCTCCACCAACTTCCTGGCCTGGTGGGACGGAGACCCGGTCCGCGAACTCCTCGACGGCACCCGCATCGACAAGTACGGCACGTCCTCCGACACCCGCCTGCTGACCGGCTCGGGCGTGTCCTCGAACAACGGCACCAAGGCGACCCCGGTCCTGTCCGGTGACATCCTGGGCGACTGGCGCGAGGAGGTCGTCTGGCGCACCGGCGACAACAAGAACCTGCGCATCTACTCCACCCCCCACGACACGGACCGCCGCATCACCACCCTCCTCCACGACACCCTGTACCGCACGGCCCTGGCCTGGCAGAACACCGCCTACAACCAGCCCCCGCACACCGGCTTCTTCATCGGAGCCGACATGCCGACACCTCCTCGGCCGACGGTGTTCACGCCCTGACCTACGCGCAGCTCTCGGACGTCCTCACCACGTCGAGGACCACCGGGTAGTCGGTGATCTGCTGGTTCGGTCCCGGTCGGGAGCCGCAGATCTTCCACGCGGCAGGGTCGTCCACCGGACGGCCCTGCCCGCTCGCGTCCTCGAAGACCACATCGCCTCCGGAACCCATCTGTTCGGCGGCACGCCCGGCGTTACCGCCGACGAGGTCGGGCATCACGGCGGCGACCGGCGTGGCGTCCGCCGACGGCCGTGCCTTCTCGGCCCGGGCACTGTTCGTCGCGCCCGCCGGCTCTTTCGGCGCGGACGACTCACCGCAGGCGGCGAGCGACATCAGCGCCGCGACAGCGAGGGCGGGTTTCAAGAGCTTGATGATGATCGTGTCCTTCCCGGCGGTCTCACGACCCCGGCCCGCCCGTACCGGGTACGGGCGGGCCGGGGTGCACTGGGGTCAACTTACCGTGCAGGTCTCCTCGCCCAGCTTGAAGGCCGTGGGCTCGGTGTTGGCCGCCGACCTGCTCGCCGTGAAGCCGAAGGCGACCGACGAGCCCGCCGCCACCGTGCCGTTCCAGTCGGTGTTGCGTACCGTCACCGCCGGACCGGACTGGGTGGGGGACCCGTTCCAGAGCTGGGAGATCTTCTGGCCGTCCGCGAAGGACCAGTTCAGGGACCAGCCGTTCCAGGCGGCCGAGCCCGTGTTGGTGAGCTGGACGTCGGCCTGGAAGCCGTCGGCCCACTGGTTGGTGACCTTGTAGGTCACCGCGCAGGCGCCCGGCGGACCGGGCTCCCCGGGCTCTTCCGGTTCCTCCGGGTCCGTGCCGCCGCCGGTGTCCGAGGTGTCGCCGTAGACGACACCGCGGCCGTTGGTCGCCACGTAGACCCGGCCGTAGACCCGCGGGTCACCGGTGACGGCAGCGCCCGTCCAGCCCCACTGGTGGGCGTCGTCGTTGATCCGGGTCCAGGTCGCGCCCTGGTCCGTGGAGCGGAAGATGCCGCGTACGCCGCCGATCTCCGCGCTGGTGAAGAGGGTCTGGTACGAGGCGCCGGGCGCCGCCTTGCCGAAGCCGATGGTGTCGGCCTCGTCGACGTTCGACAGCTTGGTGAAGGTCGCGCCCGAGTCCGTGGAGTGCCACAGGCCGTACGCCCCGTCGCTCGCCCCGCCGGCCAGCCACACGTCGCCCTTCGCACCCGGGAGCGCCTTGAAGCGCACGCTGTCGCCGGCCGGGAGCCCCGTCGCCGCCGACGCCGTGAACGTCGCGCCGCCGTCCGTACTGACGTAGAACTTCCCGGACTTGAAGCCGTAGAACGTCTTCGGGTCCACCCGGTCGGACTCCACGATCGCCCCTGCGGGGATGCCGCTCGACGCCGACCAGGACGTGCCGAACCCGGTCGTGTGGTGCACGCCCGCGCCCTGCGGGCTCCACACGAACCGGCTGCCGTCGGCCGCCGCCGCGACCGTGCCGCCGCCGCTCACGCCCGAAGGGTCCGTGCCCGCGAACCAGTTGGCGCCGTTGTCCGTCGAGAACGCGATGTGCGGACCGGAGTCCAGGTTGCCGGCCCGCACCACCGTGTCCGGGTTCGACTCGGCGAAGTCCAGACTGGTCGTCGACGTGAAGTTCGGCTGGGTGAACATCATCGACGGCACCTTCGTCAGGTCCGTGTGCCGGAAGCCGCCGATGTCACCGAGCGCGCTGATCAGCGGGGCGCCCGACGGGGGAGAGATCAGGTCGTTGACGGCCGTCTCCTCCAGACCGCGCACCATCGGGGTGATGGTGAACGACGTGTCGTCGTCCCAGTTCGTCAGGTTCTGGGTGCCGTAGATCGTCGCGCCCGTCCCGTACATCATCCGGTCGGAGTCGAACGGGTCGATCTCCAGCGCCTCCGTCATCCAGCCCAGTTTCGGGGTCTGTTCGGGCGGCGACGGGTTGGCGCCCCAGGTCAGCCACGGGGAGGAGGAGACGTCCATCGTGTAGCGGTTCTCGCGGTTCGGGTACGAGGTGTAGCTCCACGCCTGCGTCCACGTGCCGCCGCTGTCCGTCGAGCGGAAGATCTGCGTGTCCGGCCACCAGGAGCTGTACGCCGTCGCCATCACCGTGCCCGGGTTCTGCCGGTCCACGGTCAGGCCGCTGAAGCCGTAGTAGGTGTCGGCCTCCGCCACCGGGCTGATGTCCGTCCAGGTGCCGGTCGCCGTCGCGTACCGGTACAGCCGGCCCTTGCCGCCGTCGTACGGGCCGCCGGTGTCGCTGTACGCGAGGTACAGGTAGCCGTTCTCGGCGTCGAGGACGCCCTTGTGCGCCAGGTAGCCCGTCGGCTGCCCGGCGATCCGCTGCCAGGTCGCGCCCGCGTCCGTCGAACGGTAGACGGCGTTCTCCTTGTCGGCGACCCCGACGTAGATCGTCTCCGTCGCCGTCCCGGCGCCGCCCGTCGACTCGTCGAAGGTGACCCAGGTGATGCCCTGGTTGTCGGACGCGTACCCGGAGGTGTCACTCGGATCCTGCGCGTAGTTCCCCGGGTTGGGGAACGCCGTCACCTCGGACCAGGTGGCGCCCGCGTCGGTGGACCGCCAGAGGCCGTGGCCGCTGGGCGCGCCCAGGTACAGCACGTCGTTGTCATGGGGGTCGACCGCCAGCCGTTCCCCCATGCCGCGCCCCGGCATGTTCCCGCCCAGCTTGAACGGCAGCTCGGCCTTCCGCCAGCTCGCGCCCCGGTCGGTGGAGCGCAGTACGGCACCGTTCGCCGGGTCCCAGTCGTTGGTGTACGTGCCGACCGCCGCGTACACCCGGTCGGGGTCGGCGGAGTCGGAGGCGAGGCTCACCACACCGGTGTGCCCCCAGTCGTCCCAGCCGACCGAGTCGAGCAGCGGGGTCCAGGTCTTCGTGGACTCCTGCCAGCGGTAGGCGCCGCCGATGTCGGTACGGGCGTAGGCCAGGTTCTTCTCACCGCGGTTGAAGACGATGCCGGGCACGAAGCCGCCGCCGTCGATGCGCGCGTTCTTCCAGGTGTAGGTGTCGGCGGCGAGCGTGGTGGCCGGCTCCGGGGCGCCGGCGGCCAGGGCGGGCGGGCCGCCCGCGAGCAGACCGGCCGCCAGCGCGAGCACGGTCGTGAGGACACGGGTTCTTCGCACGGAGGTTCCTTCCTCTTGGGGGGAGGTGGAGTGGGGAGAGCGTGCGAGGGCCGGGCGGCCCCACCGTGCGCGAGTGGGACCGCCCGGCCGTTTGTGGCCCCGGCGTCAGGTGCCGGAACCGGTACGCGGAGCGTCGGCGGGGGCTATTCGAGAAGCTCCGCGTACGAGCCCATGGCCAGGGCGATGTCGGCCTGGGCCCAGAACCGGTGGTACGTGAAGGTGGGCGCGGCGCCGCCCGCCAGATAGGACTCGATCTTCGACCACGCCGGGTCGTCCTGGTAGAAGGAGCGGATCGACTCGAACGTCGACGACGAGTTGATCGTGTCGCCGTTGGGCATGGTGCCGGTCCAGCCGTTCGGGACGTGGATCGGGTCGTCGAAGCGGTTGTAGTCGGCGCGGGTCTCCGGGACGGCGATGCCGAGCGCGTCCTGGTTGTTCTCCCACATGCCGTCGAGGAGCGCCTTGGCGGTCGAGGCCGCCTCCGTGTCGCCCGAGCGGTCGGCGTAGTACGTCAGGGTCTTGGCGTACGCCGCGGCCACACCGACGTCGTTGGTGTAGTCGGCGACCGTGACGTGCAGCCCGCTGTTGGCGCCGGGCGACGACGCGTTCCAGGTGTCGGGCTTGCCCGACCACTGCAGCGTCGCCGGGATCCGGAAGGAGCCGTCCGGGTTGACCGTGGTCTCCGACAGCGCCCAGTCGACCCACTTGTCGAGGACGACCTTGGCGTCGGCGTCACCGGTCTGCTGGTAGTACTCGGCGACCCGCTCCATGGACCACGCCTGGAAGCCGAACCACTGGTTGGACGGCGGGTCGTGGTACACCGGCTTCTCGTCGTAGTACATGCCGTAGAAGGTCGGCGTCCCGGACGGCGGTGAGGTGTACCGGCCCGCCCAGCTGTTGGTCGCGCCGCCCGCGATGGCACCCTCGTCGGACTGCAGCCAGCGGTAGAACTCCAGCTGCCGGTCGAGGGACTTGGCCCAGTCCGCCGCGCCCGTCGCCGACTTCGGCTTCAGGTCGTCGTAGGAGCTGAGCGCGTACGCGGCCAGCGGGTTCTGGTAGCCGCCGTGCGCGTGGCTGGAGCCGATGCGCCAGGCCCAGCCCGCCGAGGTGTCGGTGGCACCGCCCCAGGCGTAGTACCAGGAGAGCAGGTAGTGCGAGGCGTCCTTGCCGGTGCCGGCCGGGCAGGACGGGCTGGTGCAGTTGCCGATCTTCTTGAAGTACTTGTCGAACATGGCGTAGCGCAGGTAGTCGCCCATCTTGGCGGCCTTGGCGACGGTCTCGGCGATCTCACCGTCCTTGCCCTGCTCCCCGGCCCACAGGTCCGCCCAGTACGCGGCCTGCACGGCACGCGCGTCGGCGTCCGGGGCGTTGGTGAACTTCCACTGCTTGGCGTACGAGGCGTCCTTGGTGAACAGGTCCAGGTAGCCGTTGGTGCCGCCGTACTTGAAGGCGTCGCAGGTGGGCTGCGGGACGGTCTCCCACACCGACTCCTGCGGGCCGCGCTGGAAGGTGTTGATGTACGACGGACCGGTGTCCGACGGACCCGCCTCGCACTTGCCGGGCGAGTTGCCGTAGCCGTACACGTTGTCGACGTCCTGGATCCAGTGCATGCCGTAGACGTCGTCGGTGCCGTAGGCGGACTTCAGCTCGGCCGCGATCGGGTCGGGGCCGACCGAGACGCCCGAGTCGAGCTGCGACGGGTACTCGTTCGGGGTGTCGTACTCGGGTGCGTACGTCGCCGGCTTCGAGGCGTTGTAGAAGGAGTTGGTCGGCTGGTCGGCGTGGGTCGGGATCATGTAGTTCTCCATGATCTCCCAGGCCTCGTTGAACCTCGACCAGTCACCGGTCACCTTGCCGTACATCGCCTGCAGCCACAGCAGGTAGCTGTACGCCTCCGAGGTGGTCTCGTGGCCGTGGTCCGGCGCCTCGACGATCAGCGTCTCGACCGAGTGGTACGGGATGCCCTCCGGCGAGAAGTAGCCGTTCGCCGGGTCGGTGATCTTCCCGTACAGCTCCAGGAAGCGCGCGTCGTACGTCTTCTCCGCGCCGAGCTGCGTCACCGTGACCGCCGCCTTGGCGTGGCCGGGTGCCGAGGACTCGAAGACCGCCGAGCCGCTGCCCGAGGAGTCGGCGGCGATCGTCACCTCCTGCGCGGTGTTCCAGTTCGACGGCGTGAAGGTGAGCGAGCCGCCGGCGGAGACCGACAGTCCCGAGTTGCCGCTCGCCCGGCTCGTGGTGACGGTCACGTTCGAGCTCGGCTGCTTGGACAGCTTCACCTCGTACGAGCCCGACTCGCCCTGCTGGACGCCGAGTTGGGACGGCGTGGCCACCACGGCGGGACCCGAGGCGACCGTGATGCCGACCGGGGTCGAGTCGGCGGAGGCGCCCATGCTGTCGTACGCCTTCGCCACCAGCGAATGGCTGCCCACGGCCAAACCGCCGACGGAGAGCGCGAAGGGCGAGCTGGTGTCGGAGCCCAGCAGCTCGGTGTCGTCGTAGAACTCCACCTTGGTGATGGTGGCCTGGTCGGCCGCCGCCGCGGTGGCGGCGAGCGGGACCGTCTCGCCCTGCGTGTAGACGGCGCCGGCCTCCGGGCTGGTCAGCACGGTGATCGGCGGCTGGTGGGCCCCGACGCAGGTGGTGCCGTTGATGGCGAACGACGTGGGAGCGGCGTTGCTGCCGCTGTAGGTGAACTGGCCGCCGGTCGTGACGGCGGCGCCGGCGGCGATCCGGGCGTTGTACCCGGCGTCCTCCACGGTGACGGTCTTGCCGGACTGCGACCAGCTGCCGTTCCAACCGTTCGAAAGCTTCTGGTTGCCCGTGTAGTCGTACGTCAGGGTCCAGCCGTCGATGGCGTCCGAACCGCGGTTGGTGAGGGTCAGATCCACGGTGAATCCGGAACCCCAGTCGTTCGTCTTGTAGTCGACGCTGCACTGAACGGCCGCCGCCTGAGCGGGAGTCGAGCCGGTCGAGAGCATCGTCAGCGGAAGCGCGAGAGCAGCGGCGACGGCCGTCAGCGACCGCCGTAAGCCTCTGCGTCTCCTGGGTGGGGGATGCATGGTGCTGGTTCCTCCTGCGACTCGGACATGACAAGCCTTGAACCAGTGGGAGCGCTCCCATAGTGAGGATGGGGTGGGGGGCGGTCAAGGCTTGTGGCGAATCGAAAACATTCGACGGTTCAACTTGTGTGAAAGTCGGCGACCCCTCTGTTCTTCACCGTGACTTGGCGCTAACTTCATGTACACCAGTGGGAGCGGTTCCATCAGTCGACGCGTCCGTCACGACGCGTCCGAGCTGCAAGGAGTCGCTCAATGCGCCACCCCCCGCGTTCAGTACTTTTAGCCACCCCCGTGCACGTGTGGAGCACCTGACGCGGGGTCGCTCGTTCCCGTGGGATCCATGTGTCGTCCGTGCTGCCCGGAGACTCCCGGCCGGCACCGCAGGCCTGCCCCCATCAGGTCCGAACGGCATCCCCACCCGTGAGGCACCAGGCCGCGCGATCGTCTGCGCGCGCCCAAGAAGGACAGCCCCCTACGGATAGGAAACCCGCACAATGAGTCGCACCAGAACCGCGCTTCTCGCCGCCATGGCGCTGGTCGCCGGCGTCACCGGGACGGCGATCGCCGCCGCCCCCGGCGCGGCTGCCGCCGTCCCCTGCACCGTGGACTACAAGGTGCAGAACGACTGGGGCTCCGGCTTCACCGCATCCGTGACGATCACCAACAACAGCGCCGCCAAGTCGTCGTGGTCGCTGCAGTGGTCCTACGCCGGCAACCAGAGGGTCACCAGCGGCTGGAACGCCAAGGTGAGCCAGTCCGGCGCGAACGTCACCGCCGCCAACGAGTCCTACAACGGCACCCTCGCCACCGGGGGTTCGACCTCCTTCGGCTTCCAGGGCACCTACAGCGGCAGCAACGCCGTCCCCGCCACCTTCACCCTCGACGGTGTGACCTGCAACGTCGACTCCGGCGGCCCCACCGACCCGCCGGACCCGACCGACCCGCCGGAGCCGGGCGACCGGGTGAACAACCCCTATGAAGGCGCCCAGGTGTACGTGAACCCCGAGTGGTCCGCGAACGCCGCCGCCGAGCCGGGCGGCAGCCGCATCGCCGACGAGCCCACCGGTGTCTGGCTGGACCGCATCGCCGCCATCAACGGCGCCAACGGCAAGATGGGCCTGCGCGACCACCTCGACGAGGCCCTCACCCAGAAGGGCTCCGGCGAGCTCGTCGTCCAGCTCGTCATCTACAACCTGCCCGGCCGTGACTGCGCCGCCCTCGCCTCCAACGGCGAGCTGGGCCCGACGGAGATCGACCGCTACAAGACGGAGTACATCGACCCGATCGCGGAGATCCTCTCCGACCCGAAGTACGCCTCACTGCGGATCGTCACCACGGTCGAGATCGACTCCCTGCCCAACCTGGTCACCAACGTGTCGCCGCGGCCCACCGTCACCGAGAACTGCGACGTCATGAAGGCCAACGGCAACTACGTGAAGGGCGTCGGCTACGCCCTGAACAAGCTCGGCGACGCCCCCAACGTCTACAACTACGTGGACGCCGGCCACCACGGCTGGCTGGGCTGGGACGACAACTTCGGCGCCTCCGCGCAGATGTTCAAGCAGGCGGCGACCGCCGAGGGCGCGACCGTCGCCGACGTGCACGGCTTCATCGCCAACACGGCCAACTACAGCGCGCTGAAGGAGGACCACTTCTCCATCGACGACAACGTGGCCGGCAAGTCGGTGCGCGAGTCCAAGTGGGTCAGCTGGAACCGTTACGTCGACGAGCTGTCGTACGCCCAGGCGCTGCGCGAGGAACTGGTCTCGCTCGGCTTCGACTCGAACATCGGCATGCTGATCGACACCTCCCGCAACGGCTGGGGCGGCGCGAACCGGCCCACCGGTCCCGGCGCCACCACCAGCGTGGACACCTACGTCGACGGCGGCCGCTACGACCGCCGCTTCAACACCGGCAACTGGTGCAACCAGTCGGGAGCCGGCCTCGGTGAGCGGCCCCAGGCCTCCCCGGAGCCCGGGATCGACGCCTACGTCTGGATGAAGCCTCCGGGCGAGTCCGACGGGGCGAGCGAGCCGATCGACAACGACGAGGGCAAGGGCTTCGACCGGATGTGCGACCCGACGTACACCGGCAACCCGCGGAACGACAACAACATGTCGGGTGCGCTGGACAACGCCCCCATCTCCGGGCACTGGTTCTCCGCCCAGTTCCAGGAGCTGATGAAGAACGCGTACCCGCCGCTGTCGTGACGGGCTGAACCACCGGTCCGCCGGGGCCCTGCCCCGGCGGACCGCCGCACGTCTCTTTGCACGGCACCTTTTGCGGGAACGGCAAGGCCGTTTGCCCTCCGTCGGTGCGCCGTCGCACTCTGGCGGCATCCGAGCGGAGAGGCTGAGCACCATGGCGCACGACCACGACCACAAGCACGACCACGACCACAAGCACGACCACAAGCACAAGCACGGGCACGGGCACGACCACGGCGACATCGACTGGGCCGAGATGGCCCCCCTGCTCGAATCCGAGGCGGAGCTGTTCACACCGCTCTACGAGCGGGCCCTGAACTGGCTGGCGAAGGAGGTGACGGAACCGGGACTGATCGTGGACGCGGGCAGCGGCCCCGGCGTCATCTCGTGCCTGTTCGCCGAGACCTTCCCGGGCGCGCGGGTCCTGGCCGTCGACGGCAGCGAACCGCTGCTGGAGCGGGCCAGGGACCGGGCCGGACGCCAGGGCGTCGGCGACCGTTTCGACACCCTCACCGGTGAACTCCCCGACGCGCTCGGCGAGCTGGACTACCCGGCCGACCTGCTGTGGGCCAGCCGCAGCGTGCACCACCTCGGGGACCAGGGCGCGGCGCTGGCCGCCTGCGCGGAGCGGCTGGCGCCCGGCGGCACGCTGGCCGTGATGGAGGGCGGACTGCCTCCCCGGTTCCTGCCCCGCGACATCGGGTTCGGCCGGCCCGGTCTCCAGGCGCGCATCGACGCGGTGCAGGAGGAGCGGTTCGGCCGGATGCGGGCAGAGCTGCCGGGCTCGGTGGCCGTCGTCGAGGACTGGCCGGCCCTGCTGACCTCGGCCGGCCTGCGCCACACCCGCTCGCGCACCTTCCTCCTCGACCTCCCCGCCCCGGCCACGGACCGCGCCCGCGCCCACGTGATCACCGTCCTCACCCGCACCCGCGAGGTCATCGGTGAGGACCTGGACGCCGACGACCGCGCCACCCTCGACCGCCTCCTGGACCCCGCCGACAAGGCAAGCGTCCACCACCGCCCGGACGTATTCGTCCTGTCGGCCCACACGGTCCACACGGCGACACGCCCCGTGTGACGGTCTCCGCGGGCAAATCGTGCCTCCCCCAGTGTCTTGAAGGCCTGGGAGGCACCCCCAGGGCGGCACGGGTGGGCGGCGGGGGAGGCACCCCGTCAGCGCCGGGCCGCGCGACCCACCCCCGGCCCACCCCGACGTCGCTTGCGGTCAGCCCCCGTTGAACTCCGCCGGATGCGACCCGATCCGCCGGTCCTCGTTCAGCGCACTGATCGCGGCGAGGTCCTCCGCGTCCAGACTGAACCCGAACACGTCGATGTTCTCCGCGATCCGGGACGGCGTCACCGACTTCGGGATGACGACGTTGCCCAGCTGAAGGTGCCAGCGCAGCACCACCTGTGCCGCCGTACGCCCGTGCTTCTGCGCGATCGCCACGATCGCCGGGATCTCCAGGATCCCCTTGCCGGAACCGAGCGGCGACCACGCCTCCGTCGCGATGCCCTGCTCCGCGTGGTACTCGCGCGAGGCGTGCTGCTGCAGATGCGGATGCAGCTCGATCTGGTTGACCGCCGGGATCACCGACGTCTCGGCGATCAGCCGCTCCAGGTACTCCGGCAGGAAGTTGGACACGCCGATGGCGCGGACCCGGCCGTCGTCGAGCAGCTTCTCGAACGCCTTGTACGTGTCGACGTACCGGTCCCGGGCGGGCGTCGGCCAGTGGATCAGGTACAGGTCCACGTACTCGAGACCGAGCTTCGACAGCGACGTGTCGAACGCCCGCAGGGTGGAGTCGTACCCCTGGTCGCTGTTCCAGAGCTTGGTGGTGACGAAGAGGTCCTCGCGCGGGACGCCCGACTTCGCGAGGGCCCGTCCGGTGCCCTCCTCGTTGCCGTAGGCCGCCGCGGTGTCGATGCTGCGGTAGCCGGCCTCCAGCGCCGTCGCCACGGCCGTCTCGGCCTCCGCGTCCGGCACCTGCCAGACGCCGAAACCCAGCTGGGGCATCTCGACGCCGTTGTTCAGGATGATCGGGGGGACCTTGCTCACGAGCTCTCGATCCTTCGGTTGTGGTCAGGTACTACAGGTGTTACCCCCATCGTCAACGATCACGGCCCGTGGCGCATTCCTGACCGGGAAATTCATGCCTGGTAGAGCGCCTCGACCTCGGCCCCGTACGCCTTCTCGATCGCCCTCCGCTTCAGTTTCAGCGACGGCGTGAGCAGCCCGTGCTCCTCGGTGAACGGCTGCGCCAGGATCCGGAACGTACGGATCGACTCGGCCTGCGAGACCAGGGTGTTCGCCGCGACCACGGCCCGCCGCACCTCCGTCTCCAGATCCGCGTCGCGCACCAGCTCGGCCGGTGACATCCGCGCCTTGCCGCGCATCGCCAGCCAGTGCTCGACGGCCTCCTGGTCCAGGGTGACCAGCGCGGCGACGTACGGCCGGTCGTTGCCGACGACGACGCACTGGTTGACCAGCGGATGGTCCCGCACCCGCTCCTCCAGCACCCCCGGCGAGACGCTCTTGCCGCCGGAGGTCACCAGGATCTCCTTCTTGCGGCCGGTGATGGTGAGATAGCCGTCCTCGTCGAGGGAGCCGAGGTCGCCGGTGGCCAGCCAGCCGTCGTGCAGGGCCTCGCCGGTGGCCTCGGGGTCGTTGAGGTAGCCGTCGAAGACGTTGTCGCCGTGCAGCCAGATCTCGCCGTCGTCCGCGATGTGCACGGTGACCCCGGGGATGGGCTGCCCGACCGTCCCGTACCGGGTGCGCTCGGGCGGGTTGGCGGTGGCCGCCGCCGTCGACTCCGTGAGGCCGTACCCCTCGTAGACGTGCACGCCCGCGCCCGCGAAGAACAGCCCGAGCCGGCGGTCCATCGCCGAACCGCCCGACATGGCGTGCCGGATCCTGCCGCCCATCGCCGCCCGGATCTTGGCGTAGACGAGCTTGTCGAAGAGCTGGTGCTGCATCCGCAGCGCCGCGGACGGGCCGGGCCCGGTGCCCCAGGCCCTCGCCTCCATCGCGTCCGCGTACTTGACGGCCACCTCGACGGCCTTCTCGAACGGCCCCGAGCGGCCCTCCCGCTCCGCCTTGCGCCGCGCCGCGTTGAACACCTTCTCGAAGATGTACGGCACGGCCAGGAAGAACGTCGGCCGGAACGCGGCCAGATCGGGCATCAGCGCCGCCGCGTTCAGCTGCGGCTGATGGCCGAACTTCACCTTCCCGCGGATCGCCGCGACCTCCACCATCCGCCCGAAGACGTGCGCGAGCGGCAGGAACAGCAGTGTCGCCGCCTCGTCGCCCCGGCGGGAGTGGAACACCGGCTCCCAGCGCTCGATGACGGTGTCCGCCTCGTACATGAAGCTGCCGTGCGAGAGCACACAGCCCTTGGGGCGGCCGGTGGTGCCCGAGGTGTAGATGATCGTCGCGACGGAGTCGGGAGTGACCGCCTGCCGGTGCCGGTGCACCACCTCGTCGTCGAGGTGCGCGCCCGCGTCGTACAGCTCCTGCACCGCGCCCGCGTCGAGCTGCCACAGCCGGCGCATCCGCGGCAGCCGGTCGATGACGGTGGCGATCGTCATCGCGTGGTCCTCGTGCTCCACGATCGCGGCCGTCACCTCCGCGTCGTACAGCATCCACAGGCACTGCTCGGCGGAGGACGTGGGGTAGACGGGCACGACCTGCGCGCCGATCGTCCACAGCGCGAAGTCGAAGAGCGTCCACTCGTACCGGGTACGGGACATGATCGCGACCCGGTCGCCGAACCGGACGCCGCCCGCGAGGAGGCCCTTCGCGAGGGCGAGCACCTCGTCGCGGAACTCCGCGCCGGTCACGTCCCGCCACCGGCCGGTGTCGTCCTTGCGGCCGAGCGCGACGCGCGACGGGTCCTCCTCGGCATACCGGAAGACCACGTCGGCCAGACCGCCCACCGGAGGCTCCAAGGCCGACGGAGGGTTGGTGAACTCGCGCACTCCCGCCCTCCGCTCCTCGGCGCCGGAATGGTGCGGCGACGCCCTCGTCCCGCACGGCGCCGTGAAAGCTACCCCACGCGGACGGAGGGCGGGAGGGGGCCGAAACCCGGGCGGAGCTCTCGTCCGCGCTGGTCAGGGGAGGAAAATGCGCTCACATGGGGAAGGGTCGGACAGAAACCTGACCGAGGAGTAAGTTTCGGTGGAGCAATCTCCACCGAATCTGTACGACCCCATGACCGCCCCTTGGGGCGTCGTACGGGCCCCACCGGTCCCAGCGTGCGCGCCGCCCGGAACGTCACCCCCGCCCGCCCCGGTGCAGCCGGTCGCCGCCCGCGAGGATCGCCGACGCCAACGCGTCCGCCGCGCCCTGCGCGGAGGGACGGCGCCGCCCGTGCACCACCACGAAGTCCACCTCGCCCGGTTCCGGCAGCCCCGCCCGCTCCGGCATCCGCACCAGCCCCGGCGGGATCAGCCCGCGCGAGTGCACCATCACGCCGAGCCCGGCGCGGGCCGCCGCGAGCAGCCCGTTGAGGCTGCCGCTGGTGCACACGATGCGCCACTGGCGGCCCTCCCGCTCCAGCGCCCGCAGGGCCAGGGCCCGGGTGATGCCCGGCGGTGGATAGACGATCAACGGCACCGGACGGTTCGGGTCCAGCCGCAGCCCCGGCGCGCCGATCCACACCAGCTCGTCGTGCCAGACCAGCTCGCCCCGCGGATCCTCCGGCCGCCGCTTGGCCAGCACCAGGTCAAGCCGGCCCGCCGCCAGCCGCTCGTGCAGGATGCCCGACAGCTCGACCGTCAGCTCCAGATCGACCTCCGGGTGCTCGTGCCGGAACCGCTCCAGGATCTCCGGCAGCCGGGTCAGCACGAAGTCCTCCGACGCGCCGAACCGCAGCCGTCCGCGCGGCCGGGTACCGGTGAAGAACTGCGCCGCCTGCTCGTGCACGTCCAGGATGCGCCGGGCGAAACCGAGCATCGCCTCGCCGTCCTCGGTCAGCTCCACCGAGTGGGTGTCCCGCGTGAACAACTGCCGCCCGGTGGCCTCCTCCAGCCGCCGCACGTGCTGGCTCACCGTCGACTGGCGCAGCCCGAGCCGCCGCGCCGCCTGCGTGAAGCTCAGGGTCTGCGCCACCGACAGGAAGGTCCGCAACCGCGTCGGGTCGTACATGCGGCCAGGGTAGCGGCGGTCATCGCGGAACGTGATGACAGTGAGAGCGGTATACCGGATTCCCGATCACGGCGGGAGGGAGCAGGATGGGGAGGGGACGCCCGTGCACACCCGGGCACCGAGCACAGGAGCAAGTGGAGCACCGTGAAACGCCTGCGTTGGCCGAACTGGATGCCGATCGACCCGTACGTCCTGCTGCTGCTCGGGACCGTGGGCCTCGCCGCGCTGCTCCCCGCGCGGGGGACCGGCGCGGACATCGCCTCCGGCGCCTCCACCGCCGCGATCGCCTTCCTGTTCTTCCTCTACGGCGCCCGGCTCTCCACCCGCGAGGCCCTGGACGGGCTGAAGCACTGGCGGCTCCACGTCACCGTGCTGGCCTGCACCTTCGTCGTCTTCCCGGTGCTGGGCCTGGCCGCCCGCGGACTCGTCCCGGTGTTCCTGACCGACCCGCTCTACCAGGGCCTGCTCTTCCTCACCCTGGTCCCGTCCACCATCCAGTCGTCGATCGCGTTCACCTCCATCGCCCGCGGCAACGTGCCCGCCGCGATCTGCGCCGGCTCCTTCTCCTCGCTGGTCGGCATCGTCGTCACCCCGCTGCTCGCGGCGACGCTGCTGGGCGGCGGCGGGGGCGGGTTCTCCGCCGGGTCGGTGGTGAGGATCGTGCTCCAGCTGCTGGTGCCGTTCGTCGCCGGGCAGTTGCTGCGCCGCTGGATCGGCGGATTCGTCTCCCGGCACCGGAAGGTGCTGGGGCTGGTCGACCGCGGCTCGATCCTGCTCGTCGTCTACACCGCGTTCAGCGAGGGCATGGTGCAGGGCGTCTGGCACCGGGTGAGCCCCGCCCGGCTCGGTGGACTGCTCGCCGTCGAGGCCGTCCTGCTCGCCGTGATGCTGCTGCTGACCTGGTACGGCGCCAAGGCGCTGCGGTTCGGCCGGGAGGACCGGGTCGCGATCCAGTTCGCCGGCTCGAAGAAGTCGCTGGCCGCCGGGCTGCCCATGGCGAGCGTGCTGTTCGGGGCGCAGGCCTCGCTGGCCGTGCTGCCGCTGATGCTGTTCCACCAGATGCAGCTGATGGTGTGCGCGGTGATCGCCAGGCGCCGCTCGCACGACCCCGTCGAGGAGCCGGAGGCCACCGTCCAGGACCGAGCCGGACGTCCGCGGACCGGGGTCGGTACGGGGACACGTTCCGGCTGAGCGGTACGGCCACCCGCAGCAGGTTCACGTCGTGGCCGGGCACCGGACCGCCCGGGTCCATGGGGGCCTCACGCCGAGGCGGGACCCCGCGGCGCAGGGGGCGCTCCCCGCCGGATGGGGCCCCGCCGCCGTGCAGCGAGGAGGAACCGGTCAGCCCCGGGCGGCCGCGGCCCGCAGGGCGATACGGTCCTCACCCGCGTACACGTTCATGGAACCGCCCCGCAGGAAGCCCACCAGGGTCAGGCCCGTCTCCGCCGCCAGGTCCACGGCCAGCGAGGACGGCGCCGAGACCGCCGCCAGCATCGGAACGCCGGCCATGACCGCCTTCTGCGCCAGCTCGAACGAGGCCCGGCCGGAGACCAGCAGGATCGTCCGGGACAGCGGCAGGTTCCCGCTCTGCAGGGCACGGCCGACCAGCTTGTCGACCGCGTTGTGCCGGCCCACGTCCTCCCGTACGTCGAGCAGCTCGCCGTCCTCGTCGAACAGGGCCGCCGCGTGCAGGCCGCCCGTGCGGTCGAAGACCCGCTGGGACGCGCGCAGCCGGTCGGGCAGGCTCGCCAGCAGCTCCGGCTCCACGCGCAGCGGGGGAGTGTCGGCGATGGGGTGGCGGGCCGTGGTGCGCACCGCGTCCAGGCTGGCCTTGCCGCACAGGCCGCAGGAGGAGGTGGTGTAGACGTTGCGTTCCAGCGTGATGTCCGGGATCACCACGCCGGGGGCCGTCCTCACGTCGACCACGTTGTAGGTGTTCGACCCTCCCCCACCCGTCGCCCCGGCGCAGTAGACGACGCTCTGCAGGTCGGAGGCGGTCGCGAGGACCCCCTCGCTCACCAGGAACCCGGCCGCCAGCGCGAAGTCGTCGCCCGGTGTGCGCATGGTGACGGCGAGGGGCTTGCCGTTGAGGCGGATCTCCATGGGTTCCTCGGCGACGAGTGTGTCCGGGCGGCTGGACACCGCTCCGTCCCGGATGCGGAGCACCTTGCGTCGTTCCGTGACTCGTCCCATGTTCCCACCAGTTCCGCTCAGTCCCGGTTCTGTACGTGCTGGTAGCCGAAGCGGCCCTTGATGCACAGGTTGCCGTGGGTCACCGGATTGTCGTGCGGCGAGGTGACCTTCACGATCTCATTGTCCTGCACATGGAGGGTGAGGTTGCAGCCGACACCGCAGTACGCGCACACGGTCGTCGTCTCCGACTGCCGCGACTCGTTCCAGGTACCCGCCGCCCGCATGTCGAACTCCGACTTGAACGACAGGGCCCCGGTGGGGCAGACCTCGATGCAGTTGCCGCAGTACACGCACGCCGAGTCGGTCAGCGGGGCGTCGTGCTCGACGGCGATCCGGGCGTCGAAACCGCGGCCCGCGACCGAGATCGCGAAGGTGTTCTGCCACTGGTCGCCGCAGGCGTCCACGCACTTGTAGCAGAGGATGCACTTGTCGTAGTCGCGGACGTAGAGGTCGTTGTCGACCCTCGGTTCCTCGTTGAGGCGGGCGGCGTCCGGGCCGAAGCGGTCCGGTTTCGCCTCGTACTCCTCGATCCACTCGGCGGCCCGGGGAGGCGTCGACAGGTCGACGGAGGACGCGAGGAGTTCGAGCACGATCTTGCGGCTGTGCCGGGCCCGCTCGGTGCCGGTGCGCACCTCCATGCCGGGCTCGGCCCGGCGGGAGCAGGCGGGGACGAGGGTGCGGGAGCCCTCGACCTCCACGACGCAGACCCGGCAGGCGTTCTTCGGGGCCAGGGTGTCGCCCTCGCAGAGGGTGGGGATGTCCTTCCCGGCCGCCCGGCAGGCCTCCAGGATCGTCGATCCCTCGGGCGCCCGGACCGGCTCGCCGTCGAGGGTGAACTCCAGCAGGCGGCGGGGGATCCCCAGCGGTGTCACGGTCATTCGTACGTCCCCAGACGGTCGATGGCGGATTCCACGGCGTTCCACGCGGTCTGTCCCAGACCGCAGATCGAGGCGTCCCGCATCGCGCGGCCGACCTCGCGCAGGAGGGTGATGTCGGTGGCGGCGTCGGCGCCCGTGCGGTCGACGATCCGGTGCAGCGCCTCCTCCTGGCGGACGGTGCCGACGCGGCAGGGGACGCACTGGCCGCACGACTCGTCGCGGAAGAACTGGGCGATGCGGAGAAGGAGGCGGGGGAGCGGGACGGTGTCGTCGAAGGCCATGACGACTCCGGAGCCGAGGGTGGTGCCCGCTGCTCGGGTGCCTTCGAAGGTGAGGGGGACGTCCAGTTCGTCGGGGCGTACGAAGCCGCCGGCGGCTCCGCCGAGGAGGACCGCGCGGAGGTTGTCGCGGACGCCGGCGAGGTGGAGGAGTTCGCCCAGGGTCGCACCGAAGGGGAGTTCGTAGACGCCGGGGTGGGCGACGCTGCCCGAGACGCAGAAGAGTTTGGGGCCGGTGGATTTCTCCGTGCCGATCGCCGCGTAGGCCTGGGCGCCCATGGTCAGGACGGGCAGGACGTTGACCAGGGTTTCCACGTTGTTCTCGACTGTCGGCTTGCCGAACAGGCCCTTCTCCACCGGGAAGGGGGGCTTGGTGCGGGGCTCGCCCCGGTAGCCCTCGATGGAGTTGAAGAGGGCCGTCTCCTCACCGCAGATGTACGCGCCCGCGCCGCGTCGGATCTCCATGTCGAAGGCGTAGCCCTGACCGAGGATGTCGTCGCCGAGCAGGCCGCGGGCGCGGGTCTGCGCGATCGCGTGTTCCATGCGGCGCAGGGCCCTGGGGTATTCGCCGCGGAGGTAGAGGTAGCCGCGGTGGGCGCCGGTCGCGTAGCCCGCGATGGTCATGGCTTCGACCAGCGCGAACGGGTCGCCCTCCATGAGGACGCGGTCCTTGAAGGTGCCCGGTTCGGATTCGTCGGCGTTGCAGACGAGGTAGTGGGGGTGGTCCGGCTGGGAGGCCGTGGCCTGCCACTTGCGGCCGGTGGGGAAGGCGGCGCCGCCTCGGCCGAGGAGGCCGGAGTCGGTGACCTCGCGGATGACGGCGGCGGGGCCGAGGGCGAAGGCGCGGCGGAGGGCGGTGTAGCCGCCGTTCGCCCGGTAGTCGTCCAGGTCGGTGGGGTCGGTTGTGCCGATGCGGTGGAGGAGGGTGAGGGTTCCGGCTCCGGCCTGGGGGACCGCGGTGGTGGGTGGGGGTTCGGGGGGTGCGGTTTCGGGGGCGGTGGCTGCTCGGACTGCGGTTTCGGGGGTGGCCGGGGCGCAGACTGCGGTGGCCCTCGTGGTTTCTCGCCCCCGCCGCCCCTTCCCTCCCCCACTCTCGGCTTCGCTCGAGCGGGAGGGACCCCCATCGTCCCCGGGGGCTTTGCCCCCGGACCCCCCGTTCGGCCCTGAAAGGGCCTTGTGCTCAAGTGCCGGACGGGCTGTTTCGCCGGCCCGGATCGCCAAGGCTGCCGGGGCTCTTTCGCACAGGCCCAGGCAGGGGCTGCGTTCCACCTGGACGCCGGAATCCGGGGTCAGGCGGGATTCGACGTCCGCGCAGAGCTCGGTCGCACCCGCCGCCGTGCAGGCCAGGTCCGTGCACACGTGCAGGACCGTCGCCGGGCGGGGGCGGAGGGAGAACATCGCGTAGAAGGTGGCCACGCCGTACGCCTCCGCCGGGGGGGACCGTCAGGCGGCGGCACAGGTAGTCCAGGGCGCCCTCGCTGATCCAGCCGACCCGGTCGTTGACGGCGTGCAGCCCCGGCAGCAGCAGGTCGCGGCGGTCGCGGGCCTCCCTGCCGCCGCGGGCCCAGCGCAGGTCCGCGTCGGAGCGGTCGGCGCCCTCCCAGGAGGACTCGGGAGGGCCGAGCAGGGCGTCGACGGCCGCGCGCTCCTCGTCCGTCGGCTTGCTGTCACCGAAGTGCAGGTCCATGGGTGCTCACCTTCTCGATCCGGATCGCCGACGCCTTGAACTCCGCCGTCCCCGCGATCGGGCAGTTCGCCTCGATCGTCAGCAGGTTGGTGTCCACCTCGTCGGGAAAGTGGAACGTCATGAACGCGAGGCCCGGCCGCAGTCCCGTGTCCACCCAGACCGGCGCCAGCACCGAGCCGCGCCGCGAGGTCACCCGCACCTCCTCGCCGACCACCACCCCGTAGCGCTCGGCGTCCTCCGGGCACAGTTCGACGTACTCGCCGCGCCGCAGGGGTGACGCGAAACCGCCGCTCTGCACACCCGTGTTGTAGGAGTCGAGACGGCGGCCCGTGGTCAGCCGGATCGGGTAGTGCTCGTCGGTGAGGTCGACCGGCGGGTCGTGCCGCACGATGCCGAAGGGCGCGGGCCTGCCGCGCCCGGCCGGGTCCGGGTCCCACAGACGGCCGTGCAGGTACGTCGGTTCGAGCGCGTCCGTGCTCGGACACGGCCACTGGATGCCCTGGTGCTCGTCCAGACGCTCGTACGTCATGCCGTAGTGGTCCGGGGAGACCGAGCGCAGCTCGTTCCACACCGCCTCGGCGCCGGCGTACTTCCAGTCGTGGCCGAGGCGGGTGGCGAGGTCGCAGAGGATGTCGATGTCCTCGCGCGCCTCGCCGGGCGGGACCACGGCCCGGCGCACCCGCTGCACCCGGCGCTCGCTGTTGGTGGTGGTGCCCTCGGTCTCCGCCCAGCCGGCGGTCGCGGGCAGGACGACGTCGGCGAGTTCGGCGGTCTTCGTCAGGAAGATGTCCTGGACCACCAGGAAGTCCAGCTCCCGCAGGCGCCGTACCGCCTGTTCGCTGTCCGCCTCCGACTGGGCCGGGTTCTCGCCGATGCAGTAGACGGCCCGCAGGGAGCCGTCCTCCATGGCCTCGAACATCTCCGTCAGGGTCAGCCCGTGGTGCGGTTGGATGACGGTGTCCCAGGCCGACTCGAACTTCAGCCGGATGCCGGGGTCGAGGAGATCCTGGAAGCCGGGCAGGCGGTTGGGGATCGCGCCCATGTCGCCGCCGCCCTGCACGTTGTTCTGGCCGCGCAGGGGCTGCAGGCCCGAGCCGTAGCGGCCGACGTGGCCGGTCAGGAGGGAGAGGTTGATCAGGGCGCGGACGTTGTCGGTGCCGTTGTGGTGCTCGGTGATGCCGAGGGTCCAGCAGAGCTGGGCGCGCTCCGCGCGGGCGTAGGCGTGCGCCAACTCCCGTATGGCGGCCGCCGGTACGCCCGTCACCTTTTCGGCCAGGGAGAGCGTCCATGGTTCGACGAGCGCCTCGTACTCCTCGAACCCCGTGGTGGCCCGCCGGACGAACGCCTCGTTGACCAGGCCCGCGTGGATGATCTCGCGGCCGATCGCGTGCGCCATGGCGATGTCCGTGCCGACGTTCAGGCCGAGCCAGCTCTCCGCCCACTCGGCGGTGGAGGTCCGGCGCGGGTCGACCGCGTACATCCGGGCGCCGCCCCGGATGCCCTTGAGCACGTGCTGGAAGAAGATCGGGTGGGCGAAGCGGGCGTTGGAGCCCCACATCACGATGACGTCGGTGTGCTCGATCTCCTCGTACGACGACGTGCCGCCGCCCGAGCCGAACGCGGCCGACAGGCCGGCCACGGACGGGGCGTGGCAGGTGCGGTTGCAGGAGTCGACGTTGTTGGTGCCCATGACGACCCGGGCGAACTTCTGCGCCACGTAGTTCATCTCGTTGGTCGCGCGGGAGCAGGAGAACAGGCCGAACGCGCCGCGCGCCGCCGCCAGGCCCCGCGCGGTACGGTCCAGCGCCTCGTCCCAGCCCGCCCGGCGGAAGGGCGCGTCGCGCGAGTCCCGGACGAGGGGGTGGGTGAGACGGGTGTAGGTCTTCGGGCTTCGGTCGCGTTGCCCGCGGGCGGGTTTCCTCATGCGGCGCTCCTCAGCGCGAGCAGGTCCGACAGGGCGTGCACGGTGCGCAGGGTGGGCACCGGGACACCGGTGATCTCCGCCAGCTCGACGACGGCCGCGAGCAGGACGTCGAGTTCGAGCGGCTTGCCGCGCTCCAGGTCCTGGAGCGTGGAGGTGCGGTGGTCGCCGACCTTCTCCGCGCCCGCCAGCCGGCGCTCGATGGAGACGCCGACCTCGCAGCCGAGGGCCCCGGCGACCGCCAGCGTCTCGGCCATCATCGTCTCGATGACCTGCCGGGTGCCGCCGTGCAGACACATCTGCCGCATGGTGGCGCGCGCCAGGGCGCTGATCGGGTTGAAGGAGATGTTGCCCAGCAGCTTCAGCCAGATGTCGTTGCGCAGGTCCGGCTCGACCGGGCACTTCAGGCCCCCGGCCCGCATCGCCTCGCTCAGGGCCAGACAGCGCGCGGAGACGCTGCGGTCCGGTTCGCCGATGGAGAAGCGGGTGCCTTCCACATGGCGTACCACACCGGGCTGTTCGAGTTCGGTGGCCGCGTAGACGACGCAGCCGACGGCCCGTTCGGGCGCGAGCACCGCGCTGACCGCGCCCCGCGGGTCCACGCTCTCCAGGCGGCGGCCGTCGTACGGCCCGCCGTGCCGGTGGAAGTACCACCAGGGGATGCCGTTCTGGGCGGCCACGACGGTCGTGGTGTCGTGCAGCAGCGGCTCGATCAGCGGCCCGCACGCCGCGTACGAGTTGGCCTTCAGACCCAGGAACACATGGTCGACCGGGCCGACTTCGGCCGGGTCGTCGGTGGCGCGGGGGCGCGCGGTGAAGTCACCGCGCGGGCTGCGCACCCGTACTCCGTACTGCCTCATGGCCGCCAGATGCGGTCCACGGGCGATGAGATGCACGTCGGCGCCCGCACGGTGGAGCGCGGCACCGACGTAGGCGCCGATCGCCCCGGCGCCGAGGACTGCGACTTTCATGGCGAGGGTAGCTCCGTCCGGTCGAGGGACACCGAGGACCACGGAAACCGCCGAATCTCTGTCGACGAAATATTGTCTACAGTATGGGGGTGGCCCCAGCAAGGCTTTGTGCAGCACCAGTGGTTGTCTGCTCAACCGTCTTCTCAACGGCCCGCGCCGTCCCTACGGTTGGGGACCCATGAGTCCCCCCGTCGCACCGCCGGGCTGGAGCCGCTGGCTCGTCCCGCCCGCCGCGCTCTCCGTCCACCTCTCCATCGGCCAGGCCTACGCGTGGAGCGTGTTCAAGCCGCCGCTGGAGTCCGCGCTCGGCCTCAGCGGCACCCAGAGCGCACTGCCCTTCCAGCTCGGCATCGTCATGCTCGGCCTGTCCGCCGCGTTCGGCGGCACCCTCGTCGAACGCCGGGGCCCGCGCTGGGCGATGACCGTCGCCCTGATCTGCTTCTCCTCCGGCTTCCTGCTCTCCGCCCTGGGCGCGGCCACCGAGCAGTACTGGCTGATCGTCCTCGGCTACGGCTTCGTCGGCGGCATCGGCCTGGGCATCGGCTACATCTCACCCGTCTCGACGCTCATCAAGTGGTTCCCCGACCGGCCCGGCATGGCCACCGGCATCGCCATCATGGGCTTCGGCGGCGGCGCGCTGATCGCCTCGCCCTGGTCGGCGCGGATGCTCGACTCCTTCGGCGCCGACAACACCGGCATCGCGCTCGCCTTCCTCGTGCACGGGCTGACGTACGCCGTGTTCATGCTGCTCGGCGTGGTGCTGGTGCGGGTGCCGCGCACCGCGCGCCCGGTGGCCGGCGGGCCCGCCGCGGTCACGGGGCCGCAGGTCTCGGCCCGCTCCGCCGTGCGCACCCCGCAGTTCTGGCTGCTGTGGATCGTGCTCACCATGAACGTCACCGCGGGCATCGGCATCCTGGAGAAGGCCGCCCCGATGATCACCGACTTCTTCGCGGACGCCTCCGCACCGGTGTCGGCGACCGCCGCCGCGGGATTCGTCGCCCTGCTGTCGGCGGCCAACATGGCGGGCCGCATCGGCTGGTCGACCACCTCCGACCTCATCGGCCGCAAGAACATCTACCGGGTCTACCTCGGCGTCGGCGCGCTGATGTACGCGCTCATCCGGCTGCTGGGCGACTCCTCCAAACCGCTGTTCGTCCTGTGCGCCCTGGTGATCCTCTCCTTCTACGGCGGCGGCTTCGCCACGGTCCCGGCGTATCTGAAGGACCTCTTCGGCACCTACGAGGTCGGGGCGATCCACGGCCGGCTGCTCACCGCCTGGTCCACGGCCGGTGTGCTCGGACCGCTGATCGTGAACTGGGTCGCCGACCGGCAGGAGGAGGCGGGCAGACACGGACCGTCCCTCTACGGAACGTCGCTGGTCATCATGATCGGGCTGCTCGTCGTCGGCTTCGTCGCCAACGAACTGGTCCGGCCCGTCCATCCCCGTCATCACGTGCCCGGCCCCGAAGCAGCGAAGGAGACCGCCGATGACCGGCGAGAGCAGCCAGAATCCGCCTAGCAGCCCCGGCCGCCGCGGGCTCGTCACCTTCTCCTGGCTGTGGGTGGGAGTGCCGCTCGCCTACGGTCTGTACGAGCTCGTGCGCAAGGCGACACAACTGTTCACCGGCTGACCGCGGACGGCCGGGACGGTGCTTCGGAGGCTGAGGGAAGCCGACAAGCCCGACGCCCGTTTCCTGTCACTTCACCTGCCCTCTTACCCGTGAGTCACTGATCAGACTGGTGCATCCCGCAACTGAACCACTAGGGGGATCACCCATGATCGGCTCGCGCATCGTCGCCGTCGGCCACTACCAGCCCGCCCGGGTCCTCACCAACGAGGACCTGGCGGGCATGGTCGACACCAGCGACGAGTGGATCACGAGCCGCGTGGGCATCCGCACCCGTCACATCGCCGGACCCGACGAACCGGTCGACGAGCTGGCCGCGCACGCCGCCGCCAAGGCACTGGCGGCGGCCGGCCGGACCCCCGCCGAGATCGACCTGGTCCTGGTGGCCACGTCCACCGCCATCGACCGCTCGCCCAACATGGCCGCCCGCGTCGCGGCCCGCCTCGGCATGCCCGGACCCGCCGTCATGGACATCAACGTGGTCTGCGCCGGATTCACCCACGCCCTCGCCACCGCCGACCACACCGTACGGGCCGGCGGCGCGAGCCGGGTGCTGGTCATCGGCGCCGACAAGATGTCCGACGTGGCCGACTGGACCGACCGCACCACCTGCGTGCTGGTCGGCGACGGGGCGGGCGCGGCCGTCGTGGAGGCCTGCGCCCCGGGCGCGGAGGCGGGGATCGGCCCGGTGCTGTGGGGCTCGGTGCCCGAGATGGGCCACGCGGTGCGGATCGAGGGGACGCCCCCGCGGTTCGCGCAGGAGGGGCAGAGCGTCTACCGCTGGGCGGCCACCCGGTTGCCGGTCGTCGCCCGCCAGGCCTGCGAGAAGGCGGGGCTGGCGCCCGAGGACCTCGCCGCGGTGGTGCTGCACCAGGCCAACCTGCGGATCATCGAACCCCTCGCCCGCCGGCTCGGCGCCGTCAACGCCGTCGTCGCCCGCGACGTCACCGAGTCCGGCAACACCTCGGCCGCCAGCATCCCGCTCGCCTTCTCCAAGCTCGTCGAACAGGGCGCGGTGACGACCGGCGACCCGGTGCTGCTCTTCGGCTTCGGCGGGAACCTGTCGTACGCGGGACAGGTCGTGCGCTGCCCCTGAGCCCGTCGCCGGTGTGACGAGGACGACTCCCCGACCCCCTGGTGTCCGTGCGCCGTAGACTGTAGACGAAAGACAATCACTACTGGCGTTGCGGTGCACCGGCGTTCGCGGCGGTGCGCGGCGCCGCCGAGGAGGGGGACCGCGATGCTGTCGACCGGACTGCCCCAGGGGGCGGTGCCCAAGCTCGAACGGCCGGGACCGCTGCGCGACCGGGTCTACGAGGCGCTGCTCGAACTCATCACCACCCGCGCCCTCCAGCCCGGCCAGCACCTCGTCGAGAGCGAACTCGCCGGCCACCTCGGCGTCTCCCGCCAGCCGGTGCGCGAGGCGCTGCAGCGGCTCAACACCGAGGGCTGGGTCGATCTGCGGCCCGCGCAGGGCGCGTTCGTGCACGAGCCGACGGAGGAGGAGGCCGACCAGCTCCTCACCGTCCGTACGCTGCTGGAGGCCGAGGCGGCCCGGCTGGCCGCGAGCAACGCCGACGGGGCGGGCGTGGAGGCCCTGGAGGAGATCCTGGCCGAGGGGCTCAAGGCCGTCGACGCCGACGACGTGGACGCCGCCGTCGCCCTCAACGCCCGCTTCCACGCCAAGATCATGGAGCTGGCCGGCAACGCCGTGCTCGCCGAACTCGCCGCCCAGGTCGACCGGCGCGTGCGCTGGTACTACACACCCGTCGCCCGGCAGCGCGGCGGACAGTCCTGGGTCGAGCACCGCGAGCTGATCGCGGCCGTCGCCGCCCATGACGAACAACTGGCCACCCGGCTCATGCGCGAACACACCGAGCACACCCGGCGCTCGTACCACGCCCGCGCGAAGTCCTGAGTGCGGCTTTTCGGTTACCTTGTGACGCCTCTCCCCGTGCCCTCACGGACTCCTTTGTCCTGTGAGTGGAAAAAGTAGGGGGCAATTCCTGCGCGACTTCTTCCCACCTCCGGCAGGCGCTGCTACTTTCCCATCCGAAGGAACGCCACACACGTGGCCGGAATCCGGCGCGCACAGGCCGATCGAGGCGGGGAGGGGCTCGTGAGACGTATGACAGCGCGACCCGCCAACGCCCACCAGGCACGACTGCTCAGGCTGCTGCGCGACGGCGGACCCAACTCCCGTGCCCAGCTCGGCGACCAGGTCGACCTCTCCCGGTCGAAACTGGCCGTGGAGGTGGACCGGCTGCTGGAGACGGATCTCGTCGTGGCCGACGGACTCGCCGCCTCGCGCGGCGGTCGGCGCTCCCACAACATCCGGCTCAACCCGCACCTGCGGTTCCTCGGCGTCGACATCGGCGCGACCTCGGTCGACGTCGCCGTCACCAACGCCGAGCTGGAGATCCTCGGGCACATCAACCAGCCCATGGACGTACGCGAGGGGCCGGTCGCGGTCTTCGAGCAAGTACTCGCCATGGCAGCGAAGTTGAAGGCCTCGGGGCTCGCGGAGGGGTTCGACGGCGCCGGTATCGGCGTCCCGGGCCCGGTCCGCTTCCCCGAGGGCATCCCGGTGGCTCCGCCGATCATGCCGGGCTGGGACGGCTTCCCCGTGCGGGAGGCGCTCAGCCAGGACCTCGGCTGCCCGGTCATGGTCGACAACGACGTGAACCTGATGGCGATGGGGGAGCAGCACGCGGGCGTCGCCCGCACCGTCGCCGACTTCCTCTGCGTCAAGATCGGTACCGGCATCGGCTGCGGCATCGTCGTCGGCGGTGAGGTCTACCGCGGTACGACGGGCAGTGCGGGCGACATCGGGCACATCCAGGCCGTGCCCGACGGCCGCCCGTGCGCCTGCGGCAACCGGGGCTGCCTGGAGGCCCACTTCTCCGGTGCGGCCCTCGCCCGGGACGCCATGGAGGCCGCCGAACAGCGGCTCTCCGCCGAACTCGCCGGCCGGCTGGAGACGAACGGCACGCTCAGCGCCGTCGACGTCGCCGCCGCGGCCGCGGCCGGTGACGCCACCGCCCTCGATCTGATCCGCGAGGGCGGCAACCACACCGGCCAGGTCATCGCCGGCCTGGTCAGCTTCTTCAACCCCGGCCTGGTGGTGATCGGCGGCGGGGTGACCGGCCTCGGCCACACCCTGCTCGCCGCGATCCGCACCCAGGTCTACCGCGGCTCGCTGCCCCTGGCCACGGGCAACCTGCCCATCGTGCTGGGGGAGCTGGGGCCCACCGCCGGAGTCATCGGCGCGGCCCGGCTCATCAGCGACCACCTGTTCTCACCCGCGTAAGCAGCCCTTCCCGCTCCTTCGTCGCACCCGTTCCAGGCACCACCGCATCCGCGTCACGGCACCTGCTCCAGGCACCACCGCATCCGCGCCACGGCACCTGCTCCGAACACCACCGCATCCGCGTCACGGCATCCGCTCCACCGCACCGGCTTCCACCGCACCGGAACAGCCCACCCGTACCACCCGTACCAGGCACCGCCACCGCCCTACCCCGCCCTGCCCGAAAACGCCTGCCCCGCAAGGGGATCGCCCTGACACCGGCCCGTACGCCCGCCGAGGGGAATCCGCATGGCACCACAACCACCGCTGCTCAGCATGTCCGGCATCACCAAGTCGTTCCCCGGAGTCCGGGCCCTGGACGGCGTCGACCTCGACGTCCAGGCCGGCGAGGTGCACTGCCTGCTCGGCCAGAACGGCGCCGGGAAGTCCACCCTGATCAAGGTTCTGGCCGGCGCCCACCAGCCCGACACCGGCACCATCCGCTGGCGCGGCGAGGACGTCACCCTGCGCTCGCCGATCGCCGCCATGCGCCTCGGCATCGCCACCATCTACCAGGAACTCGACCTGGTGGAACACCTGTCGGTCGCCGAGAACGTCCACCTCGGCCACGAACCCACGGCCGCCGGTTTCGTCGTACGGGGAAGGGCCGCCAGGTCGTCGACCGCCGAACTCCTCAAGCGGCTCGGCCACCCCGAGGTCGACCCGGCCCGGCTGGTCGGCGAACTCTCCGCGGCGCAGCAGCAGATCGTGTCCATGGCGCGGGCGCTCTCCCACGACGTACGGCTCATCGTGATGGACGAGCCGTCCGCCGCCCTCGACCCGGACGAGGTCGACAACCTCTTCCGCATCGTCGGCGACCTCACCGCCGACGGCGTCGCCGTCGTCTACATCTCGCACCGCCTGGAGGAGATCCGGCGCATCGGCGACCGGGTGACCGTGCTCAAGGACGGCCGGGCCGTCGCCGGCGGGCTGCCCGCGAAGTCGACGCCGACCCGCGAGGTCGTCGCGCTGATGACGGGACGCAACGTCGAGTACGTCTTCCCGGAGCGGCCCGCCGCCGCCCCGCAGGGCGAACCGGTGCTCACCGTCGAAGGACTGTCCCGCGAGGGCGAGTTCGCCCCGCTCGACCTCCAGGTGCGGCCCGGGGAGATCGTCGGACTCGCCGGACTCGTCGGCTCGGGACGCTCCGAGATCCTGGAGACGATCTACGGCGCCCGCAAGCCCGACACCGGCCGGGTCCTCGTCGACGGACGCCCCCTGAGGCCGGGCAGCGTACGGGCCGCCGTGCGCGCCGGACTCGGGCTCGCCCCCGAGGAACGCAAGGCGCAGGCCCTGCTGATGCTGGAGTCCGTCACCCGCAATGTGTCGGTCTCCTCCATGTCGCGGTTCGCGAAGGCCGGCTGGATCGACCGCGGCGCCGAACTGGGGGCGGCGCGTGCGGCGGTCCGCGAACTGTCGCTGCGGCCCGACAACCCGGACGTGCCCGTGCGCACCCTGTCCGGCGGCAACCAGCAGAAAGCCGTGCTCGCGCGCTGGCTGCTGCGCGGCTGCCGGGTGCTGCTGCTCGACGAACCCACCCGAGGCGTCGACGTCGGCGCCCGCGCCGAGCTCTACGCGGTCGTCCGCCGGCTGGCGGACGAGGGCCTCGCCGTGCTGCTGGTCTCCAGCGAGGTGCCCGAGGTGCTCGGCCTCGCCGACCGCGTCCTGGTGCTGCGCGAGGGCAGCGTCGTCCACACGGCGCCCGCCCGTGAACTCGACGAACACCGTGTACTCGATTTGGTCATGGAAGGAAGCCCGGCGTCATGACGCAGCCCGTCTCCCCGCCGCGGGACAGCGCCCCCAAGGCGCCGTCGGCCGGCGAAAAGCCCGCCTGGCGCGCCGTGTTGTTCCGCGCCGACGTCCGCACCCTGTCGCTGCTCGGCGTGCTCGCCGCACTGATCCTCATCGGCGGCATCACCAAACCGGACCAGTTCCTGGACACCCGCAACCTCCAACTGGTCCTCACCCAGGCCTCCGTCATCGGTGTCGTCACCGTCGGCATGACCTTCGTCATCATCTCCGGCGGCATCGACCTGTCGGTCGGCGCGATCGTCGCCCTCGCCTCGGTGTGGGCCACCACCGTCGCCACCCAGGAGTTCGGCTTCGCGGGCATCCTCTTCACCGCCGTCCTCGTCGGACTGGGGTGCGGACTGGTCAACGGGGTGCTCATCGCGTACGGCGGTATGGTCCCGTTCATCGCCACCCTCGCCATGCTCGCCTCGGCCCGCGGTCTCGCCCTGCAGATCACCGACGGGCGCACCCAGATCGTCACCGTCGACGGCGTCCTCGACCTCGGTGAGCGCGACTCCTACGTGCTCGGCATCCCGCCGCTGGTCCTGGTGTTCGCCGCGGTCACCGTCGTCGGCTGGCTGGTGCTCAACCGGACCACCTTCGGCCGCCGCTCCGTCGCCGTCGGCGGCAACGCGGAGGCCGCCCGGCTCGCCGGCATCGACGTGCGCCGCCAGCGGCTCTACCTGTACCTGCTGTCCGGGCTGTGCTGCGGCATCGCCGCCTTCCTGCTGATCGTGCTGGCCGGCTCCGGCCAGAACACCAACGGCAACCTCTACGAACTCGACGCCATCGCCGCCGCGATCATCGGCGGCACCCTGCTCACCGGAGGCCGCGGCACCATCGTCGGCTCCGTCCTCGGTGTCCTGATCTTCACCACGATCACCAACATCTTCGCCCTGAACAACCTGCAGAGCGACGTCCAGCAGATCGCCAAGGGCGCGATCATCGTCGCCGCCGTGCTGGTCCAGCGCCGTACCGCGAGCACGACCTGATGAAGGGGTTCACCGCCATGCCAGAGTTCACCAGCCGCAGAGGGCTGCTCTTCGGAGCCGCCGCCGTGTCCGCCGGCGTCCTCGTCACCGGCTGCACCAGCAACGAGTCCAGCGACGACGAGCCCGCCGCGAACGACCAGCCGGCCGCCGACGACAAGCCGGGCAAGCCGGTCACCATCGGCTTCGCCGGACCGCAGGCCGACCACGGCTGGCTCAACGCCATCAACGACAACGCCAAGAAGCGGGCGGAGAAGTACTCCGACGTCACCCTGGAGATCACCGAGGGCTCCAACGACACCGCCCAGCAGATCGGCCAGATCGAGACCCTCATCAACAAGAAGGTCGACGTCCTGGTGATCCTGCCCGCCGACGGCAAGGCCCTCACCCAGGTCGGGCTGAAGGCGATGCGCGCCGGCATCCCCGTCGTCAACCTCGACCGGATCTTCAACACCCCGCAGGCGTACCGCTGCTGGGTCGGCGGCGACAACTACGGCATGGGCCTGAACGCCGGTCACTACATCGGCGAGAAGCTCAAGGACAAGCAGGGCGCCAAGGTCGTCGAGCTGGCCGGCCTGGACAACCTGGAGCTGACCAAGCAGCGCACCCAGGGCTTCGACGACGCGCTGAAGAACTACCCCAACATCCAGAAGGTGGCCCGCCAGGCCGCCGAGTTCACCGTCGAGTCCGGCCAGGCCAAGATGGCCCAGCTGCTCCAGGCGCAGTCGCAGATCGACGCGCTGTGGAACCACGACGACGACCAGGGCGTGGGCGCGCTGCGCGCCATCGAACAGGCCGGGCGGGACGAGTTCCTGATGGTGGGCGGCGCGGGCGCGCTCTCCGCGTTCGAGGCCATCAAGGCCGACAGCGGTGTCCTGAAGGCCACCGTCCTGTACCCGCCGACGATGGCCGCCTCCGCGATCGACCTGGCCCGCGCCCTCGGCCAGGGCAAGGGCGTGAGCGGCCTCGCGGAGTTCGAGATCCCCTCGTCGGTGACCTGCTACTCGGCCGTCGTCGACAAGGAGAACGTGGACCAGTACATGTCCACGGGCTTCAAGTGAGGAGCCCCGCACCACGGGCCTGACCAGCCCTCCGGGCGGGGTCCACCCCGCCCGCCACGACGACGAGGAGGACATCCGAATGGCACAGCCGCAAGCGTCCGACGGGGCGGAGACGGGGAAGCCACCGCTGCGCATCGGCATGGTCGGTTACGCCTTCATGGGCGCCGCCCACTCCCAGGGCTGGCGCACCGCGGGCCGCGTCTTCGACCTGCCGATGAGCCCCGACATGGCCGTGATCTGCGGCCGGGACGCCGACGCCGTGCGCGCGGCGGCGGACCGGCACGGCTGGGCGGAGACCGAGACGGACTGGCGCGCCCTGGTCGAACGGGACGACATCGACCTCGTCGACATCTGCACCCCGGGCGACAGCCACGCCGAGATCGCGCTCGCCGCGCTCGCCGCCGGCAAGCACGTGCTGTGCGAGAAGCCCCTCGCCAACAGCGTCGAGGAGGCCGAGGCGATGACCCGCGCCGCCGAAGAGGCGCGGGCACGGGGGAAGTCGGCGATGGTCGGCTTCAACTACCGCCGGGTGCCCGCGACCGCGCTGGCCCGGCGGATGGTGGCCGAGGGCCGGATCGGGAGACTGCGGCACGTGCGGGTCGCGTACCTGCAGGACTGGCTGGTGGACCCGGAGTTCCCGCTGACCTGGCGGCTGCGCCGCGAGCAGGCCGGCTCCGGTTCGCTCGGCGACCTCGGCGCGCACATCGTCGACCTGGCGCAGTACCTGTCCGGTGAGCGGCTCGCGGGGGTCTCCGCGCTCACCGAGACGTTCGTACGGGAGCGGCCGCTGCCCACCGCGCCCAGCAGCGGCCTGGCAGCCGTCACCGCCGCCGGCACCGGACAGGTCACCGTCGACGACGCGGCCCTGTTCACCGGCCGCTTCGCCTCCGGTGCCCTCGCCTCCTTCGAGGCCACCCGGTACGCCACCGGACGCAAGAACGCCCTGCGCATCGAACTCAACGGCGAGCGCGGGTCGCTGGCCTTCGACCTGGAACGGCTCAACGAACTGGAGTTCCACGACGGCACCGAGCCCGGGACGCACGCGGGCTTCCGCCGCATCCTGGTCACCGAACCCGAGCACCCCTACCTCGAGGCCTGGTGGCCGCCGGGCCACGGCCTCGGCTACGAGCACACCTTCGTGCACCAGGCCCGCGACCTGGTCCACGCGGTCGCCGAGGGCCGCAGTCCCGAACCCTCCTTCGCCGACGGACTCCAGGTGCAGCGCGTCCTGGCCGCGGTGGAGGAGAGCGCCGAGAAGAACTCCGTCTACACACCGATCGCCGCCTGAGAGGACGGATACGGATGCCGCGCAACTTCACGCTGTTCACCGGCCAGTGGGCAGACCTGCCGCTGGAGGAGGTCTGCCGACTCGCCCGCGACTTCGGCTACGACGGCCTCGAACTCGCCTGCTGGGGCGACCACTTCGAGGTGGACAAGGCGCTCGCCGACCCGTCCTACGTCGCCGGCCGCCACCAGCTCCTGGAGAAGTACGGCCTGAAGTGCTGGGCGATCTCCAATCACCTGGTGGGGCAGGCGGTGTGCGACGCCATCATCGACGAACGCCACCGGGCGATCCTGCCCGCCCGCATCTGGGGCGACGGCGAGGCCGAGGGCGTACGGCAGCGGGCCGCCGCCGAGATCAAGGACACCGCGCGCGCCGCGGCCCTCCTCGGAGTCGACACCGTCATCGGCTTCACCGGCTCCGCCATCTGGCACCTGGTCGCCATGTTCCCGCCCGCCCCCGAGTCGATGATCGAACGCGGCTACGAGGACTTCGCCGAGCGGTGGAACCCGATCCTGGACGTCTTCGACGCCGAGGGCGTGCGGTTCGCGCACGAGGTCCACCCCAGCGAGATCGCCTACGACTACTGGACGACCGTACGCGCCCTGGAGGCGGTCGACCGCCGGCCGGCCTTCGGCCTCAACTTCGACCCCTCCCACTTCGTGTGGCAGGACCTCGACCCGGTCGGCTTCCTGTGGGACTTCCGCGACCGGATCTACCACGTCGACTGCAAGGAGGCCCGCAGACGCCTCGACGGCCGCAACGGCCGCCTCGGCTCCCACCTGCCCTGGGGCGACCCGCGGCGCGGCTGGGACTTCGTCTCCGCCGGCCACGGCGACGTCCCCTGGGAGGACGTCTTCCGCATGCTGCGCTCCATCGACTACCGGGGCCCCGTCTCCGTCGAGTGGGAGGACGCCGGCATGGACCGGCTCCAGGGCGCCCCCGAGGCGCTGACCCGCCTCAAGGCCTTCGACTTCGAGCCGCCCAGCGCGTCCTTCGACGCCGCGTTCAACAGCTGATCCGCGCGCCCGACGGCAGGTCGGGGACGGGGGCCGGAACATCCGCCGGTCCCCGGTCCGACCTGCCCGGATCCTGCTTTGTCCTGAGTTGGGAAAAAGTTCAACCGGTCCCGGTCCCAGGGGTGTTCGCCCCGGAAGAACGCGGTTACCGTCCCTGAAGTGTTCAGGACACCCACGCCTCCGGGGTGACGGCGCACCCCGGCGCCCGCACGCACCGCACGTCTTCGCATCCGTTCCGTACGGCCCACCCGTTCCCGGAGGGACTTCGTGCACAGAAGCAGACTCAAATCCACCCGGACCACGAAACGCCCCAGACTCCGCACCACCCTCGCCCTGTTCACCGGCCTGTTGCTGGCCGTGGGCACCCCGGCGACCGTCGCCGGCGCCCACCCGGGCCACCCGGAGCACGACGGGACGGCAGCCGCCGAGGGGCAGTTCCAGCAGGTACCGCTCGCCAAGGGCGAGCCCGAGATGGGCGAGCCGATGTCGCTCGCCGTGCTCCCGGACCGCAGCGTCCTGCACACCTCGCGCGACGGCACACTGAGGATCACCGACCAGGGCGGCGTCACCAAGGTCGCCGGCAAGCTCGACGTCTACAGCCACGACGAGGAAGGTCTGCAGGGCGTCGGCATCGACCCGGACTTCGAGAACAACCGGGCGATCTACCTCTACTACGCCCCGCCGCTCGACACCCCCGCGGGCGACGCCCCGGAGACCGGCACCGCCGAGGACTTCGAGAAGTTCGACGGCGTCAACCGCCTCTCCCGCTTCGTCCTCAACCCCAACGGCACACTGGACCTGGCCAGCGAGAAGAAGGTCCTGGACGTCGCGGCCTCCCGCGGCACCTGCTGCCACGTCGGCGGCGACATCGCCTTCGACGCCGAGGGCAACCTCTACCTGTCCACCGGCGACGACACCAACCCCTTCGCCTCCGACGGCTTCACGCCGATCGACGAGCGGGCGAACCGCAACCCGGCCTTCGACGCCCGCCGCAGCTCCGGCAACACCAACGACCTCCGCGGCAAGATCCTCCGCATCAAGGTCGCCGAGGACGGCTCGTACACCGTCCCGGAGGGCAACCTCTTCGCCCCCGGCACCGAGAAGACCCGCCCCGAGATCTACGCGATGGGCTTCCGCAACCCGTTCCGGATGAACATCGACAAGAAGACCGGCACCATCTACGTGGGCGACTACGGTCCCGACGCGGGCGCCGCCGACCCGAACCGGGGTCCGGGGGGACAGGTCGAGTTCGCCAAGGTCACCGAGGCGGCCAACTTCGGCTGGCCGTTCTGCACCGGCGACAACGACGCCTACGTCGACTACGACTTCGCCACCGGCGCCTCCGGCGAGACGTTCGACTGCGCCGCCCCGAAGAACACCTCCCCGCACAACACCGGCCTGGTCGACCTGCCGCCCGCGCAGCCCGCCTGGATCCCCTACGACGGCGACTCCGTGCCCGAGTTCGGCACCGGCTCCGAGTCCCCGATGGGCGGCCCGGTCTACCGCTACGACCCCGAGCTCGACTCCAGCGTGAAGTTCCCCGAGGCGTACGACGGCGACTTCTTCGCCGGCGAGTTCGGCCGCCGCTGGATCAAGCGGATCGAGCAGAACGAGGACGGCACGGTCGCGACGATCAACGACTTCCCGTGGACCGGCACCCAGATCATGGACATGGAGTTCGGCCCCGACGGCGCGCTCTACGTCCTCGACTACGGCGTCTCCTGGTTCCAGGGCGACGAGAACTCCGCGCTGTACCGGATCGAGAACGCCGAGGACGGCTTCTCCCCGATCGCCGAGGTCAGCGCGGACAAGACGTCCGGTGCGGCCGGGCTGAGGGTCAAGTTCACCGGCAGCGCCAAGGACGCCGACTCCCCGGACCTCACCTACGGTTGGGACTTCGGCGACGGCACCAAGGGTGAGGGCCTCACCCCCACCCACCGGTACAAGAAGGTCGGCACCTACACCGCGACCTTCACCGCGAAGGACCCCGAGGGCAACACCGGCAACGCCAGTGTCCGGATCGTGGTCGGCAACACCGAGCCCACGGTGAAGATCACCGTGCCGGGCAACGGCAGCCTGGCCGCCTTCGGCGAGCCCGTGCCGTTCAAGGTGACGGTCACCGACCCCGAGGAGACCATCGACTGCTCCAGGGTCAAGGTCGCCTACAGCCTCGGCCACGACTCCCACGCCCACGAGCTGACCAGCGAGACGGGCTGTGAGGGCACCCTCAAGCCGCCCGCCGGGGACGGCGGTCACGACCCCAACGCCAACATCTACGGTGTCGTCGGCGCCAGCTACACCGACGGCGGGGCCAACGGCCAGGAGGCCCTGACCGGCACCGCGCGCACCGTGCTCCAGCCGCTGCACCGCCAGGCCGAGCACTTCACCACCCAGTCGGGCGTGAACACCTTCGACAAGGCCACGGCCAACGGCGGCAAGACCGTCGGCGACATCAACGACGGTGACTGGATCTCCTTCAGCCCCTACAAGTTCGACGGGCAGAAGAAGATGACCGTACGGGCCTCCTCCGGCGGCTCCGGCGGCTTCATCGAGCTGCGCACCGGCTCGCCCACCGGCAAGCTGCACGGCTCGGCGTACATCCCGCCGACGGGCGGCTGGGAGACGTTCCAGGACGTCGACGTGCCGCTGCGGTCGCTGCCGAAGCGCACCACGGAGATCTACCTGGTCTTCCGGGGCGGCGACGGCGCGCTGTACGACGTGGACGACTTCGAGTTCTCCAAGGAGCCGTTCAAGGCCGGCAAGAAGGTCCTGGTCTTCTCCAAGACGGCCGGCTTCCGCCACGACTCCATCCCGGAGGGCGTCGCCGCCCTGAAGGAGCTGGGCGCCCCGGCCGGCATCTCGGTCACCGCGACCGAGGAGGCCCGGCAGTTCACCACCGCCAACCTCGCCAAGTACGACGCGGTGGCCTTCCTGTCCACCACCGGTGACGTGCTCGACGCCGAGCAGCAGAAGGCGTTCGAGAACTACGTCAGCAACGGCGGCGGCTACATGGGCATCCACGCCGCCGCCGACACCGAGTACGACTGGGAGTTCTACGGCGGCCTCGTCGGCGCCTACTTCGACTCGCACCCGGCCATCCAGAAGGCCACCGTGCGCGTCCACGACCACGACCACCCGTCCACCGCGCACCTCGACGACGCCTGGGAGCGCACCGACGAGTGGTACAACTACCGCACCAACCCGCGTGAGCAGGCCAAGGTCCTCGCCACCCTCGACGAGACCACCTACCAGGGCGGGAACATGAAGGGCGACCACCCGATCGCCTGGTGCCAGAGCTACGGCGGCGGCCGCTCCTTCTACACCGGCGGCGGCCACACCAAGGAGTCGTACGCCGACGAGGCCTTCCGCACCCACCTGCTCGGCGGCATGCAGTACGCCACCGGCCAGGTGAAGGCGGACTGCAAGCCGGACAAGGGCTACCGGGAGATCTTCAACGGCCAGACCCTGGACGGCTGGAAGCAGGCCGGCCCCGGCAAGTTCGTCGTCAAGGACGGCACCATGGAGTCCGAGGGCGGCATGGGTCTGCTCTGGTACCAGGCCAAGGAGCTCCAGTCGTACTCCCTCAAGCTCGACTGGAAGATGCAGGGCGACGACAACTCCGGGATCTTCGTGGGCTTCCCGGCCTCCGACGACCCCTGGTCCGCGGTGAACAAGGGCTACGAGATCCAGATCGACGCCACGGACGCGCCCGACCGCACCACGGGCTCCGTCTACTCCTTCAAGTCGGCGGACATCAAGGCCCGTGACCAGGTCCTGCGGCCGCCCGGCCAGTGGAACTCCTACGAGATCAAGGTCCGCGGCGAACGCCTCCAGGTGTTCCTCAACGGAGTCAAGATCAACGACTTCACCAACAAGGACCCCGAGCGGAGCCTGACCGACGGCTACATCGGCCTGCAGAACCACGGCGCCGACGACCAGGTCTCCTTCCGGAACATCCAGCTGAAGGAACTGCCCTCCTAGGGCGAACCGCCCTTCTGGGGCAACCGGAACGGCGGCGGGCGGAGGACGCCGGACCTCCGCCCGCCGTCCCGCCGGGGCCGACGCACCCGGCACCCCGCTCGTCCCCCTCCGGCGCTCGCACCAGGTTCGCGTACGACAAGGAGGCTGCCCATGTCCGCCGAACCGTCCCTCCCCACCCCCTCCCCGGCCCCCCGCTTCGGCGTCTGGCTCATCGGGGCGCGCGGCTCCGTCGCCACCACCGCGATCGCGGGCTGCGCCGCCGTCGCCGCCGGGCTCCACCCGCCGACCGGCATGGTCACCGAGACCGCTCCCTTCACCTCGTGCGGTCTGCCCTCGTTGTCGTCCCTCGTCTTCGGCGGCCACGACACCGTCGACTGCCCGCTGCCCAAGCGCGCCGAGCACCTCGCCGACGGCGGCGTCCTGCCGCACGGCCTGCCGTCCGCCGTGCACGCCGAACTCGTCGCCGCCGACCGGGAGATCAGGCCCGGCGGCCCCCCGCCCGGCGACACCGGCCGCACCCAGGACCAGTGGATCGACGTGTTCGCGGCCGACATCCGCGACTTCGTGCGCCGCCAGGACCTCGCGGGCGCCGTCGTGATCAACGTGGCCTCCACCGAGCCGGCCCCCACCGACGGCTCCCTGCCGCCCAGCTCCCTCTACGCGGCGGCCGCCCTGCGCGCCGGCTGCCCCTACGTCAACTTCACCCCCTCCACGGGCCTGCACCACCCGGCGCTGGCCCCGCTCGCCGCCTCCTCGGGCCTGCCGTACGCGGGCCGCGACGGCAAGACGGGCCAGACCCTCCTGCGCTCGGTACTCGGCCCGATGTTCCTGCAACGCGCCCTCGCCGTGCGCGCCTGGTCCGGCACCAACCTCCTGGGCGGCGGCGACGGTGCCGCCCTGGCCGACCCCGCTGCCGCCGCCGCGAAGAACGCCGGCAAGGAACGCGTCCTCGCCGACACCCTCGGCACCACCCCCGAGGGCGAGGTCCACATCGACGACGTACCGGCCCTCGGCGACTGGAAGACGGCCTGGGACCACATCGCCTTCGACGGCTTCCTCGGCGCCCGCATGATCCTCCAGACCACCTGGCAGGGCTGCGACTCGTCCCTCGCCGCCCCCCTCGTCCTCGACCTGGCCCGACTGACCGTCCGCGCCCGGCAGAAGGGCCTGACCGGCCCGCTGAGCGAGCTGGGCTTCTACTTCAAGGACCCGGTCGGCGACGGCCCGTCGTCACTGGCCGAGCAGTACACGGACCTGAGGCACTTCGCCGAACGCCTGCGGCCCGCCGCCACCGATCCCGAGGCCCGCCGATGAGCCGCCCGGCACCCGACGCCCATGACATGCCCGCACGGGGGGAGCCTGCGCAGGGCGACTCCCCAGGGGCGCGGGGAACTGCGCGAACAACCACAACGCACCCGCACACGACCACGACGGGACACGCGCAGGACACGCCCGCGCGGGGCGAGCCCGCGCAGGGCGGCCTCGCGCCGGCAGGCGGCCCGGCCTCCGAGGACGCCGCCTTGTCCTCCGGCGGCGGCGCCGCCCGCGCCCGCTCGGGCCGTGCGGGCGCGTGGGCGGAACTACTGCGCCTGCCCGCGCTGTTCACCGTCCCCGGCGACGCCCTGGCCGGTGCGGCGGCGGCCGGTGTGCGCCCCGGGCCCCGCACCCTGCTCGCCATCGGATCCTCCCTGTGCCTGTACGAGGCCGGCATGGCCCTGAACGACTGGGCGGACCGCGCCGAGGACGCCGTGGAGCGCCCGCACCGCCCGCTGCCGTCCGGCCGTATCCGTCCGGCCGCCGCCCTCACCGCCGCCGGTGCCCTCACCGGCGCCGGACTGGCGCTCGCCGCCGGTGCGGGACGCCCCGCCCTCGCGGTGGCCGCGCCCCTGGCGGCGACCGTCTGGGCCTACGACCTCGCCCTGAAGCACACGCCCGCCGGTCCCGCGGCCATGGCCGCCGCCCGCGGACTCGACCTGCTCCTGGGCGCCGCGGCCACCGGCGGCGGCACCCGTGCCGCGCTGCCCTCCGCCGCGCTGCTCGGCAGCCACACCCTCGCGGTCACGGCCGTCTCCCGCCGGGAGACCACCGGCGGCTCGGCCCTGGCCCCTCTGGCGGCCCTCGCGACGACGGGGGTGCTGACCCGGCTGGTCACCCACCGCCGCACCCGACTCCCGGCAGGCCGGCGGGCAGCAGCCGCCCCCGGCCTGCCGGGTTCCAGCCCCGCCGCGCGCCCACCCGGGGCCGCCGGCGCCGTCGCCACCGCCCTGGGCGCCGCCTACGCCGCCACGGCCGCCCGCCCCTACTTCCACGCCACGCTCAACCCTTCACCTCCCCTCACCCAACGCGCCGTGGGCGGCGGCATCCGCGCCACGGTCCCACTCCAGGCCGCCCTCGCCGCCCGCTCCGGCGCGACCGCCACGTCCCTCCTGGTCGCGGCCCTGGCCCCGGCCGGCCGGATGTTCGCGAGGAGGGCCGGTATGAGGAAGGTGAGCATCACATGAGCCGGAACCCGAACCAGGGCGCGAGCCGGCAGACGCCCGAGGACGTCCGTGTCCCGGCCCCGGAGGCGAGCCGGGACACGAGCGGCGGCCCGGCCCGGTACGCGAGCCAGGACGCGACCGGGGGCGGTCGTGTTCCGGTCGTGGAGGCGAGTCAGGAGGTGACGGGTCGCCCGGCCCGGGAGGGGAGCGGCGACGGTCATGGCCCGGGCCGGAGCACGAGCCGGGACGTGAGCCGAGCCGCACACGCGGACGGGGACCGTGACGTGAACCGGAGTGCCCGTACCCCCCTCCGTTTCGGCTACGGCACCAACGGCCTCGCCGACCTCCGCCTCGACGACGCCCTCGCCCTCCTCGCCGACCTCGGCTACGACGGTGTGGGCCTGACCCTCGACCACATGCACCTCGATCCGCTCGCCCCGGACCTCGCCGCCCGCACCCGCCGGGTCGCGCACCGTCTCGACGAGCTCGGGCTCGGCGTGACCGTGGAGACCGGCGCCCGCTATGTGCTCGACCCCCGCCGCAAGCACGGCCCCTCGCTGCTGGACCCCGACCCGGACGACCGCGCCCGTCGCGTCGGCCTCCTCCTGCGCGCCGTCCGTGTCGCCGCCGACCTCGGCGCGCACGCCGTGCACTGCTTCAGCGGCATCGTCCCCGACGGCACCGACGAGGACACCGCCTGGAAACGCCTCGCCGAGACCCTCGCCCCCGTCCTGGACGCCGCCGCCACCGCCGGCGTCCCCCTCGCCGTCGAACCCGAACCCGGCCACCTCCTCGCCACCCTCGCCGACTTCCACCACCTGCGCCGCACGCTCGGCGATCCCGAGCCCCTCGGCCTCACCCTGGACATCGGCCACTGCCAGTGCCTCGAACCCCTCCCGCCCGCCGACTGCGTACGCGACGCCGCCCCCTGGCTGCGCCACGTCCAGATCGAGGACATGCGCCGAGGCGTCCACGAACACCTCCCCTTCGGCGACGGAGAGATCGACTTCCCGCCCGTCCTCGAGGCCCTCGCCGCCACCGGCTACCAGGGCCTGACGGTCGTCGAACTGCCCCGCCACTCCCACGCCGGCCCTCACTTCGCCGCCCGCTCCCTCCCGTTCCTCCGCCGCGCCGCCCCTTCCGTCCCCGTCCCACCGCACGGCGATCCCTCCGCCACCCCCGAAGGGAGCAGAACCCCATGACCCGCCCCCATGTCACCCCGGCCACCCCGGAGGCGGACACCACCGGCGGACCGGAGATCCCCGGTGACGGCACCACCCCCGCCCTCACCCCGCCCGCCGAACTGCGCCGCCGCCTCGCCGGCCGGCTGGGCGGAGCCGCCCGCGCCTGGCTCGACCAGGCCCTGGACGAGGCCGCCGCCCACCCCGGCACCCACGGGCCCATCTCCGTGTGGGAGCTGCGCCTGGCCGAGGCCGGCCGCCGCTGCGGTCCCGCCCACGCCGACGCCGCCCGCGTCCTCATCCTGCACGCGGCCCACGCCGACGCCGAAGCCCTGACCCGGGTCTACTTCCAGGGCACCGCCGACGAACGCCGCGCCGTCCTGCACGCCCTGCCGCACCTCGTGCCCGACGGCCCCGACGCCCTCCCGCTCGTCGAGGACGCCCTGCGCACCAACGACACCCGGCTCGTCGCCGCCGCCCTCGGCCCCTACGCCGCCCGGCACCTGGACGCCCACGCCTGGCGGCACGCGGTCCTGAAGTGCCTGTTCACCGGTGTCGGCCTCGGCCACGTGGCGGACCTGGCCCGGCGCGCCCGGGGCGACGGCGAACTCGCCCGCATGCTCGGCGACTACGCCGCGGAACGCACCGCCGCCGGCCGCACCGTCCCCGAGGACCTGCACCGCGTCCTGGCCCTGACCGAGTCCGCCCCCGCCACCCCGCCGCACGGCACGGACGACCCCCACGGCAAGGAGTCCTGATGCGCATCTTCGACCCCCACATCCACATGACGTCGCGCACCACCGACGACTACGAGGCCATGTACGCCGCGGGCGTCCGCGCCGTCGTCGAGCCCTCCTTCTGGCTCGGCCAGCCCCGCACCTCCCCGGCCTCCTTCCTCGACTACTTCGACGCCCTCCTCGGCTGGGAACCCTTCCGCGCCGCCCAGTACGGCATCGCCCACCACTGCACGCTCGCCCTCAACCCCAAGGAGGCGAACGACCCGCGCTGCACGCCCGTCCTCGACGCGCTGCCCCGGTATCTCGTCAAGGACAACGTGGTGGCCGTCGGCGAGATCGGCTACGACTCCATGACCCCCGCCGAGGACACCGCCCTCGCCGCCCAGCTCCAGCTCGCCGCCGACCACGGCCTGCCCGCGCTGGTGCACACCCCGCACCGCGACAAGCTCGCCGGACTGCGCCGCACCCTGGACGTGGTCCGCGAGTCCGCCCTGCCCACCGACCGCGTCCTGGTCGACCACCTCAACGAGACCACCGTCAAGGAGGCCAAGGACAGCGGCGCCTGGCTCGGCTTCTCCGTCTATCCCGACACCAAGATGGACGAGGAGCGGATGGTCGCCATCCTGCGCGCCTACGGTCCCGAGCAGGTCCTGGTGAACTCCGCCGCCGACTGGGGCAGGAGCGACCCCCTCAAGACCCGCAAGGTCGCCGACCTGATGCTCGCCGAGGGCTTCACCGAGGACGACGTCGACCGGGTGCTGTGGCGCAACCCCGTCGCCTTCTACGGGCTCAGCGGCCGACTGAACCTCGACGTCGACGCCACCGACGCCACCCACGAGGGCAACTCCATCCTGCGCGGCGCGCCGAGAGACGAGCCCCAGCCGGCCGGCGCCCCCGCCACGGAGGCGTGAGCCATGCGCTTCCGCCACCCCGACGGCTCCACCGTCCACCTCGCCTACTGCACCAACGTGCACCCCGCCGAAACCCTGGACGGCGTCCTCGCCCAGCTCCGCGACCACTGCGAACCGGTCCGCCGCCGCCTCGGCCGGGACAGGCTCGGCATCGGCCTGTGGCTCGCCAAGGACGCCGCGCACGCCCTCGTCACCGACCCCGCCGCCCTGCGCGGACTGCGCTGCGAACTCGACCGGCGCGGCCTGGAGGTCGTCACCCTCAACGGCTTCCCCTACGAGGGCTTCGGCGCCGAGGAGGTCAAGTACCGCGTCTACAAACCGGACTGGGCCGACCCCGAGCGCCTGGAGCACACCACCTCCCTGGCCCGCGTCCTCGCCGGACTGCTCCCCGACGACGTCACCGACGGCAGCATCTCCACCCTGCCGCTCGCCTGGCGCACCGCCTACGACGAGCAGCGCGCACAGACGGCCCGCACCGCCCTGCGCACCCTCGCCGAACGCCTCGACGCCCTCCAGGAACTGACCGGACGCTCCATCCGCGTCGCCCTGGAACCGGAACCCGGCTGCGTCGTCGAGACCACCCGGGACGCCATCGCCCCGCTCACCGCGATCGCCCACGACCGCGTCGGCATCTGTGTCGACACCTGCCACCTCGCCACCTCCTTCGAAGACCCGCACACCGCCCTGGACGACCTCACCCGGGCCGGTGTGCCCGTGGTCAAGTCCCAGCTCTCCGCCGCCCTGCACGCCGAACAGCCCCACCTCACCGAGGTCCGCGAGGCCCTGGCCGCCTTCGCCGAACCCCGCTTCCTGCACCAGACGCGCACCTCCACCCTCGCCGGACTGCGCGGCACCGACGACCTCGACGAGGCCCTGGCCGGCGACGCCCTGCCCGACGCGGCGCCCTGGCGCTCCCACTTCCACGTCCCGCTGCACGCGGCCCCCACCGCGCCCCTCACCTCCACGCTGCCCGTCCTGAAATCCGTCCTGACCCGGCTGGTCGGTGGCCCGCACCCCCTCACCCGCCACCTCGAGGTCGAGACCTACACCTGGCAGGCCCTCCCGCCCGAGCTGCGCCCCCGCGGCCGCACCCAGCTCGCCGACGGCATCGCCGCCGAACTCACCCTGGCCCGCGACCTCCTGACGGACCTCGGCCTGAAGGAGCTCCCATGACCGACCCCACCCCCCTGCTCGTCCTCGACGTCGTGGGCCTCACCCCCCGTCTCCTCGACCACATGCCCCACCTCAAGTCGCTCGGCCGGTCCGGCTCCCGTGCCCCGCTCGGCACCGTCATGCCGGCCGTGACGTGCGCCGCCCAGTCCACCTTCCTCACCGGCACCATGCCCTCGGAGCACGGCATCGTCGGCAACGGCTGGTACTTCCGCGAGCTCGGCGACGTACTGCTGTGGCGGCAGCACAACGGCCTCGTCGCCGGCGACAAGCTCTGGGACGCCGCCCGCCGCGCCCACCCCGGCTACACCGTCGCCAACATCTGCTGGTGGTACGCCATGGGCGCGGACACCGACATCACCGTCACCCCCCGCCCCGTCTACTACGCCGACGGCCGCAAGGAACCCGACTGCTACACCCGGCCGCCCGCCCTGCACGACGAACTCACCGAGAAACTCGGCACCTTCCCCCTCTTCCACTTCTGGGGTCCCGGCGCCGACCTGGTCTCCAGCCAGTGGATCATCGACGCCACCCGCCACATCATGCGCACCCGCCACCCCGACCTGACCCTCTGCTACCTCCCTCACCTCGACTACGACCTGCAGCGCTTCGGCCCCGACGACCCGCGCTCCCTGCAAGCGGCCGCCGACCTCGACGCCGCCCTGGCCCCGCTGCTGGACGACGCCCGCGCCGAGGGCCGTACCGTCGTCGCCCTGTCCGAGTACGGCATCACCCGCGTGAACCGGCCCGTGGACATCAACCGCGCCCTGCGCCGCGCCGGCCTCCTCGAGGTCCACACCCAGGACGGCATGGAGTACCTCGACCCGATGGCCTCCCGCGCCTTCGCGGTCGCCGACCACCAGCTCGCGCACGTCTACGTGCGCCGCCCCGAGGACCTCGACGCCACCCGCGCCGCCCTCGACGGACTGCCCGGCATCGAGCAACTCCTCGACGACGAGGGCAAGAAGACCCACCACCTCGACCACCCGCGCGCCGGCGAACTCGTCGCCGTCGCCGAACCCGACGCCTGGTTCACGTACTACTACTGGCTCGACGACGACCGCGCTCCCGACTTCGCGCAGCTCGTCGAGATCCACCGCAAACCCGGCTACGACCCGGTCGAACTCTTCATGGATCCCCTCGACCCCTACGTCAAGGTCAAGGCGGCCACCGCCCTGGCCCGCAAGAAACTCGGCATGCGCTACCGCATGGCGGTCGTGCCCCTGGACCCCTCACCTGTTCGCGGCAGCCACGGCCGCCTCCCCGCGAGCGACGACGACGGTCCGCTCCTCATCTGCTCCACCCCCCGCGCTGTCGGAGACCGCGTCGCGGCCACCGATGTCAAACAACTCCTGCTCCGGCTGGCCGGACTCGGCTGACGCGCCACCCGGCACGGCCCTCCGAGATCCGACTACCGAGAGTGAAACACACGGCACTGACAACGGCCGGTCCCGGCGGGACCGGAACCGGCCACGACCGAGAAGGCAGGCCACTCGTGACCCCGTACTCCGCCCCTTCACGCACCGAAGCCGCCGACGCCCCGGACGAGGGACTGCGCCGCACCCTCGGTGTGGACCGGCGCCGCTTCCTCAGCACCTGCACCGCCGTGGCGGCCGGAGCCGTCGCCGCCCCCGTCTTCGGCGCCGCCCCAGCCCTGGCCCACGACCGGGACAGAGACCACGACCACGGGCACGGACGCGGGCAGGTGCTCGTCCCGCCGCACAAGCGCGGCATCATCCTCTACACCGTCCGTGACGCCACCGCCCGCGACCCGCTCGCCACGGACCTGCCCTCCGGCTTCCGCGAGGTGTTCAAGCAGCTCTCCCGCCACGGCTACCGCCAGGTGGAGTTCGCCGGCTACCGCCAGCACGCGAACGCACCCGGCGGCGCCGACCTGGAAAGCATCGAGGGCGCGAAGCTGCTGCGCTGCTGGCTCGACGACCACGGTCTGCGCGCCCAGGGCAACCACGGCTTCATCCCGCCGTCCTGGCCGCTCACCACCGCGGACCTGGACACCTTCAAGAAGCACCTGGAGATCGCCAACATCATCGGCATGGACCACATGGGCACCGGCGGCGACCCCACCGGCAGCTCCTACCGCGCCGACTGGGACGTGGCCGCCGACAAGTGGAACGCCCTCGGTGCGATCGCCCGCCGCGAGGGCATCAAGCTCTACACCCACAACCACGACAGCGCCTACGGCTTCCTGCTCGACGGCGGCCCGCTGGACGACCAGGGCCGGCCGACCCGCAGCTCCGGCATCCGGAAGCTCGAGTACTTCCTCAAGGTCACCGACCCCAGGCTCGTCTGGCTGGAGATGGACATCTTCTGGGCGCACGTCGCCCAGTACAAGTTCCACACGTACACCGCCCACGACGGCTCGACCAGGAAGAACGTCTTCGACCCGGCCGGCCTGGTCGCCCGCAACAACAAGCGCTACCCGCTGTTCCACGCCAAGGACGGCGTCGTCAGCACGACCAACGGCATGGGCTACGACATGGTGCCCTTCGGGACCGGCGTCATCGACTACACGACGTTCTTCTCGCGGGTCGGCGAGCGGAACTACCACAACCCGATGGTCGAGGACGACAACTCCCCGAGCGCCACCGACCCCGCGCAGTCGCTGCGCGAGGCCAAGATCAGCTACGACAACATGGCGGCCCTGCGCAAGCGGCGCCGCTGACCCGGAACACGGACCGGGCGGCTCCTCCCGCGTGCTGTGGGAGGGGCCGCCCGGTCCGTGCGGGGGAGGCTTCGTCAGGTCATCCCTCGCCGAGCGGCCGGGGGTTGGGCGTGACGTGCTTGTTCTTCGAGCGTCCCGGTGGTTGCAGGAACAGCGCCACGAACCCGGCGAAGATCGAGATGCAGCCCGCCAGGGTGAAGGCGCCGTTGTAGCCCCAGGCGCCGACGACCACGGCCCCCATGCCCGCGCCCAGACCGGAGACGAGCTTGGAGCTGTAGACCATCCCGTAGTTGGTGGCGTTGTTGTTCTCACCGAAGTAGTCCGCCGTCAGCGCGGCGAACATCGGGAAGATGGCACCGCCGCCGAAGCCGGAGACGGCGGAGAAGACCAGGAACAGCGGCAGGTTCTTGATCTCGGCCGACCAGATGATGCCGAACTGGGCGAGGCCCAGGATCGCGCACACGTAGAGCAGGCACCGCTTGCGGCCGTAGAGGTCGGAGAGCCAGCCGATGACGCCGCGCCCGGTGCCGTTGACGATCGCCTTCAGCGACATCGCGGTGGCCACGATGCCGGCCGCGAAGCCCGCGTCCTCACCGATGTCGACCTGGAAGGCGATGCCGAAGATGTTCACGCCGGAGGTACAGGCGAGACAGAACCACATCAGCGCCACCCGTCCGGTCTTCCACGCCTCCATCGGGGAGTACTGCTTGACGGCCGGGGGGTTCTTCTCCAGCGAACGCCGGGCCCGCGGGTCGTCCGGCGGGTTCAGCGGGTCGACGGCGGCCGGCCACCAGTTCTTCGGCGGGTCCCGGAAGTAGAAGCCGGCGAGAGCCACCGTCGCGGCGAGGAAGACACCCGCCGAGACCAGCACCCAGCGGAAGTTGGAGCCGTCCATGTAGCCGTGGAAGATGAAGACGAACGGCACCGAGCCGTAGGCGAAACCGCCGTTGACGAAGCCGGTCTTGCCGCCCCTGCGCTCCGGGTACCACTTGCCGACCATGTTGACGCAGGTCGCGTACACCATGCCCGCGCCCATGCCGCTGAACACGCCGAACCCGATGAAGGCGAGCGCGACGTGCGGCGCGAACGCCAGCGACAGATAGCCGAGCAGCGTGCCGGCCGAGCCCAGCATCATCGCCCACCGCGCGGGCAGTCTGCCGCTCTCCCGCAGCCGTCCCGCCGGAAAGGCGACCGCGGCCTGGCAGAACACCCAGGCGGTCATCATCCAGTAGATGCTGCCGCTGGACCAGTGGTGGGCCTCGTGGAGCGTGTCCTCGGCGGACGCGAACGCGTACTCGGCGGAGGAGATGCCCATCATGCCGATCCAGGGCAGGATCACCATCCACTTGCGTTTGCGCCCCATGATGTCGATGTCGGACTCGCCCACGCGGTAGACGCGTCCGTTCCTGTCGGTCACCTCCCGGTAGGCCGCGACCCGTGTGACATCGGTGGTTGTCATGTCGTTTGCACCCCTAGCGTCGAAAGTTCTGGCCAGCGCCCCCTGTCCAATGCCTTTCGTGCGCGCGCGGGTCCCCGGGGCCGGCCGACGCGCACCCGTCGGCCGGCCCCTCGCGGCCTCACCTCATGAACCGCCCCCCGACAGTCCGGCGGCCCGCGCCCACCGGTACTTGGCGCCCAGCACGGCCACCGGCTTCTCGGTGGTGTACGGGTACGCCACGACCCCGCGCTCGAAGAGGTACTGGCAGGCCTCCTCCACCTCCACGTCGCCCGCCAGGGACGCCACCACCGGCTTCTCGATCCCGCGCTCCCGGAACTCCGCCACCACCCGCGCGGTGAGTTCCGCGAACACCATGGGAGGAGTGACGATCGTGTGCCAGTAACCGAGCACCAGCGCGTGGATGCGCGGGTCCTGAAGACCCAGCCGGATCGTCGCCTCGTACGTCGAGGGCGGCTCCCCGCCGGTGATGTCCACGGGGTTGCCCGCGGCCCCGAACGGCGGGATGAACTCCCGGAACGCCGCGTCCAGGTCGGGCGGGATCTCCATCAGCGACAGCCCGTTGTCCGTCACCGCGTCCGACAGCAGCACCCCGCTGCCGCCGGCCCCGGTGATGATCACCACGTTGTCGCCCCGCGGAGTGGGCAGCACCGGCAACGCGCGCGCGTACTCCAGCATGTCGTTCAGGCCCGGCGCCCGGATGACGCCCGCCTGCCGCAGGATGTCGTCGTACACCGCGTCGTCGCCCGCCAGCGCGCCGGTGTGCGAGCCCGCGGCCTTCGCGCCCGCCGCCGTACGCCCCGCCTTCAGCACCACGACCGGTTTCTTCGGCACGGTCTCCCGCGCGGCCTCGACGAACGCGCGCCCGTCCTTGAGGTCCTCCAGGTGCATCGCGATGCACTCGGTGCGCGGGTCCTCGCCGAACCAGGTCAGCAGGTCGTCCTCGTCCAGGTCCGACTTGTTGCCGAGGCCGACGATCGCCGACACTCCCGTCCTGGTGGTCCGCGCGAAGCCCAGGACGGCCATCCCGATGCCGCCCGACTGGCTGGTCAGCGCCACCCCGCCCTTGACGTCGTAGGGCGTGCAGAACGTGGCGCACAGGTCCTGCCAGGTGGAGTAGTAGCCGTAGATGTTGGGCCCGAGCAGCCGGACGCCGTGCCGCTCGGCGATCGCCACGATCTCGTCCTGGAGTCCGTGCTCACCGGTCTCCGCGAACCCGGAGGGGATCAGTACGGCGTTCGGGATCCGCTTGCGCCCCACCTCCTCCAGCGCCTGGGCCACGAACCTGGCGGGGATCGCGAAGACCGCCACGTCCACCTCACCGGGCACGTCGGTGACACTCTTGTACGCCTTGCGGCCCAGAATGTCATCGGCCTTGGGGTTCACCGGATGGATCTCCCCGGCGAAACCGCCGTCGACGAGGTTGCGCATCACCGAGTTGCCGATCTTGCCGGGCTCGTTGGAGGCCCCGATCACGGCCACCGAACGCGGCTGCATCAGCCGCCGCATGGAGGTGAGGATCTCCCCGCGCGAGTAGCGGCGCCGCTCCTTCGGCGTCCCGGCGGAGAGGATCACGCGGATGTCGGCGGCGACCGCTCCGTCCGCGGTGGCGATCACCGGGTTGAGGTCCACCTCGGCGATCTCCGGGAAGTCCGCCACCAGTTGCGACACCCGCCGGATCTGCTCGGCGACCGCCCACCGGTCCACGCCCTCCTGGCCCCGCACCCCGCGCAGGACCTCCGCCGCCCGGATCGAGTCCAGCATCGACAGCGCCTCGTCGGAGTCCACCGGCGCCAGCCGGAAGGTGACGTCCTTCAGCACCTCGACGAGCACCCCGCCGAGCCCGAACGCCACCACCTTCCCGAACGTCGGGTCGGTGACCGCGCCGACGATGACCTCCTGTCCCTTCGGCAGCAGCTCCTGCACCTGCACGCCCTCGATCCGGGCGTCGGGGGCGTACGCCCGCGCGTTCTCGACGATCCGGCGGAACGCCGCCCGTACGTCCGCCGCGCCCTCCACTCCGACGATCACACCGCCGGCGTCGGTCTTGTGCAGGATGTCCGGCGACACGATCTTCATCACGACGGGCCCGCCGAACCGCGCCGCGTACGCCACGGCCTCGTCGACGTCCGTCGCCAGCTCCTCACCGGGTACGGCGATCCCGTACGCGTCGGCGATCACCTTGCCCTCGGGCGCGGTGAGCGCGGTACGGCCCTCGGCGCGCACCGAGTCCAGCAGCGCGCGGACCCGCGGCGTCCGGTCCTCGGCCATCACGTCAGATCACCCCGCTCGACTTGAGCAGGCGCAGCTCCTCGTCCCCGAGGCCCAGTTCACCGACGTAGACCTCCGCGTTGTGCTCGCCGAGCAGCGGGGAGGCGACCACGTCCACGGGGGAGTCGGAGAGCTTCAGCGGGCTGCCGACGGTGACGAACTCGCCGCGCTCGGGGTGCGGGACGGTGACGACCATCTCGTTGGCGACCAGTGAGCGGTCCTCGATGATCTCCCTGGTGGACAGGATCGGCCCGCACGGGATGTTGTGCGCGTTCAGCCGCTCCAGCACCTCCCACTTGGGCAGCGTCGAGGACCACTCCTCGATCAGCTGGAACATCTTGTTCAGCTTGGGCAGCCGCGCCTCCGGCGTCGCCCACTCGGGGTCGTCGGCCAGCTCGGGCCGGCCGATGAGCTCGCTGAGCGGCTTCCAGCCGACGGGCTGCACGATGACGTACACGTAGTCGTTCGGGCCGCCCGGCGCGCACTTCACCGCCCAGCCCGGCTGGCCTCCGCCGGACGCGTTCCCGGAGCGGGGAACCTCGTCGCCGAAGTCCTCGTTGGGATATTCGGCGAGTGGACCATGGGTCAGGCGCTGCTGGTCGCGCAGCTTCACCCGGCAGAGGTTGAGCACCGCGTGCTGCATGGCCACGTTCACCCGCTGCCCGCGCCCGGTGCGCTCCCGCTGGAACAGCGCGGCGAGAATGCCCGCCACCGCGTGCACACCCGTGCCCGAGTCCCCGATCTGGGCCCCCGTCGCCAGCGGCGGCCCGTCCTCGAAACCGGTGGTCGACATCGACCCGCCCATGGCCTGCGCGACGACCTCGTACGCCTTGAAGTTGGTGTACGGGCCGTCCCCGAACCCCTTGATGGAGGCATAGACGATCCGTGGATTGATCTCCCTGATGCGGTCCCAGGTGAACCCCATCCGGTCGATCGCGCCCGGCCCGAAGTTCTCGACCATGACGTCCGAGCGCCGGATCAGCTCGGTGAGGATCTCCTTGCCGCGTTCGGTCTTGGTGTTGAGGGTGATGCTCCGTTTGTTGCAGTTGAGCATCGTGAAGTAGAGGGAGTCGACGTCCGGCAGGTCGCGCAGCTGCTTGCGCGTGATGTCGCCGGTGGGCGCCTCCAGTTTGACGACGTCCGCGCCGAGCCAGGCCAGCAGCTGGGTCGCGGAGGGGCCGGACTGGACATGCGTCATGTCCAGGACGCGGATGCCCTCAAGTGCCTTGGGGGTCATGGGCGCACCTCACTTGTACATGGTCTGGTTCATGGTTCCGGGGGCGTACGCGTCGGGGTCCACCCAGACGTTGATCAGCGACGGCTTGCCGGACTCGCGGGCCCGGCGCAGCGCGGGGCCGATGTCGGCGGGGTCGCGGACCTCCTCGCCGTGACCGCCCAGCATCCGCGCGAACTCGTCGTACCGGACGTCGCCGAGGGTGTTGCCGACCCGCTCGCGCTCCTTGCCGTACTTGGCGGCCTGGCCGTAGCGGATCTGGTTCATCGAGGAGTTGTTGCCGACGACGCCGACGAAGGGGAGGTCGTAGCGGACCAGGGTCTCGAAGTCCCAGCCGGTGAGCGAGAAGGCGCCGTCGCCGAAGAGCGCGACGACCTCCTTGTCGGGCCGTGCCTGCTTGGCGGCCAGCACGAAGGGGACACCGACGCCGAGGGTGCCGAGCGGCCCCGGGTCCATCCAGTGCCCGGGTGACTTGGGCTGCACGACCTGCCCGGAGAAGGTGACGATGTCGCCGCCGTCGCCGATGTAGACCGAGTCCTCGGTGAGGAAGTCGTTGATCTCGCTGACCAGCCGGTACGGATGGATGGGCGAGGCGTCCGACCGGAGCTGCGGCAGCCGCTTCTCCAGGGCGGTCTGCTCGGCCGCCCGCAGCTCGTCCAGCCACTCCTTGCGCTTGGACGCACCCCCGTTCACCCGCCCGGAGGCCGCTTCGGTCACCGACTTCAGCACCAGCCCCGCGTCGCCCACGATCCCGAGGTCGATGTCGCGGTTCTTGCCGACGGTGCGGTAGTCGAGGTCGATCTGTACGACCGTCGCGTCGGGGGAGAGCCGCTTGCCGTAGCCCATGCGGAAGTCGAAGGGCGTACCGACGATCACGATGACGTCGGCGTTGGAGAAGGCGTACCGCCGTGACAGCTGGAAGTGGTGCGGGTCCCCGGGCGGGAGCGTGCCGCGCCCCGCGCCGTTCATGTACGCGGGGACGTTCAGCGTGCGTACGAGCTCGATGGCCGCCTCGGTGCCCCGGGTCGTCCACACCTGGCTGCCGAGCAGGATCGCCGGCTTCTCGGCGTGCACCAGCAGATCGGCCAGTCTCTCGACCGCCTCGGGGTCACCGGCCGACCGGGTCGACGCCCGGTACGCGCCCTGCCGCGGCACGCGCGCCTTGGACACCGGCACCTTGGCGTCCAGCACATCGCGCGGGATCTCCAGGAAGGAGGGGCCGGGGGCGCCGTGGTAGCACTCGCGGAAGGCCATCGACACCATGTCCGCCGCACGCGCCGTGTCGGGCACGGCCGCCGCGAACTTGGTGATGGGGTTCATCATGTCGACGTGCGGCAGGTCCTGCAGCGACCCCATCTTGTGCTGGGTGAGCGCCCCCTGACCGCCGATCAGCAGCATCGGTGACTCCGCGCGGAAGGCGTTGGCGACTCCGGTGACGGCGTCGGTCGTCCCCGGCCCTGCGGTGACGACCGCGCAGCCGGGCTTGCCGGTGACGCGCGCGTAGCCGTCGGCGGCATGGGCGGCCACCTGCTCGTGCCGTACGTCGACGACCTCGATGCCCTCGTCGACGCAGCCGTCGTAGATGTCGATGATGTGGCCGCCGCACAGCGTGTAGATGCGGTCGACGCCCTCGGCCTTGAGGGCCTTGGCGACGAGATGACCGCCTGAGATGACGTCCTGGGTGTCGTCGGGCATGGCGAAGTCCTTGTCCCTTCCTAGGGGGCGGGGAACGCTCTCGCGGTACATTGCATACAGTCGACGAATACTGTATGAAGCTTGTTATCCCGCATCCGATGGGTGGTGTCCAGGGGGTGCGCGGCACTTTTCGGTCGCCGGTCTCCGGCCCCTCCCCGGACCTTCCGGCGACTTCGCAGACAGGAGCCGAGATGGACCTGTACGAACACCAGGCAAGGGAACTCTTCGCAGAACACGGCATCGTGGTGCCGTCGGCCGAGGTCACCGACTCGCCCAAACAGGCCCGCGAGATCGCCCGCCGGCTCGGCGGCCGAGTGGTCGTCAAGGCGCAGGTCAGGACCGGCGGACGGGGCAAGGCGGGCGGCGTCAAACTCGCCGCCGACCCGGCCGCCGCCGAACTCACGGCACGTCAGATCCTCGGCATGGACATCAAGGGCCACACGGTCGGCACGGTGATGCTGGCCCGGCCCGTCGACATCGCCGAGGAGTTCTACGTCTCCTACGTCCTCGACCGCGCCGCCGGTCGCTTCCTCGCCATCGCCTCCGCCGAGGGCGGCATGGACATCGAGGAGGTCGCCGCGACCCGCCCCGAGGCGGTCGCCCGCATCCCCGTCGACCCGGCCGAGGGGGTCACCCCGGCGACGGCGTCCCGTATCGCCGAGGCGGCCGGACTGCCGCCGCAGACCGTCGACGCCCTCGTCCGGCTCTGGGAGGTACTCGTCCGCGAGGACGCCCTGCTCGTCGAGGTCAACCCGCTCGTCCGCACCACCGACGGCCGCATCATGGCCCTCGACGGCAAGGTCACCCTCGATGACAACGCCGTCTTCCGCCAAGCGCGTTGGGGAGCCGAGGACGGCACCCACCACGACCCGCTGGAAGCCGCCGCGGCCGCGAAGGGCCTCACCTACGTCAAGCTCGGCGGCGAGGTCGGCATCATCGGCAACGGCGCCGGACTCGTCATGTCCACCCTCGACGTGGTGGCCGGCTGCGGAGCCCGCCCCGCCAACTTCCTCGACATCGGCGGCGGCGCCTCCGCGCAGATCATGGCGGACGGTCTGTCGGTCGTCCTCTCCGACCCGTCCGTGAAGTCCGTCCTCGTCAACGTCTTCGGCGGCATCACCGCCTGCGACGCGGTCGCCGACGGCATCGTCCGCGCCCTGGACACCGTACGGCTGACCAAACCGCTCGTCGTACGGCTCGACGGCAACAACGCGGCCCGGGGCCGGGCCGTTCTCGACGAGCGCCGGCACCCGCTCGTCGAACAGGCCGTCACCATGGACGGCGCCGCGAGCCGGGCCGCCCACCTCGCCACCACACCCTGAGGAGACCGGACGACATGGCGATCCACCTCACCAAGGAGAGCAAGGTCCTCGTCCAGGGCATGACCGGCGGCGAGGGCATGAAGCACACCCGGCGCATGCTCGCCGCCGGCACGAACGTCGTCGGCGGTGTCAACCCGCGCAAAGCGGGCCGCCGCGTCGACTTCGACGACCGTCCGGTCCCCGTCTTCGGCTCGGTCGCCGAGGGCATGGACGCGACGGGAGCCGACGTCACCGTCGTCTTCGTACCGCCCGCCTTCGCCAAGTACGCCGTCGTCGAGGCCGCCGACGCCGGCATCGGCCTCGCGGTCGTCATCACCGAGGGCATCCCCGTCCACGACTCCGTCGCCTTCCTCGCCCACGCCCGGCAGCGGGGCACCCGCGTCATCGGCCCCAACTGCCCCGGCCTGATCACCCCCGGCCAGTCCAACGCCGGCATCATCCCGGCCGACATCACCAAGCCGGGCCGCGTCGGACTGGTCTCCAAGTCCGGCACGCTCACCTACCAGCTCATGTACGAGCTGCGGGACACCGGCTTCTCCACCTGCGTCGGCATCGGCGGCGACCCCGTCGTCGGCACCACCCACATCGACTGTCTCGCCGCCTTCCAGGACGACCCCGACACCGACCTGATCGTCCTCATCGGCGAGATCGGCGGCGACGCGGAGGAACGCGCGGCGGCGTACATCCGCGACCACGTCACCAAGCCGGTCGTCGGCTACATCGCCGGCTTCACCGCACCCGAGGGCCGCACCATGGGCCACGCCGGCGCCATCGTCTCAGGGTCGTCCGGTACGGCGCGGGCGAAGAAGGAGGCGTTGGAGGCGGCCGGGGTCAGGGTCGGCGACACGCCCACGGAGACGGCCCGGCAGGTGCTCGCCGTCCTGAACGCCGACAGCTGAGGCCCCTCGAGGTCCTCCCCTTTCTCTCGACCGTGCACCGAGAGCGGAGCGAACCGCATGCCACCCACCCTCACCCTCAAATCCGGCACCTCCTGGACCGACGCCTGGCAGCGCTGCCTCGGCGTCGCCCCCGAGGCCTTCCGGGACGACCGGGTCCTCAACCTCTGGAACGCGGCCTGGCAGCCGGACGGCCGGGTGCTGCCCGCCGTCAGCCCCGTCGACGGCAGCCCCGTCGCGGGCCCGCCGCGCCTGGACCGGGCCACCGCCCGGCAGGCCGTGCGTGCCGCGCTCGACCGGCACCGCACCTGGCGGCACGTCCCGCTGCCGGAGCGCCGCGCCCGCGTCGCCGCCACCCTCGACGCCCTCACCCAGCACCGCGAACTCCTCGCGCTGCTGCTCGTCTGGGAGATCGGCAAGCCCTGGCGGCTCGCCCGGGCGGACGTCGACCGTGCCATCGACGGCGTGCGCTGGTACGTCGACGGCATCGACGGCATGCTCGCCGGCCGGTCCCCGCTCGACGGACCCGTCTCCAACATCGCGAGCTGGAACTACCCGATGAGCGTGCTCGTTCACGCATTGCTGGTACAGGCACTGGCGGGCAACGCGGTCATCGCCAAGACCCCGACCGACGGCGGTGTCGCCTGCCTGACCCTGGCCTCGGCGCTCGCGGCCCGCGAGGGGATACCCGTCACCCTCGTCAGCGGCAGCGGGGGCGAGCTGTCCGAGGCGCTGGTGCGGGCGCCCGAGGTCGGCTGCGTCTCCTTCGTCGGCGGCCGCGACACCGGCGCCGCGGTCGCCACCGCCGTCGCCGACCTCGGCAAGCGGCACATCCTCGAACAGGAAGGACTCAACACCTGGGGCATCTGGGACCACTCGGACTGGGACACCCTGAGCGCGGTGATCCCCACCCTCTTCGACTACGGCAAGCAGCGCTGCACGGCCTACCCGCGCTTCGTCGTCCAGCGACGGCTCTTCGACGACTTCCTGGCCGCCTACCTCCCCGCGGTCCGCACGCTCCGGGTCGGCCACCCGCTCGCCGTCGAACACCCCTCCGACCCCCACCCGCGGCTGGACTTCGGGCCGGTGATCAACGCGGCCAAGGCGAAGGAGCTCCACGACCAGGTCGCCGAGGCCATCGACCGCGGCGCCGTCCCGCTGCACCGGGGCACGCCGTCCGACGCCCGCTTCCTGCCCGGCCAGGACACCTCGGCGTACGTCCAGCCGGTCACGCTGCTGAACCCGCCCCGCTCGTCCCCGCTGCACCACGCGGAGCCGTTCGGCCCGGTCGACACCATCGTCCTGGTCGACACGGAGGCGGAACTGCTGGCCGCCATGAACGCGTCCAACGGCGCGCTGGTGGCCACGCTCTCCACGGACGACCGGTCCACCTACGACCGGCTGGCCCCGCACATCCGCGCCTTCAAGGTCGGCCACGGCGTCCCGCGCTCCCGCGGCGACCGTGACGAGCTGTTCGGCGGCTTCGGCGCGTCCTGGCGCGGCGCGTTCGTCGGCGGCGACCTCCTGGTCCGCGCCGTGACCCGGGGCCCGGCCGGGGAACGCCTGCCCGGCAACTTCCCGGAGTACCAGCTCATGCCCTGACCCGCGTGACCGCCCGGACACACGCCGTGCACCCCGCCCCGCCGCCGCCCGGAGGGACGGAAAACGCAGGTGAAAGGCACTGCGAAACCTTGGTATGGTTGTCCATGTCGCCGCGGGGGGAACACCCCGCCGAGGCGGCGGACACCTTGTCCGGGTGGCGGAATGGCAGACGCGCTAGCTTGAGGTGCTAGTGCCCTTTATCGGGCGTGGGGGTTCAAGTCCCCCCTCGGACACATCGCTCGATCGATGGCCCCGACCGAAACGGTCGGGGCCATCGATCGTTCTCGTGCCACCGAGGGTGATGCGTGACGTCCCGGAGGGGTGTGTCCCTCCTTCGGTTCCTCGGCCCGCAGGGTGCCGCCGCGCAAGGACTTCGTCGTCGTGAGGCACTGCGTCGGACTGCCGCGGAGCCGCGCGGCGGCCGGGGTGGGCTTCACGAGGACCTTTCGGGCGGGACGGCTACCGGATCGCCGGGTGCGCGCCCCCGTGACCGCGGGCGTCGGCACCGTGACGACCGGCATCAGAAACGACGCCCACCTCGGACGACGAAACCCGCCCGGTCCGATCTCCGGACCGACCCGGTCGCGCGGCACGACGGGCGCGGGCGCCGGTGATGTCCGTTTTCCTGAGATGTCGTACGGGTGGCCGTGACGGGACGTCATGTGGTGTTCCGCGGCATGGTGGCGACCGTGCCCGCGCTGCACGACGCCCGGGCCGCCCGCGGGTACCGGGCCGTCACCCGGCCTTCCCGAACACCGCCGACATGCCGTCTCCCGTGTCCTGCGCCACCACGCCCACGCGCATTCCGCCTGTCACGCCCTGGGCGACCTGGAGCACCCCTCCGGCAGCCGGCTCGTCCTGCACGACCGCACCGAACGCCCGCTGACCGTCCGCGATCCGGCCCGGCTCCGGCTGCCGTCGGTCCGGCTCGCCCACCTCTCCGCCTGCGCCACCCCGCACACCGGCCCCGAACTCGCCGACCGGGAGGGCCGCCGCGCGGCCCCGCCGTCACTCGGGAGCGCCCTGGGCGTCGTCGTCGCTGTCGCTCTGGTGGCCGCGGCGGGCGTCGCGGTCGAAGATGCCCAGGATCTCGCAGGGTCCGCCGTCGGCGCCGATCGCGTGCGGCATCATCGTGGGGAACTCGGCGGCCTGATTGGTCTCGAGGCGGAAGCGGCGGTGGCCGAGCATGAGGATCGCCGTGCCGGACAGGACGACGAGCCATTCGCGCCCCGGGTGGGCGCGCATGCGCGCCGGGTTCTCGGGGGGCGGCCCGGTCATGCGCTGGCGCACCACGCTCATCCCGGGGTCGGCCTTGACGGTCCAGCGCATCCGGCCGTGGGCGCCGTCGATCGTCGGGCTGGTGACGACGTCGTCGGTGGCGGTCTCCACGAGTTGGTCGAGCGTGGTGTCCAGGGCGCGGGCGAGGGTGACCAGCTGATCCAGTGCGAGGCGGCGCCGGCCGTTCTCGATACGGCTCAGCGAGGACTGGCTGAGGTGGGCGCGGGAGGCCAGTTCCTCCAGGGACCAGCCCTGCGCCACCCGCAAGGCGCGGATGCGTTTGCGTACGAGGCTGTCCAGATCTCCATCTTCTTGCGTCATGGGCAACATCGTATGCCTTTGAGGCAAGCCCGGCTTAGCGTCGTGTGCAGACGGTCCGCGGCGTCCGGGACCGGTGCACGAGAAGGACAGGAGGCCATGGCCGTGGCGATTTCCCCGTACGCGAGCGACGCACTGCCCGGCGGGACCGCGGTCGCCACCCGGACGGAGGCCCGTACCGGGGGTCTGAACGGTCCGAAGCCGCCGGTGCGGGACCTGCCCGACGGCACGGGCCGCGGCCTCGCCTCCGGCGCGGCGGGCACCACCGGGGCGCGGGGCGTGCGGGTGGCGGGCGTGCGGGTGGCGGGCGACGCCACCGGCCCCGCCGCCCGGGCCGGCGCCCACATCGACGGCGTGCCGGTCACCGCGGACACCGACGCGGCCCTCACCGCGGCCCGGGGCGGGACTCCCGCCCTCTGACATCCGGCGCGGCACCGCCCGCCCCCTTCACCCGGCGACCGGTCCCGCCCCGGTGCTGACCCGGCACGCCCTTCTGAGAGGAATCCATGAGTACGAACCAGCCCGTACCGGCCGCGCGGACCGGTGGCCGGAGTGCCCCCGACGCGCGTCGGCTGCGCATGATCCTGATCACCGTCTCCCTCGCCCTGATGGCGGTCATCGCCTCGGTGACCGGGCTGAACGTCGCGCAGACCCACATGGCCGTGGAGTTCGGCGCCTCCCAGGGCACGGTCCTGTGGATCATCAACGTCTACACCCTCGCCCTGGCCGCGCTGCTGCTGCCGCTCGGCGCCCTGGGCGACCGCCTGGGCCGCAAGCCCCTGCTCGTCGCCGGCCTGGGAGTCTTCGGCACCGCCACCGTGATCGCCGGTCTGGCCCCGACCGCCGAAGTGATGCTCGCCGCCCGCGCGGCCGCCGGCATCGGCGCCGCCATGATCATGCCGATCACGCTCTCCGTCATCACCTCCACCTTCCCCGAGGAGCGGCGCGGCAAGGCGATCGGCGTGTGGACCGGAGTCGCCGGGGGAGGCGGGATCCTGGGCATGTTCCTCTCCGCGCTCCTCGTCGACGTCGCCGACTGGCGCTGGCTGTTCGTCCTGCCGGCGGTCCTGGTCCTCGTGGCCCTGGCCATGACCTTGAAGTCGGTTCCCGACTCCCGCGAGACCCCGGCCCACCGGTTCGACACCGTCGGCGCCCTGCTCTCCGCGATCGCCGTGACCGGCCTCATCTTCGTCCTGCAGGAAGGCCCCGAACGCGGCTGGACCGCGCCCGCGACGCTGACCGGCCTGACAGCCGGCCTCGTCGCCACGGCCGGGTTCGTGGCCTGGGAGCTGCACCGCCGCGACGCCTCCCTGCTGGACGTGCGGCTGTTCCGGGAGCGCGGACTGTCGGGCGGCTCGCTCACGCTGCTGGTGGTCTTCGGCGTCCAGGCGGGCATCGGCGTGGTCCTCTTCCCGTTCTTCCAGGCCGTACTCGGCTGGTCGGGACTGCTGTCCACGGTCGCGATGATGCCCATGGCCGTCGCGATGATGACGGCCTCCGGCCTGGCCCCCGGGCTGGCCGCGGGCATCGGTGCCCGCCCGACCGTGATGGTGGGCGTCGCACTGGCCGGGGCCGGCATGGCACTCATGGCGCTCCTCGTCTCCGTCGGCGGCGGCTACCCGTCCGTCCTGCCCGGCCTGCTCGCCATGGGCGTCGGGATGGGCCTGTCGATGACCCCGTCCACGGAGGCGATCACCGCCTCCCTGCCGCGCGAGAAGCAGGGCGTCGCCTCCGCCCTCAACGACGTCACCCGCGAGTTCGGCACCGCACTCGGCATCGCCCTGCTCGGCGCGCTCGTGTCCGCCGGCTACCGCGACGCCATCGACGACAGGCTGCACGGCGTCCCCCGAGACGCCGCGGACACCGCCCGGGAAGGCGTCGCCAACGCTGTCGAGGTGGCGGGCGGCACCGGACCGCACGCATCGGACCTGCTCCACGCGGCGCAGCAGTCCTTCGTCGACGGCTGGCAGCAGGCCATGTGGGCAGGCGCCCTCCTCATGGGAGCCCTGTTCGTCCACATCGCCCTCCGCGGCCCCAGGAACACACCCTCCACGGTCGCGGACGAGACAGACCCCGCCGAGACCGTCTCCACCGGCTGACCGCACACGAACCGGCCCCGGCGAGCGGACCGCTGCGCGAACACCGCGTCCGCCGACCGCTCACCGGAGCCGGTGAGCCGCTTGAGATCTCGTCCCCTTGGCCGCTTCCCGCCTCTCACGACGACCCCGCCTGCGCAGGGCGGGCCACGCTCGGCGTGGGGACAGCAGTGGTGCCGGCGGCAGCGGGCACGGTAGTGTGCGGGAAGCGTCGCGTGCCGGTGGCAGACCGTGTCAGGCATGGAGGCGCCGGATCGAAGGAGGCCGACGATGTACTCGTCGCACCCTTCGCTCTCGCGTGACTGAGCGCGAGACGACCAGGCTCGTCGCCTGGAGCCAGGAACTCCGCCGGGTGCACGGCCGACTGCGAGAAGCGTTGTCCGTGACCCGCGCATCCCTTGCCGACGGCACCCCCGGTGAGGCGGCCACTCGTGAACTGCTGCTGTACTGCCACGGCTTCTGCACGGCTCTCGACGGCCACCACCAAGGCGAAGACCGCACCCTGTTCCCGGCCGTCGCAGCCGCGTACCCGAAGCTGCGCCCGGTGCTGCGCTCGCTCGAGCAGGATCACTCGGTGATCGCCCACCTGCTGGGCAGCCTGCGCAACGCTGTCGACCGGGCCGCACCGCCCGAGGAACTCGGCCGGCACCTCGAAGGCATTGCCGCGATCATGGAGAACCACTTCCGCTACGAGGAGCGGCAACTGCTCACCGTGCTCGAAACCCTCGAGCCGGCAGCCGCACCAGAAGAGGCGCTGGGCCCGCTGTGACCCTCGACCGGGCGGTGGGTGGCGGTGGCGGCCGTCGCCGTCGGATCGATCAGTCCCGTTGCGCTTCGCGAGATGCCGGTTGTCCGCTCCTGCGGAAGCTTCAGCCGGTGGTTCGCCCGGTCGTGAGAGGAACGGCGGCCCGGGTGACCAGTGACGCGGAGCGCTGATCGACTCGCACTTCGGTGTTCTGGCAGGCGTGCAGCAGCCAGGTCCCGTTTTCCTGCTTGGTCATGACGTACAGCGGAGCACCCTCCGTGTCGCCTTCTGCGGAACGGTAGACCTGCCGGACCTTGACGGCCGCCACGTCGGGCCGCAGGAACTGCGTGTGCACTGCCTCGTAGGTGACCTCGCCGTCCCAGCTCGCGTGGGGCAGGACGGCGCGGGTGAACTCGGCGATCGCCTCGAAGCCGATGAGGACCTTGCCGTGGGCAGTGGTCCAGAGGGCGTCGGGGTGGAAGAGCGCGAGGAACCCCTCGGCGTCCTTGGCGCGCTGAGCGCGCTCGACGGCGGCCACGACCTGCTCGATGGCCTTGATGTCCGCGGTTTCGGTGTTCATGCAGATCACTCTGAAACCTCAAGTCGCCTTCAGGTCAAGGGCCGCAGCCGTGTCCGTCCTGACCGACGGCCGGCACGGGCAGCGACAGAACTCCCTCGCATCACAAGGTTGTTGACGTTGCGGTGCAACGGGCGGGGTCCGGCCGGGGCCTGCCGGGGAAGTGGAGTTGCCGGACCGGACGCGCCCTGCGGCGGGTACCGGGTCAGGTCAGGCTCGGGGGACCCGCTGCCGCCGGGAGCCGTCAGCGGCGATCGGGAGGCTGCGCAGTGTCAGCGCACTCGGCGGAGGCAGCGGCTCGTCGGCCGCGTCGGCGCGGAACGACTGGAGCAGGTAGGCCACCAGGCGCCGGGACGCCGCGTCGTCACCCGGCAGGGCGGTCACCAGGGCGCAGTGTGCCAACAGGACCATGGCGAGGTCGGAAGGGTGGAAGTCGGCCCGCAGGGCGCCCGACGCCTGGGCCCTGCGTACCAGGGTCGTGAAGTCCCGCTCGGCTCGTTGCCGGGACCGCGCGTGTTCCGACGTGCTTTCCGGGAAGGCCGCGACGAACGCGGCCGGGAACCCGCGTTCCTCCCGTTGCAGGGCGCAGACCGTCTCGACCAGTTGCTGGAATCCCTGCCACGGATCGGGGGCGGCCAGAGCCTCGGTGAGCGCTCGCGCGCAGGTCTCCATCTGCTGCGCGAACGCGCCCTGCACCAGGGCGTCCCGGGTCGGGAAATGCCGGTACAGCGTCGCCACGCCGACTCCGGCCCGACGGGCCACGGTCGCCATCGGGGCGTCGATCCCGTGCTCCGCGAAGACCGCGCGGGCGGCGACGAGGACGCGCTCCCGGTTGCGCCGGGCGTCCGCCCGCAGTCCGCCCCGGGCTGCGATCCGAGAGGATTCCACCATCACTGTTTCTCGCTTCGGCTCTAAACGGACGATCGCGTCCACTTGAGAGCCTACCGTCGGTGTCGGTTCCTTGTACGACGACTGGCGACAAAGGCGGAACGATGAACGACCGCATGATGAAAGCCGTGCTCTACGACCGCTACGGCGGCCCCGACGTGCTGTACCTGGGCCGCGTGCCACGCCCCGAGCCGGCCGCCGGCGAGGTGCTGGTGAAGGTGCGCGCGTTCAGCGTCAACGGCGGTGAACTGGCAGTCCGTGCCGGCCGCCTTCGCCTCGTGACCGGCCGGAGATTCCCCAAGCGCGTCGGCCTGGACTTCACCGGCGAGGTCGCCGCATCGGGTGCCGGCGTCACACGGCTCGCGGACGGCGACCGCGTATGGGGAGTCCTCGGCCGCACCTCAGGGTTCGGCAGCGCCGCCGAGTACGTGACCGTGCCCGCCGAGCGGATCGGCCGGCTCCCTGACGGCCTTGACCTGGTGGACGCCGCCGCGCTGCCGGTGGCCACCACGGCCGTCACCGCCCTGCGGGACAAAGCCGGGCTGCGCCCCGGCGAACGACTCCTCGTCCGGGGCGCGGCGGGCGGCGTCGGCAACGCCGCCGTCCAGCTCGGACGGGCGTACGGCGCCGAGGTCACGGCCCTCGCCCGTGCGGCCAACCTCGACTTCGTGCGCGGGCTCGGCGCGCACAGGGCCGTCGACCACCGGGGCGTGCGGCCGGCGGAACTGGGCCGCTTCGACGTGGTCCTGGACACCGTGGGCACCGATCCGGGAGTCTTCCGCCGCCTGCTGAATCCCGGCGGGCGCATGGTCACCATCGCCTTCGACATGAAACGGCCCGCGGCATCGCTCGGCTACCTCGCGGCCAGCACGGTCCACGGGCGTGGCCGGGTGCGCTTCTTCAGCGGCAACCCCACGCGGGCGGACTTCGACGACCTCGCCCGCCATGTGGCCGAGGGCAGGCTGAGCCCCGCGGTGGACACGGTCTTCCCCCTGGAGGAGACCGCGGCGGCCCACCAGGCGCTGGAAGCGGGCGGCGTCCAGGGCAAGTACGTGGTCAAGGTCGCGTAGAACCCCTGTGAAGGCGTGCTGGTCACAGCCACTCGTCGACGGCCGCTGCGAGCACCGTCGAGCCGTGGCCACGCGCGGGTCGGCGGCCTCCTCGCCACCCTGCTGACCTCTGGCAGCCCCGAACTGCGGGCCACGACGGCGAACCTGCCGGCGTGGTTCCCCGAGTCCGCGGCGACGGGAGTGGTCGCCCTCGGCCTGCTCGGCGATCCGGCGACCGTCCCCTTCATCGAGCCCTACCTGGAGAGCCCGGTCGTCGAGCTGCGCTGGGCCTCCGCCTTCGCGACAGCGCACACGCTGTTCACGCTGCTCTTCCCGGGCGATCCCGCCGAACCACCGCGGTCCTTCGACGACCCGAGCACCGTGCGGCAGTGTGTCGTGCGCTTCGTCGCCGGCCAGGACGAGGCTGCCTGGCCGTACGGTGCCAGGGACGCCCTGCGTCGGTGGAAGGTGCCGACCGCCCACCCTGACCTGCGGGTCCACGCCGGAATCGTCCAGGGCGGCCCGTAGGCCGGCGTCCGAGGCCCGGCCCTGCTCGCGTGGCCGCACCGGCTCGCCTTCCGGAGAGACACCTCCTCGGTCCAGCGTGGCAGCATGTGGCGATGGTCCTTCGACACCCTGACGGCGACTACGCGATCACCACGATGTACTCCGTGCCCGATGACGCCTGGTATCTGGAACTGGATCTCGTGGCCGGGCAACGGAACCTCGTGACCGCGATCGTCCCCGACGAGGATCCGGCACGGGAGCCGACGGTGTGCTTCAACCCGCACGCAGGGCACCAGGACGTCCCGTACGAGGTCATGCGCTGGTTCATGCACCAGGCCGATGAGGAAATACGTACCTCCCGTTCCTGGATGCGGCTGAGACCGGAGCTCGTCGAGATCATCCACCGACTCCGTCAGGAGCACAGGGGCGTCATCGACGACGACGACTTTCCCCGGGTTCTGGCGGACGTGCGCACCACGGTCCCCGAGGAAGACCTCCCCGCCGTTCTGGAGGCCGCCTTCGGGCGGAATCCCGACGGCACCACCATGGACCACCCGCGAACGCCTCAGCCCGTGGAGGGTCAAGGAGGCGGGGTCTAGCCGAAGACGAGTTCGACGTCCTTCAGGGACGGCCCACCACCGGGGCGAACGCCCGAACCGCCGACCGTGATCGCACCCGCTGTCCGCGCGTCCTCGTACCACGTGACGACAGGACCGTGCTTCACGACGACATCGCGTGTCGGTCACCGGCTGGGTGAGGCATGGAGGTGTCGGGACATCCCTTCGGAGGCGTTCCCCGTCAGTCGGGTCGAACCACACGATCGTCCACGCCCGGGGCGACCGGGAGTCCGCGGGGCTCTTCGAGAAGCTGCTCGGCCTTGAGGGCACCGCCGAGTGGGGCCCGTTCACCGCGGCCGACCTGAGCAACGGCGTCACGCCGGACTTCGCCACCATCCCCGCGGACAGCACCACCCCCAGCACTACGCCGCCCCCACCGCAAGCAGCCCGACGCGATCGACCACAACGACGGTGGCCGCGGCGTGTACTTCATGGACCCGGCAGGCCACGCCATGGAACTCATCACCGTGGCCGTGCGCCACTCGCGGGCCGAAGCCCCCCGGGACCCCGGCCGCCGCGTCGTTCGCCTGCTTCACCAGGTCGTCGTCGGGCAGCGCGAGCAGGCCGGTGACGGGCCCGTTCACGGAGACGCAGGGCGGCGCGCGTGGCCGCCGGGGCAGGGGATCCGCTCGCCCATCTGCGCCGGGGCCCGGTCGGAGCCGTCGGCGTGTTCCCGTGCGTCCCGGCCCCGTGGGCGTTTGTCCCATGCGCGGGCCGGACATTCGCCCGGCGCGCGCAGTGGCCCTTGCCCGTCGAGACGGCCGGAGACGCTCACCTAGATTCGGCACCGGCGGTCGGCGAGGCGAAAGCCGGTACGGCAGGAACCGGCCCGGCGAAAACCGTCGTATTCCAGTCGTATTTCCGCTCGCATTCCGCTCGCATTCCGCAATGGGAATTTCCCCGGTGAAAAGAAGGGTGTCGGATGAAACGCGTGCACCGGACACAGGTGAAGGCCGAAATCGTACGGGAGCCGGGTGCCAAGGAGACGACCCACCGCAAGCTCATCGACACGCCGGACGGTGCCGACCGGTTCGTCCTCACGGAGTTCGAGGTGGCGCCGAACGGTTCCACCCCGCCCCACTTCCACGAGTGGGAGCACGAGATCTACGTGATCGAAGGCTCCATGGGCCTCGTCATGCCCGACCAGGGCCGCACCGAGCAGGTCGGCCCCGGAGACGCCATCTTCATCCCCCGCAACGAGCCGCACGGCTTCGTGACCGGACCCGACCAGACCTGCCGGTTCCTGGTCGTCGCCCCCACCGAGCGGCCCCCGGTGCGCAACGTCTTCCTCTCCGAGGACCCCTACGAGTACACCCAGCTGCCCGAGTACACCAGCCTCCTGGAGGGCAAGTGACCACCACGGCGCCTACCCGGGAGGACTCCTCCCGGGTCCACTCCATCCTGACCGCCTACCTCCAGTCGAAGGCGGTGTTCACCGCCCTCGACCTGGGTGTCTTCGAAGCCCTGGACAAGGCGCCGCGCACCGTGGAGGACCTGGCCGGCGAGCTCGGCCTCAGTCCGCGACCCACCCGGGCGCTCCTCGTCGCGCTCAAGGGCCTGGACCTCGTGCGCGCCGAGGGCGGGACGTACCGCAACAGCGAGGAGGCCGACCGCTACCTGGTCGCCGGGCGGCCCGACTACATGGGCGGCTTCGCCGAGCACCAGGACTCCCACTTCGGCCACTTCGCCCGGCTCGACGAGGCCGTACGCACCAACGCCTCGCTCAACCAGCGGGTGCTGAAGAAGGGGTACCGCGACCAGGGCGCCGCGGCCGGCGAGGGCCGCGAGGGCACCGGCCGGCTCATCCAGGCCATGCGGGTCAGCTCCCGCCTCCAGGCGGACAGGCTGGCCGCCGCCGCGCCCCTGGACGACGTGCGCCACGTCATCGACCTGGGCTGCGGCTCCGGCGACTACTCCATCGCGCTCGCCAAGCGCCACCCCGGGCTGCGCGTCACCTCCCTCGACTACCCCGCCGTCACCGACCTGGCCCGCGCCAACGTGAAGGAGGCCGGGCTCGAGGACCGGATCGAGGTCGTGCCCGCCGACATCATGGAGGACGCCTGGCCCGAGAGCGACGCCGTCCTGCTCTCCCACGTCCTCGACGGTTACGGCCCCGAGCGCGCCGCGCACCTGGTGAAGCGGATCCACGCCCACCTCCCCGACGGCGGGCGGCTGCTGGTGCACTCCCACATGCCGTCGCTCGCCTCCGGGCTCTTCCCCTCCATGTTCGGGCTGATCCTGCTGGTCAACACCGAGGAGGGCGAGGTCCGGGACGTCGACGAGATCCGCTCCTGGGTGGACGCCGCCGGATTCCGGGACGTGGAGACCGGGAACGTGTCGGCGCTGTCCGGGCTGCTCGTCGCGACGAAGGGCTCCGGGTGACGGACACGTCCACGCCGCCGGCCTCCGTCGCCACGGCCCTCGCCCGCTACACCGCACTGCCCGACCCCGCACCGCTGCTGGCCCTCAACTTCGGCTTCGCGCGGGCGAGGGCACTGGGCGCGGCCCTGGACCTGGGCGTGTTCACCGCCCTGGCCGGGGCGCCGCGCACCACGGCACGACTCGCCGGCGACCTGGGCTGCGACGCGCGGCTGCTGGGCGAACTGCTGGAGGTCCTCCAGGACTTCGGGCTGGTGTCGGGTGACGGCGGAGCGGGCTGGGCGCCGACCGGGACGGCGCGCGCCTACCTGGTGGAGGGAGCCCCGGCCTACCTCGGGGACCACTTCGACGAGGTGCTCGCGCAGTGGGACCGCTGGAGCGCGCTCACGTCCCTCGTGCGCTCCGGCGACCGCGGCGGCGACCTCGGCGACCCGGCCGGACGCGGGCGGCACCGGGGCATGTTCGCCGGCGCCTTCCCGCTCGCCGTGCGGATCGCGTCCGGTGTGGTCGCGGACCTGGGGCCGGTCGACGCCGGCCGGGTCCTGGACTTCACCTGCGGCAGCGGGGAGTGGGGCATCGCGCTGGCCGGCGCCGACCCCCGGGCGCGGGTGACCGCGCACGACGATCCGGCCCTGCTCGCCGTGGCCCGCGAACGCGCCGCGGAGTTCGGGGTCGCCGGAAGGTTCCGCTTCGTACCGGCCGACTTCGGGGGCACGCCGTTCGCGGAGGGCGAGTTCGACACCGTCGTCATGGCGCACGCGGGCCGGTTCGCCGGCCGGCGGACCGCCGCCCTGCTGCTCCGGGAGTGCGCCCGCGTGCTGCGGCCCGGAGGCACGCTGCTGCTCGCCGACATCATGCGGACGCCGCCCGGACAGTCCCCGCTCGGCCGTCCCATGCTCGCGCTCAGCCTCCTGGTGAACACCGAGAACGGCGGCCTGCCCGAGGCCGACGAATACCGCGCCCTCATGGCCGAGGCCGGGATCACGGCGAAGGAATGCGTCACTCGCGGGCTGGTGACGGCCCTGACGGGAGAAAGGCAGTAACCATGCGAGAAGTGGTCGTCACCGGGCTCGGAGTCGTCAGCCCGGCGGGAACAGGAAAGGAAGCCTTCTGGGACACGGTCTCGGCGGGCAGGAGCGTCACCAAACCGCTCTCCGACATCACCAGTTCCGCCCTGTTCAAGGAATTCTCCTTTCTCTCCGACGCGGTGGCGGAGGTACCCGGATTCGAGGAGCAGGTACCCTCCCTGCCGCCCGAGGTGCAACGGCTGGACAGGTACGTGCAGTTCGCCGTCGCGGCCGCCGCCCAGGCCATGCGGGACGCCGGCCTCGAGGCCGGCGGTCACACGGCCGACCGCACCGGCATCTCGCTGTCCACGGCGATCTGCGGCACGCCCAAGATGGAGGAGGAGTTCCTCGCTGTCACGGATGAGGGCCGCAAGCCCATCGACCCGGCGAAGGCGGGCCGCGACCTGTACCTCGCCTCCATGTCGAACACCCCCGGCACGGTCCTGTCCGCCCTGTTCGGGGCGCAGGGTCCGTGCGTCACCCTGTCCACCGGCTGCATCGGCGGCATCGACGCGGTCGGCCACGCCTTCGAGACCATCGCCCACGGGGACGCGGACGTGATGATCGCCGGAGCCACCGAAGCGCCCATCACCCCGGTCACCGTGGCATCCTTCGAGATCATCAACTGCCTCTCCCGCGCCCACAAGGACCGGCCCGAGGCCGCCTCCCGCCCCTACGACGACGGGCGCGACGGCTTCGTACTGGGCGAGGGCTGCGGCATCCTGGTGCTGGAGGAACGGGAGCACGCACGCGCCCGCGGGGCGACGCCGTACCTGCGGATCGACGGCTTCTCCCACACCTCCAACGCCATCCACATGACCGACCTGCTGTCCGACGGCGCCGATCTGACCCGTGCCATGACCCAGGCCGTCGAGCGCGCCGGACTGAGCCCCGACGACATCGACCACGTCAGCTCGCACGGCAGCTCGACCCGGCAGAACGACACCTGCGAGACCAGTGCGCTCAAACTGGCCCTGGGCCCGCGCGCCCGGGCGATCCCGGTGAACTCCGCCAAGTCCATGCTGGGCCACGCCCTGGCCGCGGCCAGCGCCATGGAGCTCGTGCTGTGCGCCCTGGCCTGCACCCACCGCTTCGTGCACCCCACCGCCAACTACGAGAACCCCGACCCGACGTGCGACCTCGACTACGTGCCGGGCACCGGCCGGCCCTGGGACGGTGAGGTCATCCTCAAGGACGCCAGCGGCTTCGCCGGCCTGCACGCGGCCCTGGTCGCCGGCGCGGTCCGGGAAGGAGGCCGGCGATGAGCGTCGTCGTCACCGGAATCGGCGCGGTCACCCCGGCCGGCACGGGTCTCGACCCCCTGTGGGAGGGAGCCAGGGAAGGGGTCGCGCACATCGCCGCCATCGACCGCTTCGACGCCTCGGCCTACGCCTGCCCGGCCGCGGGCCAGTCGGGCTTCGACGCCGACGCCGAACTGCCGTCCCGGTTCGTCAAGCGCACCGACCGCTTCACGCACCTGGCCGTCCACGCCGTGCGCCAGGCCCTCGACGAGGCCGGCGTCGCCGTCGGCACGGACGTGACCCCCGAGCGCACCGCCGTCATGGTCGGCAACATCCTCGGCGGCTGGGAGTTCGCCGAACGCGAGCTGCGCAACCTGTGGACCGACGGCCCGCGCGCGGTCAGCCCCTACCAGGCGACCGCCTGGTTCCCCGCCGCCCCGCAGGGCAACATCTGCATCGACCAGGGCGTCAAGGGCCCGGCCCGCACCTTCGTGGCCGACCGCGCGAGCGGCGCGTACGCCCTGATCGGCGGGGCCGAGGCGCTGCTGCGCGACCGCGCCGACGTCGTCATCGCGGGCGGTGTCGAGGCGCCGCTGTCACCGTACGGCTGGCTGTGCCTGGAGACCAGCGGGCTCGGCGCCAAGGCCCGCGGCACGCTCGCCCCCGACGAGCTGTACCGGCCCTTCGACGCCGGACACGGCGGCAGCGTCTTCGGCGAGGGCGCGGTGTTCCTGATCCTGGAGCGGCGCGAACACGCCGAACGCCGGGGCGCGACGATCCTCGGCGAACTGGCCGGCTGGGGCGTGAGCACCGACGGCTACATGCCGTACTACACCGTCGAACCGACCGGTCAGGTCCTCGGCCGGGCCATGCGCACCGCGGCCGACCGGGCCGGCGTCTCGGGCGAGGACCTGGGAGCGGTGTTCGCCCACGGCTCCGCGATCCCCTTCGAGGACGTCACCGAGGGCTACGCGCTGCACGAGGCCTTCGGACCGGCCGCGGCCCGGGTGCCGGTCACCGTGCCCAAGTCCGGGTTCGGCCATCTGCTCGGTGCCGCCGCGCCCGCCGACGTGGCGCTGGCGCTGCGGGGCATGCGGGAGGGGACGGTCCCGGCCACCGTCAACCTCGACCGCCCGGCGCCGGGCATCGACCTGGACCTGGTGGGCGGCGAGGCCCGGCCCGCCCCCGGGTGGGAGCACACGCTGGTGGTCTCACGAGGGCTGGGAGGTGTCAACGCGTGCCTGGTGCTGAGGCGCTGACCGGGCAGGTGGTCCCGGACGCACCGGGTGTGCGGGCGGTGGGCATCGACGTGGTCGACGTCGGACGGCTGCGCACCATGCTGGAGCGGCGCGGGCAGCCGCTGCTCGACCGGCTGCTCACCCCGGCCGAACAGACCCTGTGCCAGGGGGCGTCGGCGCGTCACCGCGCCGCCTGCCTGGCCGGCCGGGTGGCGGCCAAGGAGGCCGTGCGCAAGACCCTCGGCGGACACGGCGCGGGCTGCGCGTGGCGGGACGTGGAGATCGGCCGGGAACCGTCCGGGGCGCCGGTGCCCCGGTTGACCGGGCGGGCGGCGCGGGCGTTCGAGACCGCCGGGCTCAGCCGCCTGCACCTGAGCATCACGCACGAGGCCGGCGTCGCCGTGGCCGTCGCCGTGGCCGTGTGAGACACGACGAGAACGAGTGAAGGAGTCAGTGAGCCGGATGAACGTTCGGGAAGAAGTGGTCGACGTCCTGCGGGGCGTCGGGTTCGACGCCGGGGAACTCGAGGACGGCCGGCACCTCGGCCGCGACCTCGACATCGACTCGACCGAGCTGGTGGAGATCGTCGTCGCCCTGGAACAGCGCTTCGGGATCGACATCGACGCCGAGACCGAGGGCGGGTTCACCACCTTCGGCGACCTCGTGGCCTGCGTGACGCGCCTGCTCCCGGCCGTCGCGGGAAGGGGATGAGACCGTGCCGCGCATCGAGAACAGCATCGTCATCGAGGCCGACGCCGGCCAGGTCTTCGACGTCACCAACGACATCGCCCGCTGGTCGGAGATCTTCGACGAGTACAGCGACGCCAAGGTCGTCTCCCAGGAGCGGGAGGGCCGCTGGACCGAGATCGTCTTCGAGCTCACCAACGCCGAGGGCGCGAGCTGGCGTTCCTGGCGCATCCTGGACCACCGCGGACTCGTCGCGGTCGCCGAGCGGCGTGACCCGCTGTACCCGTTCCGGTACATGCACCTGAGGTGGAGCTATCACCCGGTACCGGAGGGCACGCTGATGACCTGGGTCCAGGACTTCGAACTCGACGAGAAGTTCGAGGTGCCGCTGGAGACCGTCCTGGAGCGGATGAACGACCACACCCGCCACAACCAGGCCGGCATCAAGCGGAAGATCGAGTCCGGGGCCGTACAGCCGTGACCCGGCGCCTGTTCACGTCGGAGTCGGTCACCGAGGGACACCCCGACAAGATCGCCGACCAGATCAGCGACGCGGTCCTGGACGCCCTGCTCGCCCAGGACCGCGACGCCCGGGTGGCCGTGGAGACCCTCGTGACCACCGGTCAGGTGCACATCGCCGGCGAGGTGTCCAGCAGCGCCGGGATCGACGTCGCCGCCGTGGCCCGGGAACGGATCCTCGCCATCGGCTACGACTCCTCCGCCAAGGGCTTCGACGGCGCGAGCTGCGGGGTGAGCGTCTCCCTCGGCCGGCAGTCACCCGACATCGACCGGGGCGTCTCGGACGCCTACGAGTCCCGGATCGAGGGACACGCGGACGCACTGGACCGGCTCGGCGCCGGCGACCAGGGGCTGATGTTCGGCTTCGCCTGCGACGAGACGCCGGAGCTGATGCCGCTGCCCATCACCCTCGCCCACCGGCTGTCCAGGCGCCTGTCCGACGTGCGCAGGAACGGCACGGTCCCCTACCTGCGCCCGGACGGCAAGACCCAGGTCACCGTCGAGTACGACGGCGACCGCCCGGTCCGGCTGGACACGGTCGTCATCTCCAGCCAGCACGCCCGCGACATCGACCCGGACACGCTCCTCGCCCCCGACCTGCGCGCCCACGTCCTCGATCCCGAACTTCCCGCGCTGGCCGGCGTCCTGGACGTCTCCGGGGTGCGGCTGCTGGTCAATCCGACCGGCCGCTTCGAGGTCGGCGGCCCCATGGGCGACGCGGGCGTCACCGGTCGGAAGATCATCGTCGACACCTACGGCGGCATGGCCCGCCACGGCGGCGGCGCCTTCTCCGGCAAGGACCCCTCCAAGGTGGACCGGTCGGGCGCGTACGCGATGCGCTGGGTCGCCAAGAACGTGGTGGCGGCCGGCCTGGCCGCCCGCTGCGAGGTGCAGGTCGCCTACGCCATCGGCACCGCCCGCCCCGTCGGCCTGTTCACGGAGTGCTTCGGCACCGAGACCGTGCCGGTCGCCACCGTCCAGCGTGCCGTCACCGAGGTGTTCGACCTGCGGCCGGGAGCCCTGGTGCGCGATCTGGACCTGCTGCGCCCGATCTACTCCCGGACCGCCGCCTACGGGCACTTCGGCCGCACCGGACCGGAGTTCACCTGGGAGGCCACCGACCGGGCCGACAAACTCCGGCAGGCCGCCGGGGTCTGACCCGCACCGACGCAATCCCTCAGGAGGCTCCAGGGTGCGTATCGCCGTCACCGGGTCCATCGCGGTGGACCATCTCATGTTCTTCCCGGGCCGCTTCACCGAACAACTGGTACCCGACCGGCTGCACAGCGTCTCCCTGTCGTTCCTGTGCGACCGGCTGGAGACCCGGCGCGGCGGGGTCGCCGCCAACATCGCCCTGGGCCTCGGCCGGCTGGGCCTGACGCCCCTTCTCGTGGGTGCGGTCGGAGCCGACTTCGCCGACTACCAGGTGTGGCTGAAGCAGCGCGGCGTCGACACCGACTCCGTGCTCGTCGTGCCCGGCGGGCACACGGCACGGTTCGTCTGCACGACCGACGCCGACCACAACCAGATCGGCGCCTTCCACCCCGGGGCCATGGGGGCGGCCTGCACCATCTCACTGCACGAGGTGGCCGAGCGGGCCGGGCCGCCCGACCTCGTGGTCGTCTCGCCGAACGACCCGGCGGCGATGCTCCGGCACACCGAGGAGTGCCGCACCGCGGCCCTGCCGTTCGTCGCCGACCCCTCGCAGCAGATCGCCCGCCTGAACCGCGCGGACGTGCAGTTCCTGCTGACGGACGCCCGCTGGCTGTTCACCAACGAGTACGAGTCGGCGCTGCTCCAGGAGAGCACCGGCTGGAGCGCCCGGCGCGTTCTGGAACGGGTCGGGACCTGGGTGACCACGCTCGGTGCCGCCGGGGTGCTGGTCGAGCGCTCCGGCCACGAGCCGCTCGTGGTGCCGGCGGTCCCGGACGTCACGGCCGTCGAACCGACCGGCGCGGGCGACGCGCTGCGCGCCGGGATGCTCGCCGCCGTCGCCCGGGGCGTCCCGGTCGAGGCGGCGGCCCGGCTGGGCTGCGTCCTCGCCTCCTTCGCCCTGGAGTCGGCCGGCACCCAGGAGTACACGGTGAGCGCCCGCTCGCTCGCGGCCCGGCTCCGCACCGCCTACGGGGAGCGCGTGACGACCGCGCTCGCCCCCGTGCTCGGGAGCATGCCGTGAGCCGTGTACGGACACTGCGCGCGGAGCCCCTGCTGATCCCCCTGGTGGTGGCCGGCGCGGTCCCCGCGGCGCTCGGCCTGTGGCTGCAGGGCCCTCCGGTGCCGGGCGGGGGCGTGCTCCGTGCGACCGGCGGGCTCGCCCTGGTCCTGCTCGGCGCCTGGATGACCGCGGACGCCGTGGACCGTGTCTACCTGCGCCAGCCCACCCCCCTGGGCGACCGCCCGCCCGAGCGGCTGGTCCGGTCGGGCTGGTACGGGGTGATCAGGAACCCCATGGCCGCCGGGATGACCCTGCTCCTGGCCGGTGAGGCCCTGTTGTGGTCCGCGACGGCCGTCCTGGTCTGGGCCGCGTTCGTCCTGGCCGTGTCCTGCGTGACCACCGTCCGGATCGAGGAGCCGGGGCTGAGGGCGGCCTTCGGGGAGCAGTACGCCGCCTACCGGCGCGCGGTGCCCGGGTGGATCCCCGGCACCGCGAGGACCACCGGCCGCCGGACCGAGCACCGGCGCACGCCCTGAGTGAGGAGTAGTCGTGTACGTCGACCTGAGCATCCCCGTCAGCCGCCGGGCCCCCGGGGTCGAGTTCGAGCAGTGGCTCCACCGGGACGGCATCCGCCACCTCTCCCGCCGCATACGGGCGTTGCCCGGCGACAGCCGCAGGGACCGGCTGGTCAACCACTGGCGGTGGCTGACCGGCCGCCGCCGGCTGAGCCCCCGGGACCTGCCGGACGGCTGCTTCCTGTCCAACGAGTTCTACCGCATGTCCGTGCACCAGGGCACGCACGTGGACGCGCCCTTCCACTACGGACCCGAGTGCGAGGGACGCCCCGCCAAGAAGGTCATGGACCTGCCGCTGGAGTGGTTCCGCGGGCCCGGGGCCGTGCTGGACGTCCGGGCCTGCGGGAACAGGGTGACCGCGTCCGACGTCAAGGAGGCGCTGGCGGGCTCCGGGGCACACGTCGGGCCCGGAACCGTGGTGCTCTTCCGCACCGATTCCGATCTGCGCCTGGGCACACCCGAGTACCACACGCGGTCCACGGCGATCACCCCCGGAGCCGTCGACCACCTGCTGGACCTCGGCGTGAAGGTCCTCGGCACGGACTGCTGGAGCTTCGACGGGCCCGCCCGCGACATGGTCGAGCGCTACTACGCCTCGGGGGACCGCGACGTCCTGTGGCCCGCCCACATGCACGGCAGACGACGGGAGTTCGTGCAGATCGAAGGGCTCGCCCGGCTCCGGGAGATCCCCGAGGGACCCTTCACCTTCACGGCCTTCCCCGTGGCCCTGGCCGACGCGGGCGCGGCCTGGTGCCGGGCGGTGGCCGAAACGGCCCGCGCCGGCGAGGGCCCGGCGACGGGGCGGCGGCCATGACCGCGGACCACGCCACCCGCCTGCTCCTGCTGTCCGCCCCCAGTGCCGGGAAACTGGCCGGCCTCGCACGCGACACCGCGGCCCGGCTGACGCGCCCCGGCGGCCCCCCACTGCCGGAGGTGTGCGCCCGCGCCGCCGACGGCCCGCACGCCGCCCACCGGCTGGCCGTCACCGGACGCACCGCCGAGGAGGTCGCCGCCCGCCTCGACGCCCACCTGGCCGGGGAGACGGTCCGCGAGGTGCACACCGGGGTCGCCGAGAGGACCGCGCGCGTCGCGTTCCTCTTCAGCGGGCAGGGCGCGCAGTTCGCGGGCATGGGACAGGGGCTGTACCGCACCGAGCGGGTGTACCGGGAGACGTTCGACCGCTGTGCGGAGGCGGCCCGGCCGTTCGTCTCGACGCCGTTGCAGCGGCTCCTCCACCCCGACGCGGAGCCCCACGCCGTGCACCGGACGGCGCACGGCGCGCTCGGCACCTTCTGCGTGAGCACGGCCCTCGCCGAACTGTGGCGCAGCCGGGGCGTCGAGCCCGCGGCGGTGCTCGGCTTCAGCTCCGGCGAGTACGCGGCCGCCGCCTGCGCGGGCGTGCTCCACGTGGAGGACGCGGTGCGGCTGCTCGGTACGGAGATCACCCTGGCGGAACGGGTCACGGACGGCGCGATGGCGGTCGTCGCCCTGGACGAGCGCACCGCACTCGACGTGCTCGGGGACTTCGAGCCGACGGTGGGGATCGCGGCGGTCATCTCACCGGGGGAGGTGTCGCTGTCGGGACGGGCCGCCACCCTGGCCCGGATCACGGAGCGGCTGGGCGCCTCGGGAACCCGGGTCAGCAGACTTCCGGTGCCGGCGGGACTGCACTCGCCGCTCCAGGAACCGGCACTCGGCGAACTGGCCGCCGCCGCGGAGGGGGTGCGCACCCGTGCTCCGCGCGTGCCCTTCGTCTCCACCGTCACCGGGCGCCCGCTGGAGGCCGGACAGCTCACCCCGGCGTACTGGGGGCGGCACATGCGCGGTCCGGTGCGGTTCCTGGACGCGATCCGCGCGGTGGACGCGATGGGGGTACGGGCCTTCCTGGAACTCGGGCCGGGACGGGCGCTGGTGGGGCTCGGTGCCCGCTGTCTGCCGGGCGGCGGACGTCTCTGGCCGGCCTCGTTGGGCCGCAGTACCGACGGCACGGGGACGATGCTGGACGCCCTCGGCCGGCTGTACACGGCCGGGACGCCGGTGAGCCGGTCCGCGGTCGGCGCGGGGACCCGTACGACCCCTTGACACCGATATAATCCGCGGAATGGTTCAGGGAGAGAACACTCGGCCGGCTCCGGGGCGGCCGCGCAGCGCGGAAGTGTCCAGGGAGATCGTCCTGGCGGCGCTCGCGTTGTTGCGGGAAAGAGGGCCGACGGGAGTCACCGTGGAGGCCGTGGCCCAGCGTTCCGGGGTCGCGAAGACCACGATCTACCGGCGTTACAGGGACCGTTACGAGCTGCTGCGTTCCTCCCTGGCCTTCGTGGAGGACATTCCCGAGCCGCCGGTGGGAATCGCGGCCCGGGAAAGGCTGCGGAATTTGCTTGAGCAATTCAGGCGCGGTGTCGAGGACGTGGTGGGGCTGCGCGCCCTCGCCGCGGTGTTGCACGGTGACGAGGACCCGGAATTCACCCGCGCCTTCCGCGAGACCATTCTCCGTCCCCGCCTGGACGTCATGCTCGGAACGCTGCGCACGGGGGTGGCGGCGGGGGAGCTGCGGGCCGACGTGGACCACGAGACGGTGGTGAGCATGCTGGCGGGCTCCTACATCGCCCGCTCCGTCACCCAGGGCACGCCGCCGTCCGACTGGGCCGATCGGGTCCTGGACGTCATCTGGCCGTCGATCCGCGCCTGACGCGGTTCGGTGGCCCGGACACGCCGGCCACGGAACCGCCCCGCGTGTCCGGCCACCCCGCACCCGACGGGGCCGTCGTCCCGGACGCCCGTGCCGTTCACGGAGCCCGTGCCCCGCGTTCGCCCGCCGGCGCGACACGGGGCCGGGCGGGCCGGCCGCGCCCTTGCCCGTCCCCCCTCCCCGGCGGCGTCCTCCGCCGTCCGGCCCTTCCCGCACCGTGTCAGTCCACGTGCTCCGGGCGCAGGCCGACGCCGATGAACTGGGCCGTCCAGCGGGTCAGGAAGGGGAAGCGGCGGACGACGCGGGCGGCCAGGGGGCGTTCCACCGTGGTCCTGCGGTCCTTGGGGTACAGGTCGGCCAGCATGTGCACCTGGGCCGTCTGCACCGCCCGCACCGGCAGGGAGCGGCGCCGCTGGACCGCGGCCAGCTCGCGCCGGCCGGGGGTGCGGCCGGCGCGCAGCACCGGACCGAGCATCCGCGCGGCGGCCACGGCGTCCTGCACGGCGAGGTTGATGCCCACCCCGCCGGCCGGCGACATCGCGTGGGCGGCGTCGCCGATGCACAGCAGCCCCGGCCGGTGCCAGGTGCGCAGTCTGTCGACGCGCACGCTCAGCAGCTTCACGTGGTCCCAGTCGGTGATCTCCCGGCCCAGACGCGCGGCGAACGGCCCGTGCACGGAGGCCACGTCGGCGTGCAGCCGGTCCAGGCCCTCCGCGCGGACCGTCTCGTAGGCGTTCTGCGGGATGACGTAGGCGATCTGCCAGTAGTCACCGCGGTCGATGGTGACCAGTACGAAGCCGGGGCCGGTGTGCAGGAAGCTCATGGTCTCGCCCGGCTCCCGGCTCAGCCGGAACCAGAGCACGTCCATGGGGGCCGCGGACGCCGAGACGGGCAGCCCGACGGACCGGCGCATGGTGGAGTGCCGGCCGTCGGCGGCGAGCACGAGGTCCGCCCGGACCTCCAGCGGCCCGTCCGGCGTCACGGCCCGCACCCCGCGGACCCGGTCGCCCTCCCGGATCACCTCGGTGGCCTCGGCCTTCTGGAACAGCCGGAAGGTGTCCAGTTCCTGGCCCTTGCGCGCGAGGAAGTCGAGGACGTCCCACTGCGGCATGAACGCGATGTACGGGTGGGTGCCGTGGATCTTCGCGAAGTCGGCGAAGACGGTGGGACCCGCGGGCGTCTGCACGGTGATGGTGCTGACCTTGCTGTGCGGGATCCGCAGGAACTCGTCGATCATCCCCAGTTCCTCGATGATCCGCAGGGTCGAGGGGTGCACCGTGTCCCCGCGGAAGTCCCGCAGGAAGTCACCGTGTTTCTCGAGGACGGTCACGTCCACGCCCTGCCGGGCGAGCAACAGGCCCGCCATCATGCCCGCGGGTCCACCGCCGACGACGACGCACCGGCTGGTCAGGGTCTGCACAGTCTGCTCCTGTGGTTGACGGTGTCGCGGGGATCAGTGCCCCGCGGCGATCGGAAGGGGCTCGCCGTCGGGCCCGGTGGTGACGAGGTCGCGGCTGCGGATCAGGGGGAGGACGACGACCGCCCCCACGAAGGCCACCACCGCGGCGACGGTCAGGATCGAGTTGAGGCCGTCGACGAACGCGCCCTGCGCCGCCCCGGCGAACACGCCGCGCTGCTCCCCGGGCAGTCGGGCGAGCACGGGACCGACCTGGCCGGAGGCCACCGCGTGGCCGAGTTCGCCGGCCCGGGCCTCCAGCGGGGTGCCCATCAGCGCGTCGTGGACGCCGTCCCGCACCCGGTCGGCGAAGACGGCGCCGAGCGCGGCCACCCCCACGGCGATCCCCATGGAGCGGCAGGTGTTGCTCAGTCCGGAGGCGACGCCGACCCGGGCCGGCCCGACCGCGCCCATCGCGGCGGCGACCACGTTCGGGTTGACCAGGCCGACGCCGAGACCGGTGACCAGCTGACCGGCGAGCAGGCCCGTCCAGTCGTCCGAGGCGGAGATGCCGCCCATGAGCAGCAGCCCCGTACCGATACAGGCCAGACCCGCGGAGACCAGCAGGCGGGCCGGCAGCAGGGTTCCCAGGCGGGCCGCCACCGCGGACGCCACGAAGATGGAGAGGGTCAGCGGCAGCAGCCGCAGTCCCGCGGCCAGCGGTTCGTGGCCCAGCACCGTCTGCAGGTACAGGGTCAGGTACAGCAGCAGGGCGAACGCCGTCGTGCTCATGGCCAGTACGCCCAGCGCGGCACCCGTGGTGGTGATCTTCTCGAACAGCTCGCCCGGCAGCATGGGATCGCGCCGGACCCGTTCGACGACGACGAAGGCGACGAGGGAGACGCCCGAGACGATGAACGCGCTCACCACCGGAGCGCTGCCCCACCCCTCCTCGTTGGCCCGCAGCAGGGCGAAGGAGAGCGTGCCCAGGGCGGTGCCGAGGGTGAGGAAGCCGGGCCAGTCGATGGCGCCCGGCCGCTCCGCGCGGGACTCGTCGACGCGCATGACGGTGGCGACGAGGGCCAGGATCCCGACCGGAAGATTGACCAGGAAGATCCATCGCCAGCCCACGCCCTCCACGAGGATCCCGCCGGCGAGCGGTCCCACGGCCAGGGCGGCACCACTGACCGCGCCCCAGACGGCGAGTGCCACATGACGTTCCTTGTTGCCCGGGTAGGCGGCGGCCAGCAGCGCCAGGGACGTGGCCAGCAGGGCGGCGCCGCCGATCCCTTGCAGCACCCGCGCCAGATTGAGCACCAGCGGACTCTGGGCGACCCCGCACAGCAGGGACGCCAGGGTGAAGACGGCCATCCCCCAGGAGAAGACGGCTCGTCTGCCGAACCGGTCGGCGAGCGATCCCGCCGTGAGCAGGGCGGCCGACAGCGCGACGGCGTAGGCGGCCACCACCCACTGCAGGTCGGTGAGGGACGCGTCGAGCGCCTCCTCGATGTCGGGCAGTGCGATGTTCACGATCGTGACGTCGAGGAGCAGCATGAAGCTGCCCACCGACACCACGCACAGGGTCCACCATCGGTTGAGCACGGCGTCGCCCCTCCCGGTCCGGAGACAATACGATACGCTACGGGTAGCGTATCGTATTGTCTCCGGGGTGGACGCGGGCGAAGGGGGGTCAGGTCTCGGCGACCGGCTGCGGGCGGAACTCCGGGCAGCGCAGGGCGTACAGGGCGGTCTGGAGGCGGTTGCGGGTGCCCAGTTTGGCGTAGATGCGGCTGAGGTAGTTGCGTACGGTCTTGGGGGTGATGCCCAGTCGGGCGGCGATGTGGTGGGTCTCCTGGTCGTCCGCGACCAGGAAGAGGATCTCCCGTTCGCGCCGGGTGAGCAGGTCGAGGGGTGAGGCGTTGCGGCTCAGTCCGCCGGAGACGAGTTCGAGGACCTGTCCGGCGGCCGCGGCGGACAGGGCGGCGCCTTCGCGGTGCACGGTGAGCAGGGTGTCGCGCAGTTCCTGGGCGTCGATGTCGCGCGAGAGGTAGGCGTTGGCGCCGGCCACGAAGGCCTCGCGCATGTGGATCGGCTGCTGGCTGGACGCCAGGACGATGATGCGGACGTGCCGCGAGTCCTGGCGGATCGCCCGCGCGGTGTGCATGCCTCCGTTCCCGCCCGCTCCCAGGCCCATCACGACGAGGTGCGGATGATGTCGTCGCAGTTGGCACAGCGTGGTGGCCTCGTCGTGTGCGACGGCCACCACCGAGAATTCATGAAAACTCTGCAGTAGATTCCGGAAACCTTCGGCGACCAGCCGTTCGGTGTCCATGAGTAAGATCCGAATCGATGGCATCGGCGACCCTCCGTCGTATTCACGATCGTGTAGAGAGTGCGCGGGTGCATCGAGATGCCCCCGTTGTCGGCCTGTCCTCCGTTGTCGGAAAAGTGGCCCACTGTCGGCCGATGGTACACGACTGCCCGTACTATTTTCGGACAAGGCCGGGAAGTTGATGTGCGTGTAACGCGTGCTTATCGCGGGCGAGACTCTCCATTCTTGTCGTTTTCTGCACGCTGGTAATTGAACATCTGACTTCTTTCCTTTGTGTGACGGGTGTGATTCGGCCGCCACGGAGGGCGGACGGCGGCTGCCGGTGGCAGGGGAAAGCAATTTCCCCGCCGCGTGCGACGGCCCGTGCGGGACTGTCCGCCGAGGAGCCGCCGGTCCGCTCGCGAGGACGCGCCGCGGCCCCCTTCCGTTCCCGGACGGGGAGGAAGGGGGCCGCGGTGCGGGTACCGGGCGGCTCAGGGGGCCGTGGCGGTGGCGGGCGTCCGGTCCCGGCCGGAGTCGCCGTCGGCCTCGCCCTCGTCGAGTCCGACGTCCTTCGTCTCCTTGCCGAGCAGCAACGCGACCAGCGTCAGCAGCGCCATCGAGGAGAGGTAGACGCCGACCAGCCACGGCGAGCCGTCGCCGGCCTCCCACAGGGCGACCGCTATGAACGGGGCGACGGCCGCGCCGAGGATCGAGCTGACGTTGTAGGAGATCCCGGAGCCCGTGTAGCGCACGCTCGTCGGGAAGAGCTCCGGCAGCAGCGCGCCCATCGGGCCGAACGTCATGCCCATCAGCGTGAAGCCGAGCACCAGCCACAGCACCACGCCCAGCGTGCCCATGCCGATCAGCGGCACCCACACCAGCCCGAAGACCAGGATCCCGGCGGTGACCAGGATCAGTGTGGAGCGCCGGCCGTACTTGTCCGCGAGCGGACCGGAGACCAGGGTGAACACGGCGAAGAACAGCACCCCGAAGATCATCATCAGGACGAACGTCGTGTAGTCGTATCCCAGGCCGGGCACGGCGGCATCCTCCGGCGTACGGCCGTAGCTCAGCGAGAACGTGGTCATCAGGTAGAAGAGCACGTACGTCGCCAGCATGAAGAAGGTGCCGAGGACCAACTGCTTCCAGTGGCCGCGGAAGACGGTGGCCAGCGGCAGCTTCCGCACCAGCCCGGCCTCGCGGGTCCTGGAGAAGACCGGCGCCTCGACCAGGCGCATCCGCACCCACAGGCCGATCGCGACCATCACCGCGGAGAACAGGAACGGGATGCGCCAGCCCCAGCTCAGGAAGGCGTCCGAGGGCTGGGACGGGTCGGCACCCGCCGCGGACGGCAGCAGCGCGCCGATGATCAGGAAGAGCCCGTTGCCGATGATGAAGCCGAGCGGGGCGCCCAGCTGTGGGAACGTGCCGTAGAGGGCGCGCTTGTGCTTCGGGGCGTTTTCGGTGGCGACCAGGGCCGCGCCGCTCCACTCGCCGCCGAGCGCGAAGCCCTGCGCGAGCCGCATCACCACCAGCAGCGCGGTGGCGACCCAGCCGGCCTGCGCGTAGGTGGGCAGCACGCCGATGAGGAAGGTGGCGATGCCCATGGTGAGGAGCGAGGCCACCAGTGTGCCCTTGCGACCGAGCCGGTCACCGAGGTGTCCGAAGACCACGGCGCCGATCGGGCGGGCGACCATCGCGGCGCCGAACACCGCGAAGGACGACAGCAGCGCCGTCGTCGGGTCGCTGCTCGGGAAGAAGAGCTTGGGGAAGACCAGGACGGCGGCGGTCGCGTAGATGTAGAAGTCGTAGAACTCGATCGTCGTGCCGATGAGGCTCGCGATGAGCACCCGGGACCGCGAGTTGACGGGGGCCGGGCCGGTGGTTGGTGCGGGCATTTCACGGTCTTTCCGGGGAGGAGCGGTCACCGGCGGCGTACGCCGGCGGCCCGCACCGCGCCGCGCGTCCGCCTCGCGGGAGGCCGCGCAAACAGTGTGGGCCATACAACGATCTCAGACATCTCACTGGCCAGAAACGTCGTACCAACATGTGAGACGTGAATATTGCGTGGCCCGGCACTCCCCTCCGTCCCTACACTCACCGCACAGACGCCGCCCGCCACCGGGCCGCGCATCCATGACCAGTGGGGGGAGACGGGCCGTGCGTGACCACGCCACCGCTGTCGCTCCCCGTTCCCGGTCCCGTCGGTCCGTGGTGATCCTGGTGTCTCCGGCCGTCCGGTGCCCGCCGCGCGGCCGGCACCGGATGCCCGTGACGCACGTCTGATCCTCGACGCCCCCTCCGACCGGGGCGCCCGACGCCGTGCGCCGGGAAATCGCGCTGCCCTTCTCCGGAACATCCGAAAGGCCACGGGCCATGCGCACCAACCCCCTCGCCACCGTCCGCAACCTGGGCATCCTCGCCCATGTCGACGCCGGCAAGACCACCGTCACCGAGCGGATCCTGTTCGCCACCGGCACCACGCACAAGCGCGGTGAGGTGCACGACGGCACCACCGTCACCGACTTCGACCCGCAGGAACGCGACCGGGGCATCACCATCTTCGCCGCCGCCGTCAGCTGCGCCTGGGACGGTCACCGGATCAACCTCATCGACACTCCGGGCCACGTCGACTTCGCCGACGAGGTGGAGCGCTCGCTGCGCGTCCTCGACGGCGCGGTCGCCGTGTTCGACGCGGTCGCCGGTGTGGAGCCGCAGAGCGAGTCGGTGTGGCGGCAGGCGGACCGGCACGGTGTGCCGCGGATCGCGTTCGTCAACAAGATGGACCGGGCCGGCGCCGACCTGGACACCGCCGTCGCCTCCATCCGGGAACGGCTGCACCCCGCACCCCTGGCGGTGCAGTTGCCGATCGGCGCGGAGGACACCTTCACCGGTGTCGTCGACCTGCTGCACATGCGTGCCCTGACCTGGACCGACGAGGGCCGGGTTCGCGATGCGGCACCGGTGCCGGACGAACTGCGCGAGGAGGCGCGCAGACGACGCCGACTGCTGGAGGAGGCCGTCGCCGAGCTGCACCCGGGCGCGCTGGAGGAGTTCTGCGGCACCGGCGCGCTCGGCACCGGCACGCTCACCGAAGCCCTGCGGGACCTGACCCGCGGCGGTGACGCCGTCGTCGTCCTGTGCGGCTCCGCCTACCGCAACCGCGGCGTCGAACCACTGCTGGACGCCGTACTCGCCTACCTGCCGTCGCCCCTCGACGTGCCGCCGATACGCGGTACGCACGAGGGAGACGGCACCGAACAGCGGCGGACCGCCGACCCGGCGGCCCCGCTGGCCGCCCTCGCGTTCAAGGTGAACGCCACCGCCACCGGGCGGCTGACCTACCTGCGGGTGTACTCGGGAACGATCGAGAAGGGAGACACGGTGTGGGACGCCACCGCGCGGCGCTCCGAGCGCGTCGGGCGCATCCTGCGCGTACAGGCCGACCGGCACGCCCGGTTGGACCGGGCGGTCGCCGGGGACATCGTCGCCGTGGTCGGGCTCAAGTCCGCCCGCGCCGGCTCCACGCTGTGCGCGCCGGACGCCCCGCTCGTCCTGGAGCCTCCGGGGGTCGCCGAGCCGGTCGTCTCCGTGGCCGTCGAGGCACTGAAGGGCACGGACACCGGGCGTCTGGCGTCGGCACTCGCGCGGCTCGCCGAGGAGGACCCCTCGCTGGTCGTGCGCACCGATCCGGAGACCGGCCAGACGGTGCTCTCCGGCATGGGCGAACTGCACCTGGAGGTCGCGGTGGAGAAGATCCGGCGTGATCAGGGACTGGGCGTCAACGTCGGCCGCCCCCGGGTCGGTCACCGGGAGACCGTCGGCCGGGGTGTGTCCGGGTTCGTGTACCGGCACGTCAAACAGGACGGCGGGGCGGGCCAGTTCGCCCATGTGGTCCTCGACGTCGAACCACTGGACTCCCCGGAGTCCGGCTTCGAGTTCCGCTCGGCGGTCGTCGGCGGGCGCGTGCCGCAGGAGTACGTCCGTGCCGTCGAGGCGGGCTGCCGGGACGCGCTCGCCGAGGGACCTCTCGGCGGACACCCGGTGACCGGGCTCCGTGTCACGCTCACCGACGGGTCGACCCATGTGAAGGACTCCTCGGACACCGCCTTCCGCACCGCCGGCCGGTTCGGACTGCGGGACGCCCTGCGGGCCTGCGCCATGGTCCTGCTGGAGCCCGTCGTCGAGGTCACGGTCACCGTGCCCGAGGACGCGGTGGGCGGAGTGCTCGGCGATCTGGCCGCGCGCCGCGGCCGGGTGACCGGTTCCGTCACCCGGGCGGGCGCGACGGTCGTCACCGCGACCGTGCCGCTGGCCGAACTGTTCGGCTACGCGACCCGGTTGCGCAGCCGCACCCAGGGCCGCGGCACCTTCACCACCCGGCCCACCGGCTACGCCCCCGCACCGGCCCCCGCGCCCGTGCGGTAGGCGCGGCACGGCGGCCCCTCCCGCGACTCAGCCGGGAAGGGCCGCCACCGGTGCCGCAGGGGCGCGCCCGGCCGTCGGCGTCGGCCATGGCGTGCCCCCCCCCGGCGCCGGGATCAGGGGTACGACACCACCGTGGACGGCACCGTGTCGGTGCCCGAGGTCGGGGCTCCGGTGTCGTTGATGACGCACTCGTACTGCCCGTGACCGCTCAGCGAGACGACCAGCAGGTGGTGGAAGCGCACGCCCGGACGGTCCGGGGCGGCGAAGCCGTGGTGCTGGACGATGCCCGGGTTCACGTTGTAGTAGCAGTAACTGCCCATGCCCCAGCCCTCGTGGGTGGTGACGTGGTCGCCGACCTTGTACGCGGCGTAGCCCTTGACCGAGCCGTTCTGGACGGCGGCCTGGTCGGGGGCGTCGTACGCCTTCTCGTTCTGGAAGAAGACCGTGCGGCCGCGTTCGCCGTTCCACTGCACGTCGTACTTGTTGAAGTGCTCGACGAACAGGCCGGTGGCGAGCACGTCGTCGCCGTTGACGACGACGCCGTAGTCGCAGCGGTTGGTCTCCCAGCCGACGCCTTCGCCGTGGTCGGCGCGCCAGACCCAGGTGTGGTCGACGATGGTGTGCCGGGCGTTGATCACCATGCTGGTGGTCGCCTTGCCGGGACCCGCCCCGCCGATCCGGACGAACACGTCCTGCACGGTGATGGGGTTCGCGGAGTGGTCGCGGGAGGCGCCGTCCGGCCCGACCTCCAGCAGGACGGGCGAGTCGACCGGCCCGGCGTCGATCAGGAAGCCCGCCAGCCGTACGCCGTCGACGTCGGCGACCTTCAGGGCGGTGACGCCGTTGTCGGGGATCAGGGTGGCGTAGCCGAGACCCAGGACCACCGTGCCCGGGCGGTTCACGCGGACGGGCCGGTCGACGTGGTAGATCCCCGGCGTGAGCAGCAGGTCGAGTCCCTGGTCGAGCGCCTGGTTGAGGGTCTCAGCCGAGTCGCCGGGCTTCGCGACGTAGAAGCGGTTCAGCGGCTGGGACGCGCCCCGCGGGGTGCCGTTGCCCCAGGTGACGCCCCGCGCGTCGGTCCGCAGCGAGGGCAGGAAGACGCGGTACTGATCGCCGTCGAGGTACAGGAAGGGCTTCTCGCGGGAGATCGGTGTCCGGTCGAGTGTGGTGTACGGCGGGTCGGGGAAGCTCTGCGCGGGGGCGCCCTCGACGCCGGAGAACACCATGTTCCAGACGGCGTTGGTCCAGCCGCCGACCGCGCTGTCCCGGGTGTACCACTGCTGCTGCGAGTACGGCCCGACCGTGCCGTCGATCCGGCTGTCGGCGATGTAGCCGCCGCTCGCCCAGCCGTAGCCGGACGGGGCCAGATCGAGTCCGCCGCGCACGTGCATCCGCCGGAACGGCGCGGCCTGCGCCACCGCCCACCGGTTGGTGCCGTTGGTCGGGACGAGCGCCAGGTTCTCCGCCGAACGCCAGAAGTTCTGCGTGGCGTTGCCGTCGAACCAGCCGGCGTCGACCGTCACGTCACCGTTGATGGTGGTGTCGTCGGGGGAGAGGCCGAGCCCGGAGACCGAGGTGTAGAAGCCGATCTGGGCGTCGATCCCGTGGTAGGTGCCGGGCTTGAACAGCAGTTGGTAGCGGCCGGTGCCGAACTGCGCCGACTCCTGCCGGGCGAACACCTCGTCGAGCCTGGCCTGGATGTCCGGTGTGGACGGGTCGAAGACGATCACGTTGGGGCCGAGGTCGCCGCCGCCCTTCAGCCGGCGCGGTTTCCGGCGTCTCGCCGCGGGCGCGGCGGAGGCCGCCGAGGGCAGTCCGGTCAGGACCGGAGCGGCGGCCGCGGCGCCGAGCACGGTGCGGCGGCCGATGGCCGGTGGCCGGGAGGACGACGGGGAGTCGGACGTCATGGGGCGGCTCTCCTGGTTCAGGAAGTGAACGGCGTGGGGTGCTGGGAGCGCTCTCTCGCCGCTGAATGGTTCATCCCCGGAACAGATGAGTCAAGGGGTGCGGCGAGAGTCGGGTGAGTCCGTCGAAACCCTTGACGTTCTGTCTTGGGAGGGTTTAACTCACGTCCTAAATTAAGCCGTGAGGTGCGGCCTTCGTGTGAAGGCCGCCGCCTTCGTGCAAGGGCATCGCCCCCTGCACCCCGGAAAGGGACATCAGGAGCCATGCGCAGTATCCGAGCCGCGGCCACAGGCGCCGTCATCCTGTCTCTCGCACTCGCCGCCTCGGCCTGCGGAGGCGGATCGAGCACGGGCGGCGGGTCCAACGACTCGCCGAAGGAACTGACCTACTGGGCCTCCAACCAGGGCGCCAGCATCGAGATCGACAAGAAGGTCCTCCAGCCCGAGCTCGACAAGTTCGAGAAGGAGACCGGCATCAAGGTGAAGCTGGAGGTGGTCCCCTGGTCCGACCTGCTCAACCGGATCCTCACCGCCACCACCTCCGGCCAGGGCCCGGACGTGCTGAACATCGGCAACACCTGGTCCGCCTCCCTCCAGGCCACCGGCGCCCTGCTGCCCTGGGACGCGAAGAACTTCGACAAGATCGGCGGCAAGGACCGCTTCGTCGACTCCGCGCTCGGCTCCACCGGCGTCGAGGGCCAGGACCCGGCCGCCGTCCCGCTGTACTCGATGGCGTACGCGCTCTACTACAACAAGCAGATGTTCGCCGACGCCGGCATCGACGGCCCGCCGGCCACCTGGGACGAACTGATCGCCGCCGGCAAGAAGCTGTCGAAGGACGGCAAGTGGGGCATAGGGATGGAGGGTTCGAACCCCTCCGAGAACATCCACCACGCCTTCGTCCTCGCCGAGCAGCACGGCGCCGACTTCTTCACCGCCGACGGCGAGGCCGACTTCACCAACGACGGAGTGGTCACGGCGGTCAAGCAGTACGTCGACCTCATGGCCAAGGACAAGATCATCGCTCCGGGCAACGCCGAGTACGCCCAGAACCAGTCGGTCAGCGACTTCGCCAAGGGCAAGACCGGCATGCTGCTGTGGCAGTCCGCCTCCGCCAACCTCGAGTCCCAGGGCATGAGCGAGGACGCCTACGGCATCGCCCCCGTGCCGGTGCAGTCCGGCACCCCCGGCCCCGGCAAGCAGGTCAACTCGATGGTCGCCGGCATCAACCTCGCCGTCTTCAAGAACACCGACAACCTCGACGGCGCCACCGAGTTCGTGAAGTTCATGACCAGCGACGCCGAGCAGAAGATCCTCAACACGGCGTACGGCTCCATCCCCCCGGTCAAGGCCGCCCAGGAGGACGCCGCCTTCAACTCCCCGGCCAATGCCGTACTGAAGGACACCCTCGCCAAGAGCGCCGTCGCCCTGCCGCAGGTCTCCGACGAGTCCCAGTTCGAGACCGCCGTCGGTACGGCCATCAAGGAACTGTTCGCCGACGCGGCAGGCGGACGCGAGGTGACCACCGACTCGGTGAAGGCCGCGCTCACCAAGGCGCAGCAGCAGATGCCCAAGAAGTGAGTTCCGACACCGCCATGACTGCCACTGCCCCCGCAGCGGAGGCCACCGTGCGAAAGAGCTCCCCCGGTGCGGCGCGCGGCCCCCGCCGCCGCCCCGGGCGGATCCGCCGCATCGGACTGCCCTATCTGCTCCTCCTGCCCGCCCTGCTCCTCGAACTCCTCGTCCACCTGGTGCCGATGGTCATCGGCATCATGATGAGCTTCAAGGAACTCACCCAGTTCCACATCCGCGACTGGGGCACCGCCCCCTGGGCCGGCTTCGACAACTACTCGGTGTCGGTGGACTTCGACGCCCCCGTCGGCAAGGCCCTGCTCGACTCGTTCCTCGTCACCATCGCCTTCACCCTGCTGTCCGTCGGCCTGTGCTGGCTGATCGGCACGGCGGCCGCGATCTACATGCAGGACACCTTCCGCGGCCGCGGCCTGCTGCGCGCCCTGTTCCTGGTCCCCTACGCCCTGCCGGTCTACGCGGCCGTCATCACCTGGGTGTTCATGTTCCAGCACGACAACGGCCTGGTGAACCACGTCCTGCACGACCAGCTCGGCATCACCGACAAGCCGTCGTTCTGGCTGATCGGCGACAACAGCTTCATCGCGCTGCTGATCGTCTCGGTGTGGAAGGGCTGGCCGTTCGCCTTCCTCATCGTGATGGCCGGCCTGCAGAACATCCCGCGCGAGCTGTACGAGGCCGCCGCCCTCGACGGCGCCGGAATGCTCCAGCAGGTCCGCCGCATCACCCTGCCGTCGCTGCGCCCGGTCAACCAGGTCCTGGTCCTGGTGCTGTTCCTGTGGACGTTCAACGACTTCAACACCCCGTACGTCATGTTCGGCAAGGCGGCGCCCGAGGCGGCGGACCTCATCTCGGTCCACATCTACCAGGCGTCCTTCGTCACCTGGAACTTCGGCACCGGCTCCGCGATGTCGGTCCTGCTCCTGCTGTTCCTGCTCGTCGTCACGGGCGTCTACCTCGCACTCACCTCGCGCGGACGGAGGACCGCCCCATGAGCCTGCCCCGGTCCCCGATGGCCCCGCCCCGCTCCTTCCTGTGGTCCCGGCGGGTCTTCCTGACCCTGCTCACCGGCTTCGTGCTGGTCCCGGTCTACGTGATGATCTCCAGCTCGCTGAAGCCGCTCGCCGACGTCACCGGCGAGTTCCGCTGGCTGCCCACCGAGTTGACGATCCGCCCGTACATCGACATCTGGTCCACGGTCCCGCTCGGCCGCTACTTCGTGAACTCGCTGATCGTGGCGGGTGCGGCGACCGTCTGCTCGGTGGTGATCGCGGTGTTCTCCGCGTACGCCGTCAGCCGTTACGACTTCCGCGGCAAGCGCGTCTTCACGGTGACCGTGCTGTCGACGCAGATGTTCCCGGGCATCCTCTTCCTCCTCCCCCTCTTCCTCATCTACGTCAACATCGGCAACGCCACCGGCATCGCCCTGTTCGGCTCGCGCGGCGGCCTGATCCTGACGTACCTGACCTTCTCGCTCCCGTTCTCCATCTGGATGCTGATCGGCTACTTCGACTCCGTCCCGCGCGACCTGGACGAGGCGGCGATGGTGGACGGCTGCGGCCCGCTCGGCGCGCTCTTCCGCGTCGTCGTCCCGGCGGCCGTCCCCGGCATCGTCGCGGTCGCCGTCTACGCCTTCATGACCGCCTGGGGCGAAGTCCTCTTCGCGTCCGTGATGACGAACGACACCACCCGCACCCTCGCCGTCGGCCTCCAGGGCTACTCCACCCTCAACGACGTGTACTGGAACCAGATCATGGCCGCCTCGCTCGTGGTGAGCGTGCCCGTGGTCGCCGGCTTCCTGCTGCTGCAGCGCTACCTCGTCGCCGGTCTGACGGCGGGAGCCGTCAAGTGACCGGCTCCCCCGAACCCGAAAGGACTTCCGTGACCATCGACTACGCCGCCCTCCCCGACGACTTCCTGTGGGGCACGGCCACCTCGGCGTACCAGATCGAGGGGGCCGTGGCGGAGGACGGCCGTTCCCCGTCGATCTGGGACACCTTCTCGCACACCCCCGGCACGATCGCGGGCGGCGACCACGGCGACGTCGCCTGCGACCACTACCACCGCTGGCGCGAGGACATCGGCCTGATGCGCCGCCTCGGCACCAACGCCTACCGGCTGTCCATCGCCTGGCCGCGCGTCGTGCCGGGCGGCGACGGCCCGGTGAACGAGAAGGGCCTGGCCTTCTACGACCGGCTGGTCGACGGCCTGCTCGAGGCCGGCATCACCCCGTCGGTCACCCTCTACCACTGGGACCTGCCGCAGATCCTCCAGGACCGCGGCGGCTGGCCCGAGCGCGACACCGCCGAGCACTTCGCCGCGTACGCCTCCGTCGTCGCCGAACGCCTCGGTGACCGGGTGAACCACTGGGCGACCCTCAACGAACCCCTGTGCTCGGCCTGGATCGGTCACCTCGAGGGCAAGATGGCCCCGGGCTGGACGGACCTGACGGCGGCGGTCCGCGCCTCCTACCACCTCCTGCTCGGCCACGGCCTGGCCGCCCGCGCGATCCGCGCCGCGGCCCCGGACGCCCAGGTCGGCATCGTCAACAACCTCTCCACGATCCACGCCGCGAGCGACAGCCCCGAGGACCGGGCGGCGGCGGCCCGCATGGACGGCCACACCAACCGCTGGTGGCTGGACCCCGTGCACGGCCGCGGCTTCCCGGAGGACATGCGCGAGGTCTACGGCGTCGAACTCCCGGAGAAGCAGGGCGACCTGGAGACCATCGCGGCCCCGCTCGACTGGCTCGGCCTGAACTACTACTTCCCGCAGGTGGTGGCCGCCGACCCGGACGGCCCCGCCCCCCACGCCGCGTCCGTGCGCCGGGACGGCGTGCCGCGCACCGGCATGGACTGGGAGATCGACGCGAGCGGCATCGAGGCACTGCTGCTGCGCCTGACGAACGAGTACGGCGCCCGCAAGCTCTACGTCACCGAGAACGGCTCCGCCTTCCCGGACGTCGTCCGCCCCGACGGCACCATCGACGACCCGGAACGCCAGGACTACCTGACCCGGCACCTGGCCGCCTGCGCCGACGCCGCCCGCAAGGGCGCCCCGCTGGCCGGCTACTTCGCCTGGTCGCTGCTGGACAACTTCGAGTGGGCGTACGGCTACGACAAGCGCTTCGGCCTCGTCCACGTCGACTACGACACCCAGGTCCGCACCATCAAGGGCACCGGTCACCGGTACGCGGACATCATCCGCGGCCACGGCGACCTCGCGCGGCGGGCGGCCTGACACCCTCACGTCACCGGTGAGCGCGGAAGGGCCGTCGAAGACCCGGAAGGGAATCCGACGGCCCGTGCCCGTCATGCCGCCGCGAGCCGGTCCGCGTGAGGCGGCATCAGATCCGGTGCACGGTGTGCAGGGTCCTGGCGTAGGTGCCCGTGCCGTCCAGCAGCGAGGCCCCGCCGAGGTCGGCCATGGTGGGCCCGTTGACGGTCTTGCGGCTGGAGAGGAAACGGCGCCGGCCGGCCGCGTCCTCGCCCAGGTGGATGCCGACGTGGTCGGCCGTGGCCGTCTGCCGGTCGTCGCCGGAGTCGGCGTTGAACAGCACCAGGTCACCGGGCTGGAGCAGCGCGGCGGCGGGCGGAGCGGTGCCGTCGGTCCGGTCGATGCGCACGCCGGGCGCGTGGTCCGCCATGTCCCGGGACTTGCGGGGCAGCCGCTGCCGGGAGGTGTCCTCGCCCGCCGCCAGCGGAACGCCCATGTGATAGCCGTACACCATGCGCGTGTACCCCGAGCAGTCGAGATTGCCGGCCTGCTCGCTGGACGGCCCGGTGTGGGCACCGTCGTCGAAGGTCCAGCCGATGCCCATGTACTCGTGGAAGTCGGCACCCTCGTAGCGGTAGCCCTGGGAATCCAGGTAGCCGTACCCGGCCTCTCCCAGCACCTGCTTGCCCCGGGCCGGTCCCGCCCCGGCCGTCACCGCCGGGGCTCCGCCGAGGAACATCGCGGCGTACGCGAGCACGTCCGGGGCCGTGGAGCCGGCCCAGCCGCGTACGACCTGGTCCAGCTCCTCGGTCCAGGTGCCGTCGAACGGCCGGGACAGCACACGCACCCAGTCGCCGTGGGTGACGCTCGGCGGGACGTCCCAGGTCGCGGCGTCCACCTGGAAGCGGCTGACGGAGAGCCTGACCGGCAGGTTGGCGCACCCCCTGTTGGCCAGGGCACGCAGGCCCACCCGGCCCTTGGCGAAGGTGGAGTCGCTGACGTCGACGTCCCATGCGGACGGTTCGGCCGACTCCGAACGCCACGCCTTGACCCGGATGCGAGAACCCTCGCGGCGCACCCGGATCGCCCAGTCGGTGTTCGCGGGCACCTCCGTGGCGAGTGTCAGGGCCGAGGCCAGCTGGGTGACGGTGTCGGCGACCTCCTTCTCGACGCGCAGCTGGACCGCGCCCGTGGTGAGGAAGGACAGCCGGGCCCGGTAGCTGTTGTGGGTGTCCTGGTATCCGAAGGACAGCGCGTACGAGCACGCCTCACCGGTGGGAACCTTGTCGAACGCGGCCACGGAGCGCACGTCGACGTCGGTGATCTCGCCGTCGCGCAGACTGGCGTGGCGACTGGCGTAGTCGGTGGTCAGGTCGATGATGCCGGTACCCGGCACTACCGAGTAGTCGGTGTCGACGGGCCCGAGGGTGGACCAGACGCCGCCGCCGGGGGAGGTGCCCCAGTGGTCCCGTTCCGCGACCGGCAGCGACAGGTCCGGCAGGGTGCGTTGGAAGTCGTCCACGAAGGGCCGCTTGTCCTCGGTGAACGTGCGCCGAGGTCCCGGCAGTACGACGGTCCGCGCGCCGTGGGTCAGCAGCGCGACACGTCTGCCGCCCGAGGTGACCTCGGTACGGGCCGGGGAGCCCGGCAGCACGGTCGTGGTGAGCGAGGTGTCGAGCGTCACCGGGGCGAAGTAGGAGGCGTCCAGCGGGGACAGGGTCACGGAGGACCGGGCCGCGGCCGACCCGGTCGCGGCCGCGAAGGGCTGCACGGACACGGGCACGGACGAGGCGGCGCGTGCCGGGGCGGCGACCGCCCCGGCCAGCGGAACAGAGGCGGCGGAGGCGGCGAAGGCGGTCAGCAGGGCGCGTCGGGAAGCATGGATCATGCGGCACATGTTCTCGTGTCCCGCACCCGGGCACGGCGCTCCCGGGAAATCTCCGGGGAGGGCGGAACGGGCCCGTCGTGAGGACGATCGGTCCCCGCCCCGCGGTCGACCGCCGCTCTGGTCGTCTCCAGGCGCCAGGGCTGCTACAAGTCCCACACCGGCGTCTTCGTCGACGACCAGGAGAAAGCCCTGCGCTTCTGCACCGGCGTGAAGGACGGAGTGACGCTGAGGTTCGAACCCGTGGTGTGGGGCCGGTTCCTCAAAACGGTCGTTCCCTGGATCTGCCCCGGACCGCTCCCTCATGGTGCCGACGGCGCGCGGTGCGTCCGGAGCCGTCGGCACGGGGCCCGCCGTCACCCGGCCCCGGAACCGGAGACGGTACGGCATGTTCCGCTGCGTGGGGCGGAACAACACAGACATGTCGAAGGGGACGCGCTCGACGCTCGTCGTTGTCCCTCTGGTCCGGAGCCTGTTCGCCTTCCCGTGGTTCGACAAGGGCTGCGACATCGCGGAGGCGTGCACGGCGGTCATCAAGTACGGGGTGCCGGAAGGGCTGGAACCCTTGCCGGCTTGTCACGGCTGAGGGCCTGCCGGGCCGTTGTCGTCGGTCACGAGGCGCGGGCCCGCTCACCGTAGATCTCCGCGTGCAGGTCGGTGGTGCGCTCGACGATCTTCTTCTTGTCCTCGGCGGTGAGGGTCCCCGCGGGGACCTTGAAGTCGACGAAAGGCATGGCTGTCCCCGAGCGGTCGGCGGTCCGGGAGGACCGGGCGTGGCTCACAGCGACGGCGGGGCCGCCCCGGCGAACCGGTGCGGAACGGAGGTCGCTGGTGGTCGTGTCCTCCACCCTGCGCGCCGGCGGCCGGCCGAACCAGGTGATGTCGTCCCCCGGGCCGGTGTCCCGGCCGGGCCCCGGCGCCGGGTGCCCGGGCTGCGCCGGGACGAGGCCGCCCGGCTCGCCGGGGCGTCGGTGGACCACTGCAACGAGCTCGAGCGCGGAGCCGGGTCCCAGCCGTCCGAGCAGATGATCGCCGCGCCGGCGCTCCTGGGAGACCGCTCCCGGTTCCGAGGGACCCGGGCCGGCTTCGTCCACCGGTGGTTCACGGAGGCCGACGCCCGGAGGCCGACCACGAGGCCCGGTCCCGTGCGTTCGTCGCCGACCTGCGGGCTGCGGCCGCCCGGCGGGACACCAAGGACGCCGAAGTCACGTCGATGATCCGTTCACTGAGGGACACCTCGCCCGAGTTCGCCGCGCCGTGGGCCGACCACGAGGTGGCCTTCCGGCGCGACGACCGCAAACGCATCCGGCACCCCGTCCTCGGCCTCGTCGAGGTCAACCTGCTCGACCTGCTCGCGGTCCTCGGCCCCCAGGACGTCGTCGACCCCGCACCCCGACAGGGCCCCGGCCGAGCCGGGTACGCCCCACCCCCGGGACGACATCCCCTGGTTGCCTCAGCCGCGGACAGAAACACTGAACGGGCCGAAGCCACCTGCTTCTGACGGAAGACCAGGCCCTGTGACAAGGAGTTTCCCATGCAGCGGCGGACAGTACTGCTCCTCGGCGCCGCCTTGGCGGTGTCCCCGGCCGTCGAGGCCCACGCGCATCCGGATCACCCGGCCTCCCCCGGTGGAACGCCCACCGTGGAAGAAGGCCCCTACCGCAGGGGCTGGCGGCGGCTCGCACCGGTCGCGAGCGGACCCCGGCAGGAGCACAGCGTCGCCGCCGTCGGCGACAAGGTCTACGTCATCGGCGGCATCGTCCCCGGGGAGTCCGGCGGCGTCACCACCACCACGCGGGTCGACGTCTACGACACGCGCCACGACACCTGGTCGGACGCGGCACCGTTGCCCGTCGCGATGAACCACCCCAACGTGGCGGTGGTCCACGGCCGGATCCACGTCCTCGGCGGGCTGTCCGGCGGATCCGAGTGGCAAGCCCTGCGCGACTGCTTCGTCTACTCCCCGCGCGCCGACCGGTGGCGACGGCTTCCGCCCATGCCCGCGGGCATCGAACGGGGGAGCGCCGCGATCGGCGTGCACGGCACGAAGATCCTCCTCGCCGGCGGCATGCGCGTCCTCGTGCCGGGTGCGGGCGGCCTTCAGGACACGGTGGACACCGTGTCCGCGTACGACGCCGTGACCGGCCGGTGGGAGAGCCTGCCGGGGCTGCCGCAGGCCCGCGACCATGTGGGCGGAGCCGTGGTCGGCGGGACGTTCTACGTGCTCGGCGGCCGGGACCGGGGGCAGGTGAACGTACGGGACACCGTCTACGCGCTCGACCTGCGCGCCCGCCGCTGGTCCGAGCGGGCGCCGATGCCCACCGCCCGCGGCGGCATCGCCGCCGCGGCCGTGGGGACGAGGATCTACACCTTCGGCGGTGAGGGCCGGCACGACGGCAGCAACCCGAACACGGTCTTCGACGAGACCGAGGCGTACGACACCGAGCGCGACCGGTGGCAGCGGCTGGCTCCCATGCCGGTGCCGCGCCACGGCACGGCCGCCGTCGCCGTACGCGGCACGATCCACATCCCCGGCGGCGGCGTCCGGGGCGGCGGCGCCCCGGTGGATGTCAACGACTCCTACCGTCCCGCCCACCGGTGAGCGCGCCCGCCGACACCGTGGACACCTGAGGCACTCGAAGACCGGCCGTGTCGCCCGACGGCACTCTCGCCGAGCGGCACGGCCGGTCTCCTCCTGGACAGCGGTCATTGACCACCCGTGTGGCGGGAGACGATGCCGGACACGTCGGCCGGCCACTGCCGGACTCCCACCCCGGTCGGGGGTGACACCTCCATGCCGAGGACCGAGGTGGCCTCCTTCAGATCCCTGTCCGTGGCCGTCAGGGCCCGCAGTTCTGCGATGTCTCCCACGAGCTGGTTCCGATCGGCCTCCGACGCCCCGGCCAAGCAGTCGTCGACGGCTTCACTGTGCGAGGTGTACTCGTCGAAGAAGTCCTGACGGAAACAGCCGCCGAGGAACTGGCTCAGCTCGGGAAACACTGGCAGATCTCACGCTGTCCCGGGCCTCATCACGGGCTTCCTGCGTGCCGGCGGTTCCAGCGGGTTGCGGGCACCGGGCGGCACCACCTGCTCGGACTGCCGATGTTCCAGGCCGCGCGTACCTCGACGATCAGCATTTCCTCCTGGACGGACATCTCAACGGTGATGATCCGACGGGCCACCTCCGCATCAGCGGAGCGTTGCGGTGGGGTGCAAGGGCCTTCTGCGCGCCGGTGTCGCAATCCACGCCGAGCACAGAAGGCCCTCGCCCGTTCAAGCAGCCGTCGCGCGTGTCACCAACGTCTCGGACGACACACCGCCACCGCCGTCACCTGGCAGTGAGCAAGCAATCCAGGGCATTCGCCGTCTCTGGGTACCGGGTCGTCAGCGCCGCGCCCGACGGGCCGGAACCGGCCTCTGCCACCCAGCCACCGTCGCAGCCCAGCACGTCCGCCACCGCGTCGCACGTCGCCGGATGCGCGGCCAGCAGCCCCACGCCCGACGGCGCCGGGACATCGGACCACGTCCACCCCTCCGTACAACCCAGCAGCCCCGCCACCGCGTCGCACGCCGCCGGGTGTGCCGTGAGCAGTGCCGCGCCACGGCGGGCCTCGGCCACGGGCTTCGCCCGGGAGACGGCGAACGGATCCGTCTCCGGCATCCGCCACGGCGGTGTCCACGCGTCCAGTTCCGCCAGCCGGCCCGGGAAGACGCGGCCGGCCTCGCGGACCATCAGCGGGGCGAGGTCCGCCGCGCCGGAGCGCAGGGTGGTGATCAACAGCGGCAGCCACGGCAGCAGCACCGTGTCCGGCAGCCGCCCGAACGCGTTCGACACCGCCTCCACGACCACGTCCGCCAGCCCCGGCACCGGCTCCAGCGCGTGCACGAAACCGCTGAGGTAGCGCGGGTAGGAGGGCACCACCAGCGGGTTGTCCAGCAGCTCGTCGCACCGCGCCCGCAGCTCGGCCCGGGACAGGGTGCCGAGCTGCACCTGCGCCGCCCACAGCAGTGCCGTCTTCGACGGGTCCTCCGGATGCGACTGGGCGACCGCGAGCTCCAGCTGGTTCCGGTCGCAGCCCAGCGACAGCGCGAGGCTCTCCATGGAGAACAGGAAGCCGAGCATCGCCGCGACCTGCCCCACCGTCGCGTCCTCGTCCCGGAACGCCGTCGGCAGCAGCGTGCAGTAGTGGGCGTAACCGGTCTTGACGAACGACTCGATCCACGCCGGCAGCACCGGCTCACTGGTGCGGTAGTACGCCAGCAGCGCACGCACCCGGCGCAGCACCTCCGGCGCCCCGTCGACGCTCCGCTCGGCGGCGAGCACCTTCAGCGCGTGCGTGCCGAGCTCGTCGGCGAGCCGGCGGCTGCCCAGGTACAGGAGCGTGTCCTCGACGGCCGCCAGCACCGTCGCCGTGGTCGCCCGCGGCCCGTACGCGTCGCGCCGCAGCCGCTGCTCCAGGACCTGTTCCAGGCTGACACCCTCGTAGCCCAGCTCGATCAGAGCCCGCTGGTGCGTCCCGAGCGCCAGGTCCCACGACTCCTGGATCGACCGCTCACCGAGCCGCCGCTCACCCATGATCGGCCGTGCCGCGCCCTGCGGCAGCAGACGCCGCAGCATCCACAGCACGTCGGAACACGCCCGCAGCTCCGGCCGGGAGGCCATGTCCAGCAGCGCCCGGCGCACCCCGCGCTGCTCGAGCCTCAGCTCCAGCGGTGCGAGCCGGTCGTACACGTCACGGGCGAGCGGCGGCAGCGAGTCGTACCCGACCTGGCCGATCCGGTCGCCGCCCATCATGATCTCGACGAGGCGCCGCACGTCCCGCCGTCCCGGGACGCTGTCCTTCTCGATGCAGGTGACCGCCGCGTCCTGGAAGTCGTACGGCGTCGGCTTGGCCCGGTCCCGCATGCCGGCGAGCAGGATCGACGTCTCGAAGACGGCGATGGCGTCGGCGGTGGAGGCGAGATAGCCGTTGCGCCGGGCCGCGCGCACGATGTCCACCGACCAGCCGAGCAGCTCGGCCTCGTCGAGCCCGTCGAGCACGGGAGGCCGACGAAGGAAGCCCGACAGCTTGTCCGCGGCGGCCTCGGGCGGTGGAGCGGGGACGACGGCCGCCTTCTTGGCCGCGGACTTCCTCTTCCCGGCCTGTCCCTCCAGCACGTACGGCTTCACACGGGTCCGCTTCAGACCCTTCGCCCACTCCGTCGCCGCGATCGACACCGAGCCCGCGGCGAGGCCGAACTGCGCCTCGATCGCCGCGTGGCTGGACGGGATCAGCCCGTACTGCCAGGTGGTGGCGGTACGCGGGGAGATCGTGAACGTGTCCGAGCTGCCCCGCACGCCGAACTCCTCGACGCGGCTGGCCGCGTGGAACGCCCCGCACACGTACAGACAGTCCTCCGGGTCCGTGCCGCTCGCCGCCAGGTGCTCACGCATCCGGGTCCACATGTACCGCTCGCGGTCCTCGTCCACCCGGAGCCGCGACCCCTCTCCGGGGGCGAGCCGCCGGAACAGGCTGCCGATGAGGAACATCACCTGGCGGTAGGTGTCGTGGTCGCTGTCCCCGAGCGGGACCTCGACGTACTGGTGCCACCACTCCGACCAGTGCCGCACCTTGCCGTGGCGCAGCAGGTGCTCCTCCAGCTCGGCGAAGCGCGGCCGCAGGTCGCCGATCTCGACGCCGACGGCCTCACCGTGCAGCGCGGCCTCGTCCTCCTGAGGAGGTTCGGCACCCTCCTGCGCCTGTTCACCCCTCCTGTCCCACTGGAAGACGTGGTCCGCCGACCGGTCGACGAGCACCAGCTCGACGCCCGGCGTGTCCAGGGCGTACGCGATCGCCTGGTACTCGGCGGACGCCTCCGTGACCGGTGCCACCACCGACAGCGGGGCCCAGTCGGCCGGGAAGCCGTCGACGTCGCCGGCGAACGCCTGCACCGCCACCGGCAGCCGGCAGTTGCGCAGCTCGGTCAGGAGCGGCGCCATGTCCTCGCACAGCTCCAGGTACACCACCTTGGGCTGCTTCTCGCGCAGCCGGCGGGCCATGGCGAGCGCCGAGGCGGGGGAGTGGTGACAGACGGGGAAGATCTCCAGCGGCTCGCGCACCGCCCGGTCGACGTCGTCGACCATGCCGAGGAGGATCCCCTCCAGGGCGTCCGGGCCGCCCGCGAACGCGGCGGCGGCATCCTGCAGTTGTCCGCGCAGTGACGCGAACGACGTGCTCTCCCGGGACCCGCTCATGACAGGGTGGCGATCGCGTCGCGGCCGCCCTCGAGGAACTCGGGCCAGGAGCCGCCCTCCTCCTTGCTGCGCGGCTCGACGACACCGTGCAGGTACTTGTTGAGGATGGCCAGGTCCTCGGGCTCGCGCCGGGTGAGCGAGCCGACCAGCGAGGAGGCGAGGGCGCGGGCGGTCAGGGTGCGCTCGCCGAAGAAGTTGCTGTGCAGGACGGCGTCCTCCAGCACACCGATCTGCTCGGCCGTCGACAGCGCGGACTCCAGCTTCTCGTCGTCGCTGCCGGCCGCGGCGGCGGACGCCCGCAGGTCGGCGAAGCTCTGCAGCAGCACGTCCAGCAGGGTCGGCGGCACGTCCAGGTCGATCGAGTGCCGGCGCAGCAGCTCCTCGGTGCGGAAGCGGACGATCTCCGCCTCGCTCTTCTTGTTCGTCACGACCGGGATGCGGACGAAGTTGAAGCGCCGCTTGAGCGCGGAGGACAGGTCGTTGACGCCCCGGTCGCGGCTGTTGGCCGTGGCGATGATGGAGAAGCCGGGCTTGGCGAAGACGATGTTGTCGTCACCGCCGCCGCTCTCCAGCTCGGGAACCGAGATGTACTTCTCGGAGAGGATCGAGATCAGCGCGTCCTGGACGTCACTCGTGGAACGGGTCAGCTCCTCGAAACGGCCGATGGCACCCGCCTCCATCGCGGTCATGATCGGCGAGGGGATCATCGACTCCCGCGACTGGCCCTTGGCGATGACCATCGACACGTTCCACGAGTACTTGATGTGGTCCTCGGTGGTGCCGGCCGTGCCCTGCACCACCAGCGTGGAGTTACGGCTGATCGCCGCGGACAGCAGCTCGGCCAGCCAGCTCTTGCCCGTGCCGGGGTCACCGATGAGCAGCAGACCGCGGTCGGAGGCGAGCGTGACGATCGACCGCTCCACGAAGCTGCGGTCGCCGAACCACTTCTGCGACACCTCCCGGTCCAGGCCGTCGGCACGCTCGGAGCCGAGGATGAACAGACGGACCATCTTCGGGGACAGGCGCCACGAGAACGGCTTGGGGTTGTCGTCGATCGACTCCAGCCAGTCGAGCTCCTCGGCGTACTTGATCTCGGCGGGGGCGCGCAGCAGGTCGGACATGAGGGGAAAGCCTTTCGTAGGTGGTCGAGAGGGACGTGTGACGCCGCTGCGTCGATCAGGTGAGGAACGTCTTGAGTTCGTGCACGAGCTTCTTGATGTGGCCGGAGATCACCGGCGTACCGAGGTCCTTGAACTTCTCCCGGAACCACGGGTTGACGCTGCCGCGCCCGGAGCTGGTCACCGAACCCACCGGAATGAACTTCGCCCCCGAGCGGTGAACGGCGGCCATGCTCTCGAACAGCTCGTCGGTGCGCCATTCGTAGAAGTCGGAGATCCACACCACGACGGTGTTGCGCGGCTCGGCGATCTTCGGCTGGGCGAGCGCCATGGCGACGGTGCCGTCGGTGCCGCCGCCGAGCTTGGTCCGCAGCAGCGTCTCGAACGGGTCGTGCGCCCAGGGCGTGAGGTCCAGCGCCTGCGTGTCGTACGCGATCAGGTGGACGTCCACCTTCGGCAGCCCGGCGAAGATGGACGCCAGGATGGTGCAGTTGACCATCGAGTCGACCATCGAACCGGACTGGTCCACGACGACGATCAGCCGCTGGGGCGTCGTCTTGCGGCTGGTGTGCCGGTAGTAGAGCCGGTCGACGTAGAGCCGCTCCTCCTCCGGGTCCCAGTTGGTGAGGTTCTTCCAGATGGTGCGGTCGAGATCGAGGTTGCGGTAGACGCGCTTGGGCGGGACGGACCGGTCGAGTTCACCGACCGTGGCCTTCTCCACCTGGGTGCGCAGCACTTCGGTGACCTCGTCGACGTAACGCCGGATCAGCGCCTTGGCGTTGGCGAGGGCGACACCGGAGAGGTTGTTCTTGTCGCGCAGCAACTGCTCGATCAGCGACATGCTCGGCGTCAGCCGGGAGGCCAGCGCGGGGTCGGCCAGCACCTCACGCAGATGCATGCGCTTGACGAGACCGGCCTCGATGGAGCCCAGCTCGGGACCGATCTCGGGGATCAGACGGCTGAGGTCGGGCGTGGGGCCGCCGAAGCCGGTGCCGGTCGGGCTGACGCCCTGCCCGCCGCCCGCGCGGTTGACACCACCGCGTCCGCCGCGCAGCTCGCCGGGCCGACAGCCCAGCGCCCGCTCCAGCCAGCCCGCGTCCGACTGCCAGCGCGCCAGCTGCTCGGCGGTGACGGTGCCGGAGCCGGAGGCGAAGACGTTCAGCAGCACCTTCGACGCGAGCGCCGCGCGCCGCACCTCGGCGGCCCGGTCACGCGCGCCGTCCTCGTCCGGCTCGGGCGTCATCAGCCCGTCGAACTCGGCGGCCAGCTCCGGGTGCCGCTGCACCACGGAGTCGACGGACGCCTGTGGGTCCAGCAGCGCGGGCGGCAGGCCGATGTCCTCGACCACGGCCAGACTCGCCGACTCCAGGGACGCCTGCTCCTCGGGGTCGAAGAGGCGGGCCAGCAGACGCCAGTACAGCACCTGCCGCCGGTTCTCGTCCGGATCGGGCGCCGGGGCGCCTCCGATGGTCGGCTCGCTCATTTCCGCAGCAGCTTTCCGGCGCGCTCGCGCAGTACCTTCACGGCATCGGTGGCGGCCTTCTCGGCGCGCACGCCGGCCTTGTCGGCCGTACCCCCGGCCCAGGCCCCGGCGTGCACGGCGACGCTCTTCTTCCGCACCGTCCTCTCCACGGCGAGCGGCTGGAGCAGGAACTCCCCGGCGTCCCACCGCAGCAGCCCGACACACGCGCCGGACGAGGCGACGACCTCGGGGGTGAGCGGACCGGCGGCCGGAACCCGGTCGGTGTCGACGGCGAGCCGCTGCCCGGCGACCTGGAACGCCACCCCGTCCTCGTCCTCCTCCACGGTGTACCCCTCCAGCAGGACGGGCACGGCGATCCGGGCCGGGTGCCGGTCGAGCGGAGCGGTCGCGAAGGCCGCGGCGGCGGGCAGCGCCACCCGCGCGGTGGCGAAGACCTCGGCGGGCTCGCCCGTACGCGCCCGTGCGTCGTCCCAGAGCAGGTCGCCCTCACCGGTGACGGGCATGGCGTCGAGCTCCATGGCCCGCCCCTCGCTCACGGCGGCCAGCAGGGACAGGTGCGGCCGGAGCAACTGCCACAGCCCCGCCCCGACGACGGTGTCGGGCTTCGGCGCGGACACCGAGGCCCGCACCAGCCGCGGCGTGCCACCGTCCGCCGGCTCGAACACCGCGTGCACCTGCGCCTGTACGGCGGTGGCGTGTTCCTGCACGTCGACACCGAGCGGCAGCAGACGACCGGTCGCCCCGCCGACCGCGGGGGCGGACGCCGCGCCGGGCAGGGTCAGCAGCACGGCGCGCGACCACAGGTCGGCCCACCGTCGTACGGGAACGTGCTCCAGCGTCGCGCCGGGGCAGGACGCGGCGAGTTCGGCGGCGAAGCCGTCGAGCAGCGTGGCCAGGCGGCGCAGCGCCGGGTCGGGCAGCATGGCGGACACGACGGGCGCGGCACCGGCGATCACCTCGTGGTCGATACCGCGCCAGCCTGCCCGCGCGAGATCGCACAGCCAACTACGGGCGGCGGCACACAGGTTGACCGCATGATCCGCCCCGCCGTCCGCGGCCGTGCCGCTCTCCCCGTCCCGCGCCCGCCCGACGGCCTCCTCGACCCGCAGGAGGAGCGCGTCGTGCACGGAGCCGAGCAGCGCGGTGCGCGCGGCGGCGAGCGCGACGAAGTGGTCCTCGCCGGCGGCCCCGGCGGCCGTCTTCTCGGCCGCCTCGGCGACCCGCCCGGCCAGCGGCGACCCGGCGACGGCCTCGGCGAGTCCGGCCAGCCCGACGGCCTGAGCGGGGCCCGGACGGAGGAGGCCGCCCACGAGAACCTCGTCGAACCCGTCCACGGCCGCGAGGGCCTCGTCGAGCCCGTCGACGGTGTCGTTCAGCAGATCGGCACGCATCACGCCACCGCCCTCGTCGTCGGGAACCACTGCATCTCGGGCAGCGGAGCGGTGTCCGGGGCCAGTTCGAGGTAGGCCAGATGCCGCAGGAACCGGCTGAACACCTGCGCCGCGGCCGAACGGTCGCCCTGCGCGGGCCGCGTGCGGCTCATGGCACTGAAGACGGTGTGGGCGTCCGGGTCCTCGCCGGAGACCTCGACCTTCAGATACCGCGCCACGCGCTCGACGCCGTACTGCAGCACCGCCTCGTCGACGAGGGCGCGTATGTGATTGCAGAAACCCCCGCGCGCCCCGCCGCAGGGCCGGTTGTTGTTGGTGCTGCACGCGAACGCGTACGTCCCCGCCTCGACGGACGACACGTACACCCGCCCGATGTCCGACCCGCTGGACACCACACCCTGCAACCGCCCGTCGGCCAGCTCCACGAACGGCACCTTCGCGAGCTTCCGCGGCCTCGCGGGCGGCACCACCCGCGCCGTACTCGACTTCTCCCGGACCGACAACGCACCATCTCCCATGCATGCGAAAGGGGACGTCAGCGCCAGAACGGCGCGACGAGATCAAACTATCGGCAGCCACTGACAACGCCCTGGAACGTGTGCCGTGCGGGGCCCCGGTGGGGCATGCTGTCCGCAGGGAGAGGTGAGGATGCCCGAGGGACGTCCGCACTCCTCACTCCCTGCCCGAAGTCCGAAGCCCGAAGAAGACGTTCGACCCCCGGGGGGACCATGCGGCTTGTCGTGACGGTGCACGACGACGAGAACGGTACGGACGACACGGCGGGCGCCGCCGCGGAACTCAGGACGTGGCTGACGGACGTGCCCCGGCTCAGGGGACGCGTCGACCGCGCCGACCGCTCCGAACGGGACGACCGCGCCGAACAGGAAGGCGGCGCCCCGGCGCGGACGATGGGGCCGGCCGTCGACGCGCTGGTGGCGGTCCTGGAGCCCGGCGGTGTCGCCGCGGTCTTCGCGGGAGCGCTGGTGGCGTGGCTGCAGACCCGCCGCAGCAGCCACACGATCAGCGTGACCCGGCCCGACGGCACCCGGATCACCCTGTCCTCCCGCCAGGCCCGCGCACTGAGCCCGCAGGAGGCGGCCGACCTGGCCGAGCGCCTGGCACGCCCGCCGGCGGACGGAACCCGGCAGGACGACGCCGACCAGGACGACGGCGACGGAGACACCCGGGACGGCGACCCGTCGGACTCCCGCACGACATGACGGCCGGCGGTCTCGCCGCTCCCGGCGCGCGTGCGGTGCTGTGCGGCACCGGGAGCCACGTCCGCGGGTCGGAACTGCCCGACCTGCCCTCGGTCGACACGACGCTCGACGATCTGCGGCGCACCCTGATCGACGTGTGCGGCATGGACCCCGGACACGTCGTGCGCGTCCCGGCCCGTGCCGGGGCCGCCGAGGTGGTCGACGCGGTCGAGGAGGCGTCGGCCGCCGGCGGCGGACCCGTTCTCTTCTACTACGTCGGGCACGGACTGCTGGGCCCGCGCGACGACCTGTACCTCGCCACCCGGGACAGCCGGTCCGCCCGGCACATCGCACGGTCCGTCTCCTACCGGACCGTCCGTGACCTGCTGGGCGCCGGAGGCAACGGCAGCCTCGTCGTCCTCGACTGCTGCTTCTCCGGCCGTGGCGGCACACCGCCGTCCGAGGGCGGAGCGCGCCGGGCCTTCGCCTCCGCCGCACCGCGCGGCAGCTTCCTGCTCTCGTCGGCCTCGCACTACGCGCTCTCCTTCGCCCCCGAGGGCGAACCGCACACCCTGTTCACCGGCCGGCTGCTCGGCCTGCTCAACGAGGGAGACCCGGCCGGTCCGCCCCTGCTGAGCGCCGACCGGCTGCACGCCGCGCTCGACGAGGCCTTCGCCGACGACGCGCGGGTCGACCCGGCCCGGCGGAGCGAGGGCACACTGGGTTCGCTGGTCCTCGCCCGCAACCGCGCCTACCCGCCGCACCCCACCGGAGCGGGGACGGCCGAGCGGCCCGCCGACCTGCCGTGCCCCTACCCGGGGCTGGAGCCGTACCGGACGGAGGACAGCGCCCACTTCTTCGGGCGCGGGGAACTCACCGACCGGCTGATCGAACTGGTCGAGGAGATACCGGACGGCGGCCAGGCCGTGCTGGTGGGCGCATCCGGCGCGGGCAAGTCGTCACTGCTGCGCGCCGGCCTGCTCGCCGGACTGGAGGCCCGTACGACGTCGCCCGGGCCCGCGCTGCTGCTGCCCGCCCCCGGACCGCACCCCTTCCGCACCCTGGCCGAGGCGTGGGCGGGAGTCACCGGACGGGACACGGACGAGGTGCGGGCGGAGCTGGAACGCGGTCGCTTCCCCGCCCCGTCGCACGGACGGCCCGTCTGCCGGCTGCTGGTGGTGGACCAGTTCGAGGAGATCTTCACCCGGTGCGGCACTCCCGACGAGCGCGCCGCGTTCGTCTCCCTGCTCACCGGGGACGGGCCCGGCCCGAGGCCCCGGATCGTCCTCGGCCTGCGGGCGGACCACTACGGAAGCTGCCTGGAGCACCCAGGGCTCGAACGCGCGCTGGCACGGGCCCAGTTCACCGTGCCGCCGCTGCACGAAGGGGAGTTGCGCGCCATCGTGGAGCGCCCGGCGGCAGCCGTCGGGATGAGCCTCGAGCCGGGCCTGACGGACCTGCTGCTGCACGACCTCCGTGCGGGCCGCTCCGCGCACGACACGGCGACGGCGCTGCCGTTCCTGGCCCACGCGCTGCGGGAGACATGGCGCGGGCGCAGCGGAGCCGTGCTCACCCTCGCCGGGTACCGGGCGACGGGAGGCATCTGGCAGTCGGTCGCCACCGCGACCCGGCGCGTCTACGAGTCCCTGGACGACGACGGGCGGACGATGATGCGCCGGCTGCTGCTGTGTCTGGTCCACCTCCCCCCGGACGGCGGAGCCGCCGTCCTGCGCCACCGCGTCCCGTTCGGCGCGCTGCCGCCCGGATCGGACGCGATCCGCGACCAGCTCGCCGGGGAACGGCTGCTGACGGTGGACCAGGACACGGCGCAGATCGCGCACGAGGCGCTGCTCCGGGCCTGGCCCCTGCTGCGCGAGTGGATCCAGCAGGACGCCGCCGTCCTGCTGCTGCGCCAGCAACTGGGCACCGCCGCCGGGGAATGGGAAGCCGCGGGCCGTGACGCCGCCTTCCTCTACCGGGGGAGCCGGCTCCAGGCGGCGGCCGAACTCGACGACCAGGACGAACTGCCCGAACCGGAGCGGGAGTTCCTCGCGGCCGGGCAGGCGGCGGCCACGAACGAACTGCGCCGGGAGCGGCGCCGGACCACACTGCTGAAGCGAGCCCTGGCCGCCGTGGCCGTCGCGCTGTGCCTCGCCCTCGTCGCCGCCGCCGTCGCGGTCCGTCAGCAACGCTCCGCGGAGAGACAGCAACGCGTGGCCGCGGCCCGCGGACTGCTGGCCGAGGCGAACGGTCTCGGAACGTCCGACCCCCGTACCGCCCTGCGGCTGGGGCTCGCCGCGTACGCCCTGCGCCCCGGTGCCGACGCCCGCCGCGCGCTCTTCGACACCCTGGCCGGCAGCGCGTTCCGCGGCGTGTCCGAGCTGCCCATGACGACGAGGAGCGATCCCGTACTCGCCCCCGGCGGGCGGATGCTGGCGACGAGGGACGAGAAGGGTCTGACGATCCGGGACACCAGCCGCGATCCGGTTCCCCGCACCCCGCTGGCGCGGCTGTCCTGCCCGTTCCCGGAGGACGACACGGAGGAGTCCGTGGCGTTCGGCGGTCCCGGCGGCCGGATGCTCGTCGCCGTGTGCGGGGACGGCGAGGTACGCCTGTGGAACCTCGCCGGTCTCCCGGAGGACGGCGGTCCCCGGCCCGCGGTGACGCTCCGCGCGAAGGGGGTGCCGGACCGGACCGCCGGACCGGCCGCGCTCGCCCTGAGTCCGGACGGAACCACGGTGGCGAGCATCGGCTGGTCCCGGTACGTCGGCACGGGCGCGCTCGTCCTGTGGGACGTGGGCGACCCGCGCGACCCACGGCAACTCGCGGCCATGAAACCGGAGTTGCCGCAGCCGGATTCGATGCAGAGCGACCGGGTGGCGTTCAGCCCGGACGGCCGCCTGCTGGCCACCGCCGACACCTACGGTGACCTGCGGCTGTGGGACGTCTCGGACCCCCGGTCGCCCCGGCTCCGCGGCAAGGTGGAGGACGCCGGCGGGGCGTTGGCGTTCCACCCGGACGGTGATCTGCTGGCGGTGAGCAGCGACCGCGTGGTCGAACTGGTCGACATCCGCTCGCCCGGCGATCCGAAGGTCCTCGACGAACGCACGGCCCACAGCAACCTGGTCAGCTCCCTCGACTTCTCCCCGGACGGCCGGCGTCTGGCCAGCGCGGGCTGGGACAGGAGCGTCGCCCTGTGGGACGTCGCCGACCCTCGGGACATGACCAACGAGGCCCGCCTGTACGGGCACTCGGGGTTCGTCGACACGACGAGGTTCGGTGCGAACGGCCGGTCACTGGTCTCGGCGGGCTTCGGCGAGGTCGTCCACCGGGACCTGTCCGACGTCCATCCGCCGCGTGTCCTCGACGTGTTGCCGGACGGTGACGAACTCGCGCTGGCACCGGACGGCACGACCCTGGCCGTGGCCCGGGGCGCGCGCATCGGCCTGTGGGACCTGTCCGACCCCTCCGATCCGCGAAGACTCGCCGAGTTGGACAACCCCGTGAAGGACCGCTACGAAACCGTGGACGGCGGCACCGTCGTCGGCACCGGCGACATCCTCGCCGACCTCGACTTCAGCTTCGACGGCACCCTGCTCGCGGCCATGAACCACGCTCGCCGGGTCACCCTCTGGGACGTCTCCGATCCGGCCCGCCCCCGGGTCGCCGGCACGGTGAGCGGTGCCCACCAGGGCGCGGTGAACCCCACGCTCGACTTCGCCCCCGACCGCCCCCTCCTGGCCGTCAACGACCTGGAGAACGTGAATGTCTGGGACGTGTCCGACCCCGCCCTGCCCGCTCTGGCCGCCGCCACCGCACCCACGTCCCTGAGGGACGTCGTCTTCTCCCCGGACGGCCGTCGGCTCCTGCTGGTGGGAACCGGTCTGAGCCTCTGGGACCTGTCCACCGACAGGGTCACCTCCCTGTCGGTGGACACCCGCTTCTACGGAGGGGGCGCGAGAGCGGCGTTCTCCTCGTACGGTGATGTGGTGGCCGCCGTCGCCACGGTGCCCGCCGCCACCGAGCGGCCCGGGGTCCGGGTGGATCTGTGGGACGCCGGAGAGGACGGTGCCGGACACGCGTCCGGCGCGACCGACCCCATGGACGCGGGCCGGGCGAAATTCACCCACCTGGCCTTCCATCCCGACGGCCGGCTGCTGGCGGGCGCGGGGGAGGACGGCACGGTACGCCTGTGGAGCGTCGCCGACCCCGAACGGCCGCACCTGGCCTACTCGTTCAGCGGCCACAGGGAAGGCGTCGACGAGGTGGTCCTGGGCGGACCGCACGGGCGAACGATGATCACGACGAGCGCGGGTCTCGCCTACGTCGTCGACCTCGGCGCCTACCCCGAGACGGCGGCCGACACCCTCGGCATGGCCTGCAGGGCCGCGGGCGGCGGCCTGACCCGCGAGGAGTGGGAGGAACAGGTGCCGGAGGCCGAGTTCGTGGAGACGTGCCCGGCCCGTGGGTGACACCGACAGGCGAGCGGCTCGGGGGCGGCCGCACGAGCGCGCCGTTGACGTCGTCAACGGCGTCCGTTGAAACGTGGCTGGAGCGCTGTGTACCGTAGGCGGTATGCCACAGACCCCGGCCACGCCGACGAACCCGTTGGTCACCGGTTCCGAGATCGCCCGCATCGCGGGGGTCACCCGCGCCGCCGTGTCGAACTGGCGACGGCGGTACGACGACTTCCCGGCGCCGGTCGGAGGTGGCGCCAACAGCCCGCTCTTCGACCTGGCCGAGGTCCAGGCCTGGCTGGACAAGCAGAGCAAGGGCCAGGACGTCACCGACGAGGTCCAGCTCTGGCAGGTGCTGCGGGGGGCCTACGGCGACGACATCCTCGGCGGACTCGCGGACATCGCGCACGTCCTCGCCGCCCCCGGGGAGAAGGCGCCGGCCGCGCTGCCCGACCAGGCGGTCCGGCTCGCCCGCCGCATGGCCGACGGCGGTTCCGCCGCGGACGTGGTGAACGGGCTCGCCGAGCGTTTCACGGAGTCCGTACGGCGAGCGGGCTCGGACCAGGTGACCTCGCCCCGGGTGGTTCGGGCCGTCCGGCACTTCGTGGGTGACGTGGCGGCCGACGCGGTGCTGTTCGACCCGGCCTGCGGAATCGGCACCCTCCTGCTCACCGTCGGCGCCGAACGGGGCGCCAGGCGATGCGGCCAGGAAGCGGACGCCCGCAGTGCGCGGTTCGCGCGGTCGCGCGCCGTCCTCGCCGCACTTCCCCGTACCGAGATCGAGCAGGGCGACTCCCTGCGCGCGGACGCGTGGCCCGACCTCAAGGCCGACCTCGTCGTCTGCGATCCGCCGGTCAGCGACACCGACTGGGGGCGGGAGGAGCTCCTCCTCGACCCCCGCTGGGAGCTCGGCACGCCCTCCCGCGCGGAGGGCGAACTCGCCTGGCTCCAGCACGCCTACGCGCACACCGCGCCCGGTGGCCGCCTCATCATGGTCATGCCCGCCTCGGTGGCCTACCGCAAGGCCGGCCGCCGCATCCGGGCCGAGCTGGTCCGCCGGGGCATCCTCACCCAGGTCACCGCGCTGGCCCCCGGTACGGCCGCCGCGCACTCCCTCCCCGTGCACCTGTGGCATCTGCGCCGCCCGCGGACCCCGGACGACGCGGCCACCGCCGTACGCATGGTGGACCTCACCTCCAACGACCCGGACGACTCCCTGGAGCCGCGGCCCCAGCAGATCACCGAGGTACCCCAGATCGATCTGCTCGACGACCTGGTCGACCTCACCCCGAGCCGTCACGTCGAGGAGTCCCACCGCGACTACGTGACCGAGTACGACACCCTGCGCCAGGAGCTGACCGGACAGGTGCGGCGCCTGGCCGAACTGCTCCCCGTTCTGGTCGCCGGCGAAGGCACCGGTGCCCTGGACGGTCCGAGCGTCAGCGTCGCCGACCTGATCAGGGCCGGGCTGGTCGAGCACGCGGACCCGGAACCGGTCTCGGTCAGCGACCAGTTGGACACGGACTTCCTCCAGGGCTTCCTGCACAGCGCCGCCAACAGCCGCCGCTCCACCACCGCCAGCGGCACCTTCCGGCTCGACAGCAAGGGCGCCCGCATCCCGCAGATGGACATCGCCGCGCAGCGCGGCTACGGGGCCGCGTTCCACGCGCTGAGGGAGTTCGAGGAGCGGTCGCGGAGGGTGGCGGAACTCAGCCGGCAGATCGCGGCACTGGCCCGGGACGGCCTCGGCAACGGCGCCCTGAAACCCGACGCCTGACGCCTCTGTCGAAAACGTGTACGCGCATCCCCCGGGTGTCTGGCACCATGAGTCGCTGCACCGATGTGTCTTCACGCGGGTCGAGCGTCCTACCGAAGGGGATTCCATGGCGGACTGGGTCTACATCCTCGATCCGCGCAGGGACACGCTGGACGGGGAACCGTCCGACAAGGAGACGATGCTCCGACTCGCCGAGGAGGAACCGGAGCTGGAGCTCTGGCTCAGCCGCCGCAACCGCATGGAGCCGGGCGACCGCCTCTGGTTCTTCTTCGCCCGGCCCGAGTCGGCGGTCGCCGCGCTGGCCGAGGTCGACGACAGACCCCGCCCGGACGACGAGGACCCCGAGGTCCCCTACGTGGTCCCCGTGACCCTGGTGACCGAGGCGACGAAGGCGCTGTACCGCGACCCGGTGAGCCGCGAGGAGCTGGGCCTGGGGCAGGCGCGGTCGGTCCAGAAGGTGAAACCGGAGGCCCTGCCGGTACTGCTGGCGCGGGCGGGACTGTAGGCGGCGCGGCGGCACCCGTCAGGGGAGCCGGGTGACGGTACGGCCACCCGTGACGCGGAGAAGGCCCGGCTCTCCGCGCCGGCGCCTCGGCCGCCGCCGCGCACCGGCTCCCGGCCTCGCCCGCGACGCGGGCCCCTCTCCCGGCTCGCCGTGCGGCGCGTCCCGCCGTTGCTGCCCCTCGCCCCGCTCGCCACCACCTCGCCGACGTCGTCCCCGGCGGCACCGAGGCGCCGACCGGCTCCCGCGACGACCGCTCGTCGCGGGAGAGCCGTACGGCCCCCGGCGCGAACGCGGGTTCCGGAAAGCCCCGGAACGCCTCACCGCCGTACGGCGGCGGCGGATCCGGCGGCGTCCGGGGTCCGACGAGGTGGGTCCGGACGCATCGTCGTGACCGTCCGTGGGAAGGGCAGTTCCGACACCCTTGCGCGTCCAGCCCGGTCGAACCGCCCGTACAGCGACGAACCGCACCCCAGGGAGCCGCCTTGTCAGCGACCACGACCGCCGTCCTGTCCCTCCGGTCCAGAGTCCTGCTCGTCCTCGCCACGGTCCTCGCCACCCTCGCGCCGGCCGCGCCGGCGGTGGCCGCCGACGCGCACCGTCCCCCGAAGCCGCGCGGCGCCGAGGTCGTCGCGGTCACCCAGGTCGCCGACCGGCAGGTCGACCTGTCGGTGAAGTCGGCGGCCCTGGGCGGCCGCACGGTCCAGGTCCGCCTGCTCACCCCCGACGGCTGGAACCCCGACGACCGGCGCCGGCACTGGCCGACCCTGTGGCTCCTGCACGGCTGCTGCGGCGACTACACCTCGTGGACCGCCATGACCGACGTCGCGGAGACGGACAGCCTGCGCGACGTCCTGGTCGTCATGCCGGAGGCCGGCTGGAACGGCTGGTACAGCGACTGGTGGAACCACGGCGAGGGCGGCGACCCCGCGTGGGAGACCTTCCACACGGTCGAGCTGCGGCACCTCCTCGAGCGCGACTGGGGCGCCGGCCGGAACCGCGTCGTCGCCGGTCTGTCGATGGGCGGCCAGGGCGCCCTGCTCTACGCCGCCCGGCACCCCGGCATGTTCAAGGCGACCGCCGCGTACTCCGGCTCCGCCCACCCGCTCCTGAACGACGAGTCGGCCGACCGCATCCTGGGGTTCTTCGCCGGCCGGGGCGACGACCCGCTGCGCGTCTGGGGCGACCCGGTCGCGCAACGCCGCATCTGGCAGGCCCACGACCCGTTCCACCTGGCCGAGCGGCTCAAGTCGGTCCCCGTGTACCTGTCCTGCGGCGACGGCACCACCGGTCCCCTGGACGCACCCGGCGGCACCAGCGCCCTCGAGGCCGACTTCAACCGGCAGAACCACGCCCTCGCCGCCGAGCTGGAACGCGTGGGCGCGAAGCACGTGACCACCCACTTCTACGGCCCGGGAACCCACACCTGGGCATACTGGGAACGCGAGTTGCACGCCTCACTGCCGATGCTGCTGGGCGCCCTCGGCGCCGACGGCTGAGTGCCGGTACCGGCGACGCAAGGGCGTGGACGACCCGGTGCGGGCCGGGCGTCGTGTCCGACGCCGCTCATTCGCGTGCCCGGAGGTACGCCTCCAGTTCGGCGGCCCCGCTCAGCAGCGCCCGTCCGCGGGCGGACAGCCGGCCGTGCCAGTCGCGCAGGGTGCCCTCCAGCGGCTCCAGCCCGCCGGCCGTCCGCACCCGCGCGATCAGCGGGGCGATCTGCTCCAGCAGATGGCCGCCGCGCCTGAGTTGGTGGACCAGCCGGGCTTCGCGTACGTCGGCCTCCTCGTAGACGCGGTAACCGGTCAGCGGGTCGCGGCGCGGGCGCACGAGCCCGGCCGCCTCCCACTTGCGCAGCGTCGCGGGCCGGATGCCGAGCTCCTCGGCCAGCGGCCCGATGAACGTACGGCGGGGGCGGGATTCCGCGGTGTCCGCGCGGGGCGAGAGGTCACGGAGGGCCCTCTCCACGGCCCGGAGCGTCTCCCGGTCGCGGAGCAGTTGGGCGTGGCTCTCGTCGATCAGGCGGAACGCCTCGTCGGCCGCGCCCTCGTTCACGGCCCGCATGACCGCCGTCGCCGTCCGGTGACCGTGGCCGGGCACCAGGGCGAGGAACGCGCGCAGGGCCCGCGCGTGCAGCGGGGTGTAGGTCCGGTAGCCGTGGGCCGTGCGGCCGGCGGCAGGGAGGACGCCGGCCTCCTCGTAGTTCCGGACGGCCTGCGTGGACAGACCGTGCCGTCGTGCCAGGTCGATCGGCCTGAGCTTCTCACCGCTTTGAAGGTTCCGCCCCATGCAGCGGACGATATCGCGCACAAGTCTCCACCGAAAGTTCAACGATACCGTTGAAGGCATGGCAACCGACATCACGGACATCACCCATGCCGTCGAGGCCGCGGCCGTCATGAGGCTGCTTCCGGCCCGCCCACGACTCCTCGCCCTGGGCGAGCCCACCCACGGCGAGGACACCCTGCTCGGCCTGCGCAACGAGCTCTTCCGGCAGCTCGTCGAGCAGGAGGGCTACCGGACGATCGCGATCGAGAGCGACTGCGTGAGGGGCCTGGTCGTGGACGCCTACGTCACATCGGGCACGGGCACCCTCGACGAGGCCATGGAGCGCGGATTCAGCCACGGGTGGGGAGCGTTCCCGGGCAACCGCGAACTCGTCCGCTGGATGCGGGCGTACAACGAGGACCGGCCCGCGTCCGAGCGGCTCCGCTTCGCCGGCTTCGACGGCCCGCTGGAGATCACCGGAGCCGCGAGCCCCCGGCAGTCCCTCACCGCGCTCCACGACCACCTCGCGGCCCACGTCGACGCGGACCTGCTGCCCTGCACCGCGGAGACCCTCGACCGCCTGCTCGGCGCCGACGAGCCGTGGACGGACCAGGCCGTGATGACGGACCCGTCCCGGTCCGTGGGCCGCTCGGCCGAGGCCGGGGAGCTGCGGCTGCTCGCCGACGACCTGGTGGCGCTGCTCGACACACAGACGCCGCACCTGATCACCGCGACCTCGCGGGACGAGCGGGACCGTGCGCGCCTGTACGGCCGTACCGCCGTCGGCCTGCTGCGCTACCACTCCTGGACGGCCGACACCTCACCGGCCCGCATGACGCGGCTGCTGGCCACACGGGACGGGATGATGGCCGGCAACCTCCTCGCCCTCGCCGAACGGGGCCCGGTACTCGTCCACGCCCACAACAGCCACCTCCAGCGGGACAGGAGCACGATGCGCATGTGGGACCACCCGCTGCTGGAGTGGTGGAGCGCCGGCGCGCTCGTCGGCGCCCGGCTCGGCGAGCGGTACGCCTTCCTGGCCACGGCCCTCGGCACGATCCGCCACCAGGGGGTGGACACCCCGCCCCCGGACACCCTCGAAGGACTCCTGTACGCCCTCCCGGAGGACCGCTGCCTCATCGACGCCCCCCGACTGGCCACCGCCCTCGCCGGCACGCGCCCCGCTCCCCGAGTGTCCCCGTACTTCGGCTACGCCCCGTTCGACCCGGCCCACCTGCCCCGGACCGACGGGGTCGTGTACGTCAGGGACGTCCCGCGGGGCTAGGGTCTGTGCGACAGGGAGCCGAGGGGGAGTGACAGGCGTGCTGCTGGGTCTGGGGCTGTTCGTGGTCTGCGCCGTCGGCGCGATCGTCGCCGCGGCGGGGGTCGTCGCGATGGCGCTCCCCGGCCGGCCCCAGCCCTGGTCGACGCGGCTGCTGCGCCGTGCGGCGGCAGCGGCCGCGTGGGCGGCCGCGGCCGTCTACTCCCTCGGATCCTTCTCCGTCCTGGCGTCGGAGCAGGCGTTCGGCGACGGCGCGGACTCGGTCCCGGCCCCGGCCTGCCGCGACGGCTTCGACGCCGAGACCAGACAGGGCCTCTCCCACCACCGGTCCTCGTACCTGCCGCTCCGCTTCGACTGCGTCCGCCACGACGGCTCCGTCTACTCCAGTGACCCCGGCTACGTGTGGATGAACTGGGCGACCGCGTCCCTCGCCCTGACCGCCGCCCTGCTCGTCATCGGCGCCGGCTTCGCGACCGAGTTCCGTGCCCGGAAGACCGCGGTGGTGTCATGACGCTGCTCCCGGTCTTCGTCGGGCTCGTGGTCGGCTGGGTCGCGCTGCGCGGGCTGCTGGTGCATCCACTGCTGCCGCTGTGGGTGCGGACCGCGGTGTTCTGGGCGGTGCCGCTCGGCGCCATGACCTGGTTCGTGATCATGACGGCGGACGACGCCTTCCTCTTCCCGGACACCGCCCCCTGCCCCAGGGAACCGATGCGGAAGGGCATCCTCGGGGACGGGGAGGTCTCGGGAATCTCCACCCCGTTCCCGCCGCGCGCCTACTGCCAGTGGGAGGACGGCACCGTCTACGACCTCGCACCCGGCGCCGAGTTCGTGTTCTGGGTCTTCTTCGCCCTGACGGTCGTACCGCTCGCGGCGGGACTGTGGCACGCCCTGCGGGAACCGAAGTCGCTTCTGCGCCGGACGCGTTGACCGGCGGTGGTGGTGGTCGGCTCCGTCGCGCGCCCTTGACCGCTCGGTCCCGCCACAGGCAGTACACGGCGGCCGGGTCGTTCCAGTACCGCCACGGCAGGGCGTCCACGTACCCGTCGACCAGCCGGAACTGCGGCAACGCCGCCTCGTGACGGCCCTGCCGGGTCAGGAAGTACGCCGGCGGGTGCCGCACCGACGCCGCGCCCGGGTGGCCCGACGGGGCCGCGGCCACGTCCGCCAGCGCCGCGTCGACCATGGCGACCAGACGGGGCGCCCGGAAGTCGTTCCCCTTCGCGTCGCTGTCACGGTGCTCGTACCACGCGATCAACGGCAGCGCGCCGAGCGGACTGCCGCGCGGCGCCTCGGCGGCGGCCTCGCGGGCGAACGACACCGCCAGACCCTCCGAGCCACGCCACTTCGCGCACCAGTACTGCAACGCCGCGCAGTGCGCGCCGAAGTGGTGCGGATCCCGGGCGGTGATCTCCTTCCAGATCCGGTGCATCCTCTCCTGCGAGTAGCCCAGGCCGAGTGCGACCCAGATCTCGGCGACGTACGGCGAGGGGCCGTCCGGATTCAGTTCCGCCGCACGCGCGTTCAACCGCGGGGCACGCGCCAATGTCCCGTGGAAACCGGCGAACTGCTCCCGGCTGGTGTCCTTCGCCCAGCCGCCGCCCCGCAGATGCCAGGCCAGGGACACCGTCGCCCGCGCCCGCACCAGCGCCACGTCCGGGTCGTCCGGCCCGACCGCGGCCTCCCACGTGTCCAGCCAACCGCCCGGCCCGGTGCGAACCGAGCGCGTCGGAGCACAGCGAGCGGCGCGCCCAGTCACGCTGCTCCCCGGTCCGGGCCAGCAACTGCGCCGCCGGCTCCCAACGGCCGCGGTCGGCGGACTCGGCCCACTCCAACGACGACCCCGACCCCGACGACGATCGCGAGGACGACGATACGAGCGATCTCCACGATCACGCACCATCCCGCCGGGCCGCGACCACCACGGCGCCTTGCGCGCACACGAGTACACCCGTCAGGGCAGAGTCCTTCACCTCCCGTGTCCGGACCGGTGGTTGACGGGAGGCTTCAGCAGGGCCGTGTCGTGGGACGGTCCGGTGCGGGTGGGCCCGGCCGACGGGGCACACGAAGACATGGAGAGCGCCGTGACCGCGGGTCTTCGACCGTGAGGATGCGCAGCCGAGCCCTGAACCACTGCTCAGGCGGTGCATGACGCTCAACGTCCGACGTCAGCCGGGGCTCGGCGGCCCGGAGCGGCGGGTCGGTTGAGGTTCCCCGCGAGATGTGGCCTCAGGCGATCGATGGGCGGCTGAGCTGTCGTCGCTGGGCAGGTGCTCGACCGCGGCGAGGAAGTCGCGGAAGGCCCGGTCGGTGCGGGCGGTGTCGCCGGTGGCGTCGAGGTCCATGAGGAGACCACGGATGACGGCGAGGACGAGCGTCGCCAGCTCAGGCCGGCCGATGCTGCGCAGGCCGTCCTCGAGCGGCCCGAGCCAGTCGGTCGTGGCGGCGCGCCGGAAGTCGGGCCACAACTGTTGCCCTGCGCTCTCGCGCAACTGGCCGAACATCCGCAGGTACGGCCGCCCGTCCAAACCGGTGATCGAGGTCCAGGCGCGATCCAGGGTGACCGTGTAGGGCTCGTCGGGCCGCGCCCGCAGGAGGCCGCCGAAGGCGTCGAGCTGGCGTTGCCGCGCACGCCTGAGGACGGCACGCAACAGGGCGTCACGGGTGCCGAAGTGATAGATCAGCATGCGGGCCGAGGTGCCGGTGGCGGTGGCCAGCGGCTCGAGTCGGTCCGGGAGGCCGTGCGCGAGGGCGTGATCGGCACACGCGTCGAGCAGCCTCTCCTTGATGTGTGGCTGCGGCCGTCTCCCCATGTCGAACATTTTTTCGCGTAACGGCGGCTACGTCTACCGTTGATCGAAAGGCGGTCAAGGCAGACGTGGAGGTAGCGATGAGGGTCGTGTTCGTGCACGGGGCGTGCGTGCGGGACGGGTCGTGGTGGTGGCACCGCACCGCCGGGCTGCTGCAGGAGCGAGGGGTGCGGAGCGTGGCTCCCGCGCTGCCGAGCTGCGGCGAGGCGGGCCTGCCCGGAGGCGCAGGCGGTCCGGGGCTGTCCGAGGACGTCGCGGCGGTGCGGCAGGTGCTGCTGGACGGCGACGAGCCGACCGTCGTGGTCGCCCACAGCTACGGTGGCATGGTCACCGCGGAAGCCGCCGCGGGAATCGGGTCGGTACGCCACCTGCTGCTGGTCTCCAGCTACCTGCCCGAGGCCGGGCAGAGCCTGTCGGAGTTCGGGGACGGCGGCCCCGCCCCGTTCCTCGACGTCGACCCCGACACCGGCACCTTCGGGGTCCGCCCCGAGCTGCTCGTGGACACCTTCCTGCAGGACTGCGACCCCGAGGTCCAGGAGCAGGCGGCGGATCACCTCGCCCGGCAGAGCGTGCGGGTGACCGGCCAACCGGTCCGGGCGGCCGCATGGCAGCAGGTGCCCTCGACATACCTCGTATGCGCCCAGGACCGGGGCACCCCGCCGCGCCTGCAGCGCGAGTTCGCCCGCCGGGCCGGCAGCGTCGTCGAACTCGACGCCGGCCACCACCCGTTCCTGTCCCGGCCCGCCGAGGTCCGGGACCTGCTGCTGAGCCTGTGACGGCAGTCGCCGACGGGCCGGGGCATCACCCCGGCCCGCGCGAGCGAGGAGTCGCCCCCACTCCATCCGTCGTCCTGTGCCGCCCTCGTACGCCACGCCGGCGCGAGGGTCATGAACCACTGGTGACGTGCGAGGAAGCGGAGACCTCACCCGGGGCGCCGGGCCCGGTCGCAGGAACAGGTTCCTGCGACCTTGCGCCACACTGGAGGAGTGGGGAACCAACTGATCCTGACGGTGGTCGCGGTGATCGGCAGTCTTGGGGGTGTCGCCCTCGGCGGATGGCTCACCGCCCGTCGTGATGACACCCAGTGGTCACGAGAGAAGCGGCAGCGGCAGGAGGACGCGCTACGCGGTGTCTGTGCCGCTTTCGTGGCCGCTGCGATCGAATGCCGACGTCTGCTCGAACAGCTCCACTACTTCCAGCAGCTCGGACGCGACGCGGAGATCCTCACTTTCGGTGAGGAGTACAACCACAAGTCGCGGGACCTGCACCGAGAGGCGGCCCAACTGCGCTTCCTCGGTTCCGCGACTCTCATCACAGCCGCGGACGACATCGTGGTCTCGGTGTCCCGCACCCTTCAGGCCGTCAAACGTGCTGAGTCCGTGTCCTCCGCGGCGGACGTCCGTGCGGACCTGCCCGAGCTCGAAGAACTCAAGCGCTCGATCAACGCGTTCGTCGACCAAGCGCGCTCGCACGATGGCTCGGGGCCGGGCCGGCTGGACGGGCGCACATCCGGGTGATGTGCCCTCTGGCCCTGGCCGGCACCTGCTCCCGTAGACACGTGTGACGTGTTCCCTGATCCGGGTGTTCTCGGCCGGGGAACTGGCGCGTGGGTGCCTGGAGGCGGGTCCCGAACGACGACCGGCCATGTCGAGCCGGCGGTGCCGGGGCCGTCGTCCAGGCGCTGAGCGAGCACGCGGGGTCGAGCCGGACGCAGCTGGAGGAGATCGTCCGGTTCTCCAAGTGCACAGCGGGATCGGTGGAGTCGGAGTGGCGGATGCCGGCCCCGCCAGGAAGAGCACTGCGGCAAGGACCGATACGACGCAGGCGGCTCCGAAGACATCGGACCCGCGGTTCGCGCGCGCATGCGGGGCAGCCATGGACGCAGTGGCTCCGCGGTGGCCGCGAGGGCGACGGGGCGGGAAGCGATGGTGAGGCCGACCCGGGTTGCCGCATCCCCCGGAGAGCGTGGCGACGGGATGCCGGGGAGAGCCGGCGCCTGAGGAATCGGGCGGAGCGCCAGGAAGTCGCCGGACACGGCCGGCCTGGTCGGCGGCGAGCGCGTTCACCGGGCACAGCAGTACGGCCTTCACGCCGCGCCGGCCATGCCGGTGCGGCGGGCACCGGCATGGCAGCCGGTCCCCGCCGCCGGCCTTCGCCGGTTCAGTCGTACGGGATCACCAGCACGGACCTGTCCGTGCCCGTCCGGAGCTTCGAGGTGCCGTTGCCGATGGCGCTCCACACCTCCAGGCGTACGGTGCCGCCGACGAGGTCGCCCGGTGTGCCCGTGGACGCCTTGAGACCGCGTGCCTGCGTGTACTCCTCCCATCCGGTGACCGGGTCGGTCGCGAAGTAGTGGTACGTCTCGGTCCGGTCGAAGCTGCCGTCGCCGGTGAAGTCGTAGCTGATCCGGGCCTGCTGGCCCAGCCCGACCGCGGTGCCCGCGTCCACCTGGAGCCGGAAGGCGGTCTGTGCGCCCGGGGTGAGCGTGCCGTTGACGCCGCGTGCCTCGTAGACGAGGGGCTGGTACGGGGTGCCGTCGTGGTTGGCGCCGCCGGCGGAGGCGATGGTGTCGCTGCCCTCCGTGCCGCCGGTCGCCGTGGTCAGGGCGCCGCCGCTGCGCAGCTGGAAGGTGTCGCCGGTCGGCGGTTCGGGGTCCGGGTCGGGTTCTCCTGAGCCGGTTCCTGTGCTGGTCGCGGTGGAACGGGCCGGTACGGAGAAGGACTTGCCGTCGGAGAAGGTGACGGTGCGGGCCGTCGGCCCGTGGTTGTGGGCGGCGTAGGTCCGGGTCGTTCCCTTGGTGAAGACGGCGGAGGCGGGGATGTCACCGGTCACGGTGGCGTCCGGGGCGCCGAGGGTGTCGAGGGTGTTGATCCAGTGGTAGGTGTGCGCCTTCGACTCCCCCTGCTCGGGGGTGTAGCCGGAGTGGCCCGCGTCCCACTTCGCCTTGGCCGCGGCCGGGTCGGCGAAGGACTGGAACTCCCAGAGGATGTCGCGCCATTCGACGGCCGGGCCGCCGTTCTCCCGTTCCATCTCGGCGATGTTGCGCCGGATCGCGGCCTTCTCGCCGCCGAGGTGGAGCGATCCGCCGGTCACGGGCAGGACGTTGATGCCGTGGATCTCCTCGGGGTTGGCGGTCCACCAGGTGGCGTAGGCGGCGCCGCTGCCCCACACCATGCCGGCCGTGTCGTGGCCGAAGGAGGACGGGAAGACCTGCTCGTCGGCGTCGAACCAGTACTGGGCGATCGACTCCGACTCGGTGGTCAGCAGGAAGGTGCCGAGGTCGCGCAGCGAGGTGTCACCGGTGGCGGAGCCCCACAGGACGAGGGCCGCGCTGAGGTTGGTGGACTCGGAGGAGGACTCCTGGTTGTTGCCGGCGGCGAAGCCCTGGTGCCCGGAGGCCCAGCTGTGGCCCGCGTAGACGTCGAAGCCGCGCAGGAAGGGGAAGGCGGTGTCGGTGCGGCTGGGGTTGGCGGTGTCCCGTACGAGGGTCTCGACCATGCCGCCCCAGGCGGAGTCGGCGGCCCATGCCTGGTCGTACTGGGCGACGATCGCCGCCGCGTAGACGTAGTAGCCGTAGTGGAAGTGGTGGTCGTTGAGTTCGGTGTCGCTGCCGTAGGAGGCGGGGTAGCCGGTGAGGGTCTTCCAGTCCTTGTCGTAGCTGAACCCGTTCGCGCCGCCCGCCGTGAACCAGTCCTGGAGCCTGCCCTTCATCAGGCCGAGCATCCGGTCGCGGACGCCGGTCTCACCGATCTGGTCGGCCACCGGCACGAGTTGGGCGAGGCGGCCGAGGGCCTTGCCGGTCCAGTAGGTGTCGGAGGCCCCGGAGAAGGGGTCGGCGGCGTTCACGACCTCGTTCAGGTAACCGCGCAGTCGGGCGGTGTCCACGCCGTTCGACCTGGGCAGCGCGGGCAGCACGGCCGACGCCTTCTGGCTCGTGGTGAAGGAGGCCGACTCGCGGACCTTCATGGTGCCGCGCGGCGAGACGTAGGTGTAGGAGGTGAGGGGGTCCGTGGTGTGCAGCCACTGGTGGCGGTAGAGGGCCTGGAGCGTGCCGCGCTCGGTGCCTTCCTTCGCCTCGGTGGTGAGCGTGTAGGTGGCGCCGACGGTGCCCCCGGTGTAGTTCCAGGTGACCTTGGAACCGGTGACGAAGCTGTAGGCGTACTTCTTGAAGGTCGCCAGCGCGCCGGTGGACGGCAGCACGGCGACGGAGAAGTAGTCCTTGGAACCGAGACCCGCGGTGACGGTGGAGCCGGAGACGTTCCAGTCGCTCCCGGTCGGCGCGAAGAGGGCGTAGTGGTGCCCGGCGACGGTGATGCCGAGGACGTTGCCCTGGTCGGCGAAGACGGCGGGCGCGCCGGCGGTGGTGATCTGGGCGTTGCCGCCGGAGCCCTCGGCGTAGACGAACGGGGAGCCGTGGCCGATGGTGGTGCGCAGGGTGCGGGCGCCGTCGGACCAGTAGGGGGTGACCGTCCAGTCGGACCAGTCGTCGGCCTTGGTGTCCGGGGAGTTGAGGCCGGTCAGTCCGATGGTGAGGTCGCGCTTGTGGGCGTACTCGTACTGGCGGCCGTCACCGACGATCGCGGGGGTCGTCGGGTAGCCGACGTCGAGCCCGCCGGCCGTGGCCTGGTAGGTGAGGGGGTGCCCGTACATGGGGGTCGAGTACGGGTTGTCGCCGTAGCGCTGGAAGGCGAGGGAGGACCACCAGTCGTTGGTGGGCACGGGCCGGTTCCCGGCGGCGGCGGTCACCTTGGGCGTGACCGGTGTTCCCGTGTTGGTGGTGGGGCCCGACGTACCGGGGGGCCGGGTGTCGGAGTAACTGCCGGAGCCTACGGGGACGGTGGCGGCGGCCGCCGGTACGGCGGCCGGGCCCACGCCGACGGCGACGAGGGCTGAGGCCAGCAGCAGAACGGCTGCCGGTCTGGTGCGGGGGGATGGCATGCGACACCTCGAGTCATGACAGGAGGGGAGTCTGAGAGCGCTCTCAGATGGCCGGAACGTAAAGCCCATGTAATGCACGTGTCAATGCATTGAACGCAGTGGATGGTCGGCGGGCCCGTAATCCGTCATGTCTTCGCGTCTTGGCGGTGCGAGCGTCCCACGGCCGGCTCCGGCGGCGGTGGCGCGTGGACGGGGACTCTCCCCACGGTGTTGCCTCCCTCCCCGCGTCTCCCCTGTCCACGCCTTGTTTCCCGGCAGGCCTCCCCGGCGGGCAACGGGAAACCCGTCGACCGCCGCCGGCGGCGGGGCGACTCTGGATCCGTCAGCGAGCGGCAGCGGAGGGGGCGGAGTTCATGAGGCGGGTACTCGTGTCCTTGTGCGCGGTCGTGGCGGCCGTCACGACCGGATGCGCCGGCGGCGCCGACGGCCGGGCGCGACAGGACCCGCGTCCGCGTCCCCCGGCACTGACCTGGCAACAGGAACTGCGCGTCGCCGACGCACAGCAACGCCTGACCAGGCAGTGCATGAACCGTCAGGGCTTCGCCTACCGGGAGGACCGTGTCCTGACGCTCCAGGAGAGCCGCCCGGTGCGCTTCGTGCAGGACGACGTGGCGTGGGCCCGCACGCACGGTTACGGGGGACGTATCGAGGCGAAGAGCCTGCGGGTCCACGAGCGCAACCCCAACGGCACCTACCGGCAGAGTCTTTCCGCCACCCGGCGCGCCGCCTTCGACGCCGCGCTGGACGGCGGTGACGACGCGAAGACGCTCCGGGCGCCGCTGCCCGTCGGCGGAGAGATCCGCAAACGCCTCGGCGGCTGCACGGAGGAGGCCGAGCGCACGCTCTACGGCGACCCGGCCCTCTGGTTCCGCACGAGCAAGACCGTCTCGGGACTCAACGCCCTGTACGGCGAGGAACTCATGAAGGACCGCCGGCTGACCTCCGCGATCAGGGCGTGGGCGCGGTGCATGGAGCAGGCGGGACAGCCCTACGAGGATCCCTGGGCGGCCCGCGAAGCCGTCCGCGTCCGCACCAGCCGACTGGGCGAGGCCCGCGCGGACGAGGCGTTCGCCGCCGAACGGAAGACCGCCGTCGCGGACGCGACCTGCGCCCGCGAGACCTCCCTGCGTGCCGTGGCCACGGCACGGGAGACGCACTACCGGGACCGCCTGCGCGACCGGTTCGGCAAGGACATCGACACCTACCGGCACCTCGGTCGGCAGGCCTACGACCGGGCGGTGCGCATCGTCCCGGAGCGCGACTGACCGGGTCGCGCCCGGGCGGACACCGCCCCACGGCGCCGGTGCGCGCCGGGCGACCGGCCCGGCACACCGGCTCCGACGCACCACCGACGCACCGACAGCGAAAACAACGAGGGGAAACAGCATGCGCAAGACCATCGTCACCGCAGCGGTCCTCGGGCTCGCCGCCCTGGGCCTCGCCGCACCCGCCACCGCCGCGCAGGCGTCCGAGAACGCCGTCGCCGGCCCCGGCTGCGACAGCAAGTGGGGGCCGCGCAACGGCAACGTGTACGCCTGGGACGGCTTCGACTGCCAGGGCACCCAGCTGGTGGCCACGCCGGGCAACAGCAGCAACTGGGGCTCCGCCAACGACAGGGCCTCGTCGGTCATGAACCGGGGATTCACCGGCAACCTGTCGATCGTCGCGTTCTACTTCCTGGAGAACTACGAGGGGGGCCACGCCTGCCTCCAGCCGGGCGAGCTGTACGCCGACAACCTCTCCGACAACTTCTTCAACACCGGCCCGACGGTGAACGACAACATCAGGTCGCACCGGTGGGTGAACGGCGGCTGCGCGGTCAACCTGACCTGACCTGACCCGCCCGCCCGCTCACCCGCCCGGCAACGAACGCCCGGAACCGCCCCACGGTTCCGGGCGTTCGCGTTTTCGTCACATCGGGTGAAAGGTTTGGCTGCCCTTACCACCCCGGCAGTAACCTGGGCTTCCACCGTCTCACGGCCGCACCGCATGGGGGACTCCGTGGGAGATCCGCAGCAAGGGCACGAAGCAGACCACGGGAACGGGCGGGACCGGAACGCGCTGACCACGCACTCCTTCCCCGCCCGATTGAGACGACTCAGACAGGCACGCGGCCTGTCGCTGGCCGACCTGGCACGACAGACGCATTACAGCAAGGGCTACCTCAGCAAGATCGAGACCGGCACGAAACGGGCGACCGCCGACGTCGCCCGTATCTGTGACCGAGTGCTGGGCGCCGAAGGGGAGTTGCTCAGGCTCGTACTCGTACAGGAGGGACCGCCCGCCGACAGCGGGAGCGGCGCCGAGGCCGCCGCTCCCGAGCGGCAGTCCGACGGGGCGTGCCCGTACCGCGGCCTGTCGGCGTTCACCCCGCAGGACGCGGACTGGTTCTTCGGCCGGGAGCGCGCGACGGCCGCACTGGTGGAACGGGTCTTCGAACGGGTGGGAAACGGCCCGCTGATGCTCGTCGCCCCCTCGGGGGCGGGCAAGTCGTCCCTGCTCAACGCCGGACTGGTGCCCGCCCTGCGGCGCGGCGACCTCCCCATGCCGGGCGCCGACCGATGGCCGGTGGCGGTGTTCACCCCCACCTCACGGCCCCTGGACGAACTCCTGGAACGCACCGCGAAAGCGGTGGGCGGGGACCTCGCCGTCACCGTCGAGGAGGCGCGCGGGAACCCCGGCGCGGTACTGGACGCCGTACGCGCGATGGCGCACGATCCGCCGGCGCCGCCCGGGGAACGCCGGCCCCCGCCCTGCCGGCCGGTGCTGATCGTCGACCAGTTCGAGGAACTCTTCACCCTCTGCGCGGACGAGGACGAGCGGCGCTCCTTCGTCCGGGTGCTCTGCGCTCTCGCGGGCCCCCGGCCGGAGGAGAGCGGACACGGCCCCGCCGTCGTGGTGCTCGGCGTCCGGGCCGACTTCACCGGCGACTGCCTGGACCTCCCCGAACTGGCCCCGGTCCTCACCGACGGGCTGTTCGTGCTGCCGCCCATGTCCGTGGGGGAGTTACGGGAGTCCATCACCCGCCCGGCGCGGCTCGCCGGACTGACCCTCCAGCCGGGCCTGGTGCCCCTGCTCCTGCGCGACGCGGGGCTGCGCGACGAGCAGGGCGGCACGCAGCCGGGAGACACGCGGCGGGGCAGCGGGACGGACGCCGGCCCCGGAGCCTACGTGACACCCTCCGGCGTGCTCCCCCTCGTCTCCCACGCCCTGCTGGCCACCTGGCAGCGGCGCGAGGGGTCCGTGCTGACCGTCGCCGGATACGAGCGGGCCGGCGGGATCCGGGGCGCGATCGCGCGGACCGCCGAGAACGTCTTCGCCCGGCTGTACCCGGCCGAACAGAGGACGATCCGCCGCGTCCTGTCCCGTCTGGTGTACGTCGCGGACGGCGGCGGGGCGACCCGCCGCCGGACGAGCGGGGCCGCCCTGAGGGAGCAGTTCGCCGACGCGGACGGAGCGGCCGCCGCACTCGACGCCTTCGTACGGGCCCGGCTCGTCACCATGGACAGCGACACGGTCGAGATCACCCACGAGGCCCTGCTGCACGCCTGGCCACGGCTGCGGGACTGGATCCACGCCGACCGCGCCGGGCTGCTCCTCCACCAGCAACTCGCGCACGCCGCCGCCGAGTGGGAACGCGAAGGCCGGGACCCGTCCGCGCTGTACCGCGGCACCCGGCTGAGCACCGTGCGCTCCTGGGCCGACGAACTGGACGGCCGGCGCCGGCTCGGCCCCGGCGAGGAGGCGTTCCTCCGGGCGAGCCTGGCCGAGCAGGAGAGACACGAGAGGCAGGCCAGGCGCCAGGTCAGGATCCGGCAGTCGATGCTCGCCACGCTCGCCGTCCTGCTGGGGCTCGCCCTGACCGCCGGAGGCCTCGCCTACCAGCAGCGCGAGAGCGCCCTCGACCAGGAACGCGTCGCGCGCTCCCAGGCCCTCGCCGTACGGTCCGCGTCGCTCGCCGGAGGCCGGCCGGAGGCGTCGATGCTGCTGGCCGGGGAGGCCTACCGGGCCCACACCACCGCCGAGGCGCGCGGCGCGCTGCTGAGCACGCAGTCCCAGCCCTTCTCCGACCGGCTGGGCGGTCACCGGGGGCCGGTCAACGCGGTGGTCTTCGCGCCGGACGACCGGTTTCTGGCGACGGCCAGTTCCGACGGGACCGTGACCCTGCGACGGGTGTCGGACCGCCGTACGACCGCCACGTTCACCGTGTCCGGGCCCGTCCGCTCGATCGCCTTCAGCCCCGACGGCCGCACCCTCGCGGCGACGTCGGCGCGCGGGCCCGTGAGCCTCTGGGACATCGCCGAGCGCCGCAGGAAGGCCGTGCTCCCCGACAGCACGAAGGGCGCCCGCGCGCTGTCCTTCGACCCCCGCGGGCACCGGCTCGCCGTCGCGACCGCGCGGGGGCCGGTCCAGTTGTGGGACACCGCGCGCACGCCCCGCCTCACCGCCTCCCTCCGCGGGCACGAGGGAGCGGTCAACGCCCTGGACCATGCCCGCGACGGCCGGACCCTGGTCTCCGCCGGAGCCGACCGGCTCGTGCGGCTGTGGGACACCGACCGGGCCCGGCTCCTCGCCGTGCTCAAGGGGCACGCCGACGAAGTGCTGGGCGTGGCGTTCTCCCCGGACGGCCGGGAGGTGGCATCCGGAGGCGTCGACCGGACCGTACGGCTGTGGGACGTGCGCGGCGGCCGGCTCGACGCGACGCTGTCCGGGAGCAACGACGACATCAACGCCGTCGCGTACACGCACGACGGCGCCACGGTCGTCGGCGCGGTCGGCGACGGGACGACCAGGCTGTGGGACGTGCGCGGCGGCAGGCAGACCGCCGTGCTCGCCGGCCACACCGACTACGTGATGGGGGCGGACGTGACCTCCGACGGCACCCTGCTCGCCACGGCCGGTTTCGACCGGTCCGTGGTCCTGTGGAACCTCGGCGGCCCGGTACTGACGGCCCGTCCGTTCACCCAGGTCTGGCAGGCCCGGTACAGCCCCGACGGACGGCTGCTGGCCACCGCCGACGCCGACCACACGGTACGCCTGTGGGAGGTGGGCCGGCGTCGGCTCCTGGCGACGCTGCGGGGACACACCGAGGCCGTCTTCTCGGTGTCCTTCGCGCCCGACGGGCGGACCCTGGCGTCGGCGGGCTCCGACGGCACGGTCCGGCTGTGGGACGTGGCCGCACGGGAACCGCTGGCGGCCCTGACCGGCCACACCGGGCAGGTCTTCTCCCTCGCCTTCGCCCCCGACGGCCGGAGCCTCGCCTCGGCCGGCGCCGACCGTACGGTGCGCCTGTGGGACGTGACGGAGCGCGCGCCGCTGGCGACCCTGACCGGCCACCGGGACTTCGTCAACGGCGTCGCCTTCAGCCCCGACGGCCGGGTCCTGGCCAGCGCCGCCGACGACCTGACCGTACGGCTCTGGGACGTCTCCTCCCACCGCCCGCTCGGCACGCTGAAGGGCCACACCGGCGCGGTGCGCAGCGTGACCTTCACCCCCGACGGGCGGTCGCTGGCCAGCAGCGGCAACGACGGCACCGTACGGCTGTGGAACGTCCGCGAACGCCGCTCACAGGCCGTCCTGACCGGTCACATCGGCTCCGTCCGGGGCATCGCCTTCGCGCCCGACGGCCGCACGCTCGCCAGCAGCGGCAACGACCGTACGGTGCGCCTGTGGGAGGTCCCCGGACGGCGCCCGTGGGCGACGCTGACGGGCCACACCGACGCGGTGTGGAGCGTGACCTTCGCTCCCGACGGGGGCACGGTGGCCAGCGCCGGCACGGACGGCACCGTACGGCTGTGGGACCTCGACCCCGGGGCCCGGCTGGCGCGGATCTGCCGACTGGGCGCGAGCATCGACGCGGACGCACGCGCGAAGCTCCTGCCCGGTGTCCGCCTCACCGACGACAAGTCGTCCTGCGACGGGCGGGGGTGACGGTGACTCACCTGCTCGCAGGGGGTTTCCCGGATGTTTCCCGTTGCCCGCCGGAAGGAGGCGACACCCGGCTCCTCGACAGGCGCGAGGCACGGCCAGCAGGCTCCTGAGCGACCACTCCTCCCACCGGCCACAGGAAACGGGGGTCCTGGCATGCTCCGCCGGACCGTTCTCATCCGCACACTGACCGCGTTGCTCGCCTTCCTCTTCTGGGCGCCGGTGTCCGCCGCCGCCGCGAACACCGCGACACCCGTACAGCGCGTGTCCGCCGACACGTGCGGCGCCCTCGCACCCGGGGCCTCCGCGGCGGCCGAACGCGCGATCGCCGCCGCCTGCGCCGAGGTCGCGGCCGGCACCTGGTACACGTGGGGCGGCGGGCACGGCCCCCAGCCGGGCCCCACGTACGGCCAGGTCGACCCGACCGACCCGGACAGCGAGCACGACCCCGAACGCCTCGGCTTCGACTGCTCGGGCCTGGTCCGCCACGCGTACGCCGAGGCGGCGGGCTCCGACATCCTCGACGGCGTCGCCGGCCAGCAGTACTACACGCACCGCGCCGCCGCCCGCTTCACCGCAGCCCAGGGCCTGGCCCCGCTGGTCCCGGGCGACCTGCTCGCCTGGGGCACCTCGCGGGACCTGCACCACATCGCCGTCTACCTGGGCGCGGGCAAGATGGTCGAGGCCAGGGAATCCGGCACCAGGATCATGGTCAGCGACGTCCGCCTCGGCGGCGACTACTTCGGCGCCGTCCGCGTCGACACCGGCCCGGTCACCGGTCACGTCCACCAGACCTGGGGCACCGGCGTGTGGACCAAGGCCGAACCCTCCCTCGGCGCCGCCCGCGTCTACGCCTTCCCGTACTCCACCACCATCCGCGTCCAGTGCCAGAAGCACGCCGAAGAGGTCACCTCCGACGGCTACACCAACGACGTGTGGTCCTACCTGCCGGACTACAGGGCGTGGATGACCAACATCTACATCAAGGGGGCGGCCTGGCTCGACGGGGTGCCCGAGTGCGGGGCGGCGGCGCCGGCGACACGGTGACGCGCCGGCGCCAGGGGCCGCTCCGAAACGGACGGTGCCCGGAGCACGGACGGCACGAGCGCGACCGCCGCCTCACGGGAGGCGGCGGTCTTCCCGTACCGGGGCGACGTGTGCGTCCGTACGGGGTGGAGCCCGGAGGAACGCCTGGTAAGGGCAGTGACCTCGGACGGGCCCGAGTGGTGCCACACCCGTGCCCCGGATGGCCGGCGCGTCAGCGGGCACCGCATGGGAACGTGCGGCGACGTGCTGGAGGAGACGGCATTCGTCCGGGACGGAACACGCACGGCCGAGCGGATCGATCGCACCGAAGACGGTACCGAGCCTCAGCGGAGCAGGAACGGGCTCGCGGCCCCGCTCCATGACACCGCGAGCGCCTCCCGAGCCCTCGTGCACGCCACGAACAGCAGGCACCGCTCCCGCAGCAGATCCGACTCGTGCTGCAGGACGTCCACGGAGGCCGGCGTCACCTCCCGGCCGAACGGCAGCGCACCGGCGGTCACACCGAGCACCGCGACACACCGGAACTCCAGCCCCTTCATGGCGTGCATGGTGGCGAGCCGTACCCCGTCCACGCCGGGGCCCGGATTGTCCCGGACCCGGACCACCGGTATCCCGGCCGCACCGAGCTTGTCGTGGACCTTGTCGAGCAGAATGTTGAATCGGGCGCACACGCCGATCTCGGAGGGACGGATGCCCTGCTCCACCCAGTCCCGCACGCGTGCCACGAGCGCCGCCACCTCCTCCTGCTCCGACCCGTACCCGTTCACGTGCGGCCTGCGGCCGTGCAGTAGCGAGCGGTAGCCGGCCAGCGTGTCGTTGCCGTCACCGCCCAGGTCCTCCACGACCACTGGGCTCAGGAGGCCGGTGGACCACGTGAGGATCTCCTCGGTGCTGCGGTAGTTGAGCCGCAGCCGGTGAGTGCGCCCGGTCACCGGTATGCCCAGTGAGCCGAGCGAGACCTTCGAGTCGTAGATCCGCTGGTGCGGGTCTCCCGTGAGGAACAGGTCGTCGTTGCCGGGGGCCACCGCGCCCCGCAGCACGCGCCACTGCGCGGGGTGCAGGTCCTGCGCCTCGTCCACCACGACGTGGTCGTGCGTGGGCGCCGAGGCGGTCAGCAGATCGGCCGCCCGCGTGCACACCTTCAGGTACGTGGTCCCCTTCTGGTCGCGCAGCATCGACTCGAACAGCTCGACGGCGGGCCACAGTCGCTCCCGCCTGCTCGGCGACAGGGAGCTGCCCCGGCCGCGCCGGGAGGCGGCACGGTAGTCGTTCAGCGTGCGCAGATCCTGGGCGAGGACGACGTGCCGGTACTCCTGGGCGAGGAACTGCTCGGTCCACGGCAGACCGAGCTTCTTGACCACCCGCTGCCACAGTTGCCGTTCCTCGCGGTCCCCGACGGGGGAGGGGGCCCTGCCGTCGAGGCGGGTCACGACACCGTGCGCGTAGGCGTTGACCGTCGTCACGTCCACCCGGGTCAGGAGCTCCTCGTCGCCGTCCAGGAGCAGGGACAGGCTCTCGCGCAGCGAGGCGGCCAGTGCGTTGGTGTACGTGGTGAGCAGGATCCGGGTGTTTGACGAACGTCCGAGCAGGTGCTTGACGCGGTGCAGCGCGGCGACCGTCTTTCCGGTCCCGGGACCGCCGGTGACCTGCACCGGGCCGCCGTAGGACACCCGGTAGGCGACCCGTCGCTGCGAGGGGTGCAGGAACACCCGCCAGGCCGCGAAGGGCTTCTCCAGGATGTCGGCCAGTTCCTCCGGGCCGGTGACCAGTGTGATGCGGCTGGCGGTGTTGGCGATCGCGACCGCCAGGCTCTCGTCCGGGCCGGGTCCGGCGGCGACCGGCCGCCGTACGGCGACCACGTCGCGGTAGACCTCCTCGGGGCCGAACCCCTCGGCGAGGTACTGCAGCACCTCGAACTGGTCCTCCGGCAGCAGGGTGCCGAACGCCTCCAGCTGGGGCTTGTCGATGACGGTGCGCACCGCGCGGAGCACCTGGTCGTCGATGCCGAGCTCACGCAGCACGGTGTCCGAGTAGCGTGCGAACAGCAATGAGGGCGCAGCCGCGGCGGCCTTCTCCAGCTGCGGCGTCAGCTGCTCGATCGCGACCACGTTGCGCACCTCGAGTGCCCGCGTCGCGGAGTTCGTCGTGTACAGCCGCTTGGCGGCCCAGGTGTAGGCGTCGTCGTGCCGTACGACGTTGACGAGCAGGAACACGTCGCTGCCGTCGTCGGGAGCCAGCACGACACCGCGCCAGAAGTCGTTGATGCGGATCGTCCGCATCCGCGGGTCGCGGGCCTTCTCGACGGACTCCAGATGCAGACCCTTGTCCGCCTGCAGCTCGGGAACGGTGAGCTGCTGGAACTTCTGCATCGCCTTGCGCACGCCGGCCCGCACGGGTTTCTCCAGGAGGTCGTAGCTCTCCCAGAAACTGTTGGCGAACGCCAGCTGCGGCACGACGTGCTCTCCCCACCCCGGACGGTCACTGCGGGCCGATCATACGCGCGGCGTGTCCACCAGCCGGGCGGCCACCTCCGCGACGTCGGCGAGCAGCCCCGCCGGGTCCTGGTCGAGGTCCAGGGCGTGCTGGTGGAGGACGGTGCCCGCGTGCCGCACCCGGTGGGCGGCGTGACCGGCGTTGCCCTTCGCGTACACCAGGTGCCCCTCGTCCAGCCCGAGGGCGGTGCAGTAGGCGAGCATCTGGTACAGGTCAGCGTCCGGGTAGCCGCCCGGTCTCTCCACCTTGTACTTGGCGTCGGCCACCGCGCACGGCGCGCGGTCCGGCCCGTAGAGGACGAGGTCCGGCTTCATCCGGATGGTCCGCGCCTCGTCCAGGTGGAGCGGGTCCTGGAACCGCGCGACGTATCCGGAACCGCGCAGCGCCTCCCGCAGGGCGACGGTCACGAAGTCCTCGAAGAGCTTGTTCATGTCGAACAGGAACCCCTCGACGCGCAGCCCGCCGGGCCCGTGCTCCGGGGAAGCGTCCTCCAGCACGGCCCGTGCCAGCCGCAGGGCGTGGTGGTACCGGGCGTTGAGCCGGCTCGGCCGCCACTCGGGCAGGGGCCGGCCGCGCACGAGCGCCGTGACGTCCGCCAGTCGCGCCCGCTGGTGCAGCAGCCTCCGGCGCACCTCGCGCGGCACGCCGGGCAGCCGCAGCAGCCGCTCGACGGCCGCCCGCAGGATCCGGTTCTCCGCGATGTCCGTCGTGAAGTCGTCGTACACCACCTCCACCGGCAGCGTCGCCCCGAACCGGCGCCGTATCTGCTCGGCCTCCCGGATCCGGCCCCGCACGACCGGCGAGGTCTCCTCCGCCACCCGGTAGCCCTGCAACAGCCCTTGCCGCAGGGCCCGGTCCACCTGCCGCTCCACGGCGTGGGCGAGCGCCGGCAGCACCTCCCGGTGCTCGGCCACGTCGACCTCACCGCCCCGCCAGGCACCGGCGGGGTCGAGGCTGTAGCCGAGCAGGAAGAAGAGACGGCCGATCGGCACCTTGGGGGTGATACGGACCGTGAGCGGATCGCCGTGCCCCGGCACGGCGACCGTGACGGCCCCGACCTTGCTCCCCGCCCGCAGCGACCAGCGCCCGGAGGAGTACGGATCCGGCGCGGCGTCCACGATGCGCAGGGCCGCGAGCGCCCGCCCCACACCGTCCGGCAGGGCCACGCCCACCGCCGGAGCGTGCTCGACGAGCTCGACGACCGGCGTCACCCCAGTGACTCCCGCAGCGCCGCCAGCCCGTACCGCTTTCCGACGTCCACGCCCTCGCCGTAGTGGTGCTCCTCCAGCAACGGCAGGATCTTCGTCCGCCAGGTCCGCTCCAGACCGCCCTCCCGGTACACGCCCTTCTTCATCAGGTACGAGGGCCCGATGCGGAAGTCCGGGTCGTCGATCCGCGCGTTGAGCGCGTCGAGCAAGGCCGCGGGCTCGGCGTCCCTGCCCTCCCGCTCCAGCCACCGGCGCAGCAGGCCGCTCGTCGGCTCGGTCCGCGGCGACAGCTCGACGAAGGCGAAGCGCCGGCGCATCGCCGCGTCGACGAGGGCGATGGACCGGTCGGCGGTGTTCATCGTCCCGATCACGAACAGGTTCGGCGGCAGCGCGAAGTCGTCGCCGGAGTACGTCAGCCGCACCGACTTGTTGCGGTACTCCAGCAGGAAGTACAGCTCGCCGAAGACCTTCGCGAGGTTGGCCCGGTTGATCTCGTCGATGATCAGGAAGTGCGGGATGTGCCGGTTGCCCTCGCGGGACGCCAGATCGGCGAGCTCGCGCAGCGGCCCGGCGGTGAGCCGGAACGCCACCTCGCGGGTCTCCGGGTCCTCCTGCGGCCGGAACCCCTCGAAGAAGTCCTCGTAGGAGTACGAGGGGTGGAACTGCACGAGCTTCACCTGCTCGGGGCCGCCGCCCAGGAACTCGGCGAGCTTGAGGGCGAGGTAGGTCTTGCCGGTGCCGGGCGGACCGTAGAGCACGAGCTGCCGCTCGTCCCAGAGCAGGTCGCGCACCTCCCGCAGCCATTCGGTCCCGTGCACGAGCAACTCGGCGGCCAGCTCGTCCGTGGGCTCGGGCAGCTCCAGCTCCCGCCGGGCGGTGAGCGCGGGGATCTCCACGCTCGGGTCCCGCTCCGTCCCCCCTGCCTCCTCGGCCAGTTCCTGGTCGGTGAGACCGAGTCCCTCGACGTGGGCCTGGACGGCGGAGAGGTCGACGACGTCGTGCTGGACGGACAGCTTCTGCTGGAGCTCCTCGGGCAGGTCGTCGTAGGGGAAACCGGCCGGCTGCCACTCCACGGGCCGACGCAGGTTGGACCGGCGGTCCTCGGACTCCGTCTGCTCGGCCTCGCCGGTGATCTCGCCGACGTACAGCCGGCCGCCGGAGATCGTGCACACGGTGTCGCCGGGCTTCATGCGCGACAGGAAGGCGTGCAGGTCCTCGACGAGCTGCTGCCGCTGGCTGTACGTGGCGGTCGACTCGTAGTCCTCCTGGACCAGCGTGCGCAGCGCGTCCTTGCTGACACCCTGCTGAACACCCTGCCGCAGCCGGGAGGCGGCGAGGGTGACGCGTCCCTCGGGCAGCCACAGGCGCTGGACCAGGTCCAGACCGGTGACGTTGGAGCCGCGCACGAGCCAGGTCCGATGGGGACCCGCCCACACCCCGGACATGAAGTCGGACAGGGGCCTGTCGTCCTCGGTCCGCCACTCCTCCCACCCGTTGCGCGGCGCCCCGACCAGCACGACGGCGGCGAAGGAGGGGGAGCCGAACACCACGTCCTCGGTCAGCTCCAGCCAGCCCGGCCAGTGCGTCGACGGCACCAGTGCGCCCTGTGCCCGGAGTTCCTCGCGGCGCTTGGTCGGCGCCTTGAAGTGCTTGCCCAGTGAGGGCATCACATGGTCCCGCGCCGGGGAACCGGCCCGTACGAGGAACTTCCGGCTGCCGTTGGTGCCCGTCTCGTCCAGGAGCACTCCGCGTGCCCGGTCGATGCCGTCACCGCTGGGCAGCCGGAGCCGGAACTCCGGATATTCGTCGGCCATGGGACCCTCCCGCACCTGCTGGTCAATCCGTCCGCAGCGTACTGGCAGACACTGACAATCCCGCTGTGACGCCGGCACCAGTGGGCCGGTCTCCCATGACGAGAGGGCCGGCCCACAGCTGACCCGCTGAACGCCTCCCGGTGGTCAGCGGTCTGTCACGTCAACGTGTTGGACAGATGGGGCCCGATGTACCCGATGTAGATGCCGTACTCGGCACAGGCTCCGTCGAAGTAGTGCAGCCGCGGCGCGATCGTGTTGCCGCCGCCGACGCGTACGTGCGCGCCCATGAACACCTTCCGTGCCGGATCGACGTGCTCCGGTACGGGGAACGTACGCTGCCGGCGCCAGCTCGAGTTGCCCTTCACCGACTTGGACTCGTCCCGCACGATCTTCCGGGGTGAGATCGTGCGGACCCCGCCCGGGGCGTCGGCACACCATTGCTTGAAGTCCCGGCCGACCTGCCCGGCGGTTGCCGCCCGGGCGAAGTCTCCGAGCGCCAGCAGCGCGTCCCAGGTCATGCGCACCCAGGACGAGCCGTACGCCTGCGCGTCGAGGTCGATCGTCACCTTCCGGGAGCCGGTGAAATGCAGGCGGGGCAGGGAACCGAGGCGGTCCAGGAGTTCCTCGAAGGACTCCGGGCCGTCCTCCGGCACGGTGAGCGGGGTGTACGCGGCCGCGGCGGCGCCCAGTTCCACCATCTGCTTGCGTAGCACCTGCAACTGCGCTCGGACGGAGTGCAGTTCCCGGTACTGCTCGTCGTACTCGGCGATCAGCAGGGTCTCGTTGTCCTCGGCCTTGCGCAGCTCGTACTTGAGGTCGCGGATCTCGTCGGCCCGTACCCGTTGTTCCCGCCCCGCCTCCTCCAGGATCTCGTGGAGGACCTCGTTCTCGACGCGCAGCCGTTCCAGCTCGGGCGCAGCGGAGTCACCCGGTGCGCGGGTCCGCATGACCGGCACGGAATCGAGCTCGGCGGGCAGGGGCGCACGGGCGGCCAGCCGCTGAGGCAGCTGGGCGATGATCCTGCGGGCCTGCGACGGGCGGTCGGTGATCAGCCTGCGGGACATCACCCGGTGCCGTTGCCCGTCGGCGGGCCAGGCCGGGTCGACTCCCGGGAGGTAGGTGCGCACACCGCCGCCGTAGACCCGGTGGTACTCCAGCGCGCGGTTGAAGCGGGCCTCCGCCTCGGGGGTGAGCACGTAGAGGATCGCCAGACCGGCCAGGGGCCGGACCAGCGGATCCACGCTGTCCTCCAGCCAGGTGTCGAAGTCGGCTCCGTACGGTGTGCTGGCCACGACGACCGGCAGGCGCCGTGTCTCGTCGCACAGCTCGTCTATGACGGCGTCGACGTCTTCCGCCTCGACCACCTGGGGCTCGGCCGTGACGTCGGCGAGGCCGTCGCGTGCGTCGAGGACCTCGAGGAGACCGCGCGCGAGCCGGGGCGTCTTGGCCGGTACGGGCACGGCCTCGGGGTCGTCCGGCAGGTGTTCCACGTCCAACTGGACCCTGGTGGGGCCGTCTCCGGCCTGGCGGATCAGCAGTGTGGTCTGCCAGGTTCCGCCGGGCAGCGTCTCGCGCAGCCGCCAGCGGCCGTACGCTCCCGAGGCGCCGGCGGTGGAGTCGTGGTCGAGGGTGACGCCGCGGGCTATCTCGTTGCGGCCCTCGGTGAAAGCGTCGACGTCGTAGCTCTTCGGGGGTTCCCTGAGCCATCGGCGCAGCCGGTCGTCGACCTGCGCGCCGGTCGTGACGTAGTCCAGTCCGCTGGTGACGACCATGCGGTATCGGCGGGTGTCCAAGGCGGGATCCTCATGTCCGGAGATGTGCGGGGGCGCAGGGGGCGACTGCTCAGTCCTCCGTGGCGTCGAGTGCCGTCAGCAGGTCGGCGACCTCCAGCAGACGGGTGTGGATCTGTGCCGGGGCCGGAGGCAGTTCGCAGGTGCGGTAGTGGCAGGCCGCACTGAGCGCGGACCAGGTGGTGTGGCAGCGGCGGGCCGTCTCGTGGCCCGCGTACCAGCCCAGGCACAGCAGCCGGTGCTTGCCGACCCGTGTCATCGACGGGGTGACCCGCCGCCAGTACGCGTCCAGGGCCTCGTCGAGCGCCATCCGGAGCAGCACGGCGGCGGCGCGGGCGCGCAGACCGGGCGCCAGGGCGTGCACGGTGCCGGGCTCGGGAAGCAGGAGGTTGCGGGCAGCGGTCACGAGGGCCTGCGGGGACGCGCTCACCGGACACCCCCGACGCCCTCGGAGTCGCCGCTGCGCCGGATGGCCGCCGCCAGCGCCTCGGTCCGGCGCACCAGTCTCCTGCGGTCCTCCACCGTCGGAAGGGGCGCGTGCGCACCGGAGTTGAAGACTTCGACCAGGGCCCAGCCGCCCGCGCAGATCCGTTCGACGGCCTCACGGGCGTGCTGCCGCTCGTCCCCGAGCAGCGCGAGGGACACGTACGTCTTGGTGCGGTCCAGGGAGGCGACGCGTTCCTCGACGTCCCGCAGGCCGAGCCCCCGCTCGTCCCGCAGTCGGCGCCGCGCGGTCTCCAGACAGGCCGCCTCCACCGCCACCCGGCACATGGCGGGCAGCACGTGATCGGCGACGCCCTGCGGAAGGTTCGGGTCCAGGGAGATGTCCCGCGCCTCCTTGAGCGCCTGCTCCACCGGGTCGGTCACCGTCTCCACGCCCACCACCGAGTCGGGCTGACGGGTGACCCGCAGGACGGCCGCCTCGATGCCGAGATGGACGATGGCCTGCTGGAGCCGGGTGTCGTGGGTGAAGACGATCACCTGCCGGTCACGGGCACAGGCGTCGAGAACCCGTGCCAGCCCTTCGACCTTCTCCGGGTCCATCGACTGCACGGGGTCGTCGATGACGAGGAACCCGAACGGGCTGGCCGCGTGCGTGGCGCGCGGCAGGAACAGGGACAGCGCCAGCGAGTGCAGCTCGCCCTGGCTCATCACGCTGTAGGCGGGGGCGTCCATGTCGTCCACGGAGACGCCGAGTTCGACCTTGCCGCGACCGGGGGTGCCGGCGAGGGTGACGGAGCCGAGCGTGACGCTGCTGTGCTCGCACAGCTTCTGCCACACCTCCTGCGACCGCTGCGCGAAGGGACGCAGCCGCTCGTCGCGCAGCTCGTCGATGATCGGGCGCAGCCAGCCGCGGGCCTTCCGCGCGTGCTTGCGCCGCTCCCGCGCCACCTCCGCGGCCTCCGCCGCGCCCAGCCACTCGGCGAGCCGCGTGGCAGCCGGCTGCCAGGCGCCGTCGTGTTCGGCGAGGCGCAGGGAGGCATCCTCCCGTACTTGCCGGCAGGCGTCGTCCAGGGTGGCCGCGGCACGCTCGACGCGGTCCGCCAGCTCGCGGGGATGCGTGACGTCCCGGCACTGCGCCCACTCCTGCCACACCGCCTCGAGCGGGGACGTCTCGCCGCGCAGCCACACCGGGACCGGCTGCACGAGATCGTGGACGGCCCGTACCGCCACCGTCACGTCCTGCCGGGCGGCCTGCGCGTCGGCGGCCTCGGCTTGGAGCCGCTCCGCTTCGGCCCGCGCCTGCTCCGCCCACGCCCGGTCGAGCCGGTTCTCCGCGCCGCAGACCGGGCAGTCCGTGCTTCCGGAGCGCCGCTGGTGTTCGATCGCCGTCTCCAGCAGCCGGGCCAGGCGGCGGGCCTCCTCGGCGCTGCCGTACCGGGCCTCCTCGGCCCCTTCGGCGGCCTTCCGCAGCCGGGCCACGGCTCCGCCGACCTCCGCGAGATCCGGCCCGGCCAGGCTCGCCCGCTGCCGCAGCCGGGCCAGTTCGGCCTCGGCGGCCGGGGCACGGCCGCCCAGCAGCGTCCGCACCCGGTCGAGGTCGGGCCGGGTGCCCGACAGGGCGTGCGTGGCTTCGAGGGCCCTGGGGTCGTCGAGTGCGGCCAGCGTGTCACGGAGCTGTGCGGTGAGCGTGTCCGCCCGCTTGATCGTCTGCTCGCACTCGCCCACCGCGTCCTTGACCCGGCCGTCGAGCTCGGCGAGCAGTTCGAGCCCGAGGAGCTTGAAGAAGGCGTCGTGCAGCCCGCCGAGCGTGCCGTTGATCATCGAGCCGAGTTCGCTGTACGGCAGGAAGGGCCGGGCGAGCTCCAACGCCTCGGAATCGACGACCTCGTCCAGGCTCCGCTCCGAGCCGTCCGCCCCCTCGACCTTGGTTCGGGCCTCGCCGACCTTGGTTCCGAACCAGCTCCGCCGTACGGTGACGGCCTCGCCGTGCTCGCCGACGGCCAGTTCGACTCCGACCTCGGGCCTGACATCGGGGCTGTGCAGGTTGCGCCAGCCCTTCTGCCAGTCGCCGGCCCGCCGTCCCTCCCAGCGGGAATTGCATCCGGTGATCGCGGTCTCGGCGGCCTCGGCGAAGCTCGACTTGCCCGAGCCGTTGGGTCCCGCGACGACGACCAGGCCGGGGCCGGGCGGTAGTTCGAGGGTGGTCCGCGGACCGATGCCCCGCCAGCCTGCCGCGGTGATGGACCGCAACTGCACCGGACCCGCTCGCCCTTCGCGGCTCCGGACCTGCTCGTCCGGCAGCAGCTCGCGCAGCAAGGACCGCGCCTCCGGAGTGAGGTCCGAACCGTCGAGTCGATCGAGGAGGAGCTCACGCACAGAGGTCGGCGAGTCGGCTGAGGTCTGCGGTTGGTCGGTCACGACTGCCCCTTTCATGGGGTGCGGGACGAGGTGCGCCTGAGAACGATGAACGCCTTGTTTGCTCAAAGATGATGGAGCGTATTTGTGAGCATCGTCAACAAGTTAAGGAGAAGAGATATATTCGAAAATGTGTACACACGGGAGTGTGTTCGAGGGCTGGCCCATTGCGTGCGTTGAAGAGAGGGGGTGGTGGAGAACCCTGCGATGTGCCTGCCGGCCGGCGGTCGGCTCAGAGGAGTGTGTCCCCGATCCACGCGACCGCCTGCCCGGGGTGCGTGTCGGTGTCGACACCGATGACGTGGAGCGTGGCGAGCATGCCCTGAGGGCTGTCGACCTTCAGCAGGCGATGGGCGCGGCCACCGGACTGCGGATGCACGATGACGGCGCTCGCCGTGGTGCAGGAGCTGTAGCCGGCTCCGTAGGTGAGCAGTTGGTGGACGTCCGCGGCGCTGACGCCGTGGCGGTCGTAGCGCTTGTACTTGGCGTCCACGGGCAGCAGTGAGCGGGCGGAGCCGTTCCGGCCGGGGAGTTCGAACAGTACGTCGGGCCGGAAGGCGGAGGGGTTGCCCAGGTCCCCGCGGACGGTGATTCCGGCACCGTCGTTTCCGGGGAGCACCCGGCCGCCGTGCCGGGCGGCGACCTCGGTCACGAGGCGCCGGACGACGGCTTCCCAGAGAGCGGGCATGCGCAGGAGCAGTCCGTCGGCCGCGATGCCGCGGTCGGTGAGGAGATCGCTCACGCCACCGCCGCGCAGGATGAGGCGGGCCCAGGTGTGGGCGGCGCGGTAGCGCGCGTTGAGCCTGGTGTAGCGGATACGGTCCAGGGCGTGGAGCGCCGCAGCGGGGGAGACGGCCGTGGGAAAGACCTCGGCGGCACCGTGCAGGCCGCGGGCGAGCCCGGGATGGGCCGTCAGCCGTAGCGCGACTCGCAGTGCGGTTCCCAGGACGCGGTTGTCCCAGACGTCGGTCTCCCGGTCGAACGCGCGGATGTGCAGCCGGTCCAACTGTCCGTAACGGCGCGTGGCTTGTGCTGCCACGTCGAGACGTCCGCGGAGTAGCGGTTCGACGGTCTCGCGACGGACGTAGTCGCGCCGCAGACCGTCGTGCACGAGGTGTTCGCACTGCTCCAGCAGTGCCGTCGCGACGAGCTCGGCGTAACCGTCCGGCTGGGTGGCCCAGTACCGGGTGGGCGACCGCAACGGGCGGGGCGCGTCCAGGGCGTAGCCGAGCCAGCTCATCAGCCGCTCACCCGGAATGGCGAACTTCGGCTCGATGACCAGTCGTAGGCGGTCGAGCACCAGGACCCCGACGGTCGCCTCGGCCTTGAGCCGCCAACCGGAGTGGTCCGCGCCCAGGGTCACGCAGCCGTGGACCTGCAGGGCGTGCAACCGGTCCACGTCCCGTGGAGTGAGCCGGTCCCTGCTCAACGGAACGCTCTGGTACTCGGCGAGCCGGACGACCGGGCGGTCAGACATCGGTGCCGGAGTCGCCGCCGGTGAACTCTGCTGTCAGCGCGTCGGCGAGGTCCTGTGGGGACATCTGCAGGAGACGCCCGGTGTCGGCATCGACCAGGCTGCCCAGGATGCGGGCCAGCAGGTCGGTCCGTCCCAGACAGTAGTCCTCCAACAAGGGGACGACCTCGTGATGGAAGGCGGCCGCCAGGTCGTCCTCCGTGGCGATCGGCTCACCGTCGCGCAGCAGGTAGGCGTGCCCGATCTGGTGGTCGACGTCGAGGTGTCGGGCGATCCGGGTGTTGAGGGACTCGAAGAAGGCCGCAAGGTCGAGAGGACCGATCGTTCCCGACACGGCATCCGGATCGGGGTCGACCGGCAGGAAGGCGAAGCGGCGACGGACCGCCGCGTCGAGGTGGCTGACGCTGCGGTCGGCGGTGTTCATCGTGCCGATGATCCTGATGTTGGGCGGCACGTGAAAGCTGCGCCCGCTGACGGGCAGGGTGACCGGCAGATCTCGCTTGTCGAGTTCGAGGAGGGTGATCAGCTCGCCGAGGACGCGGGGCAGGTCACCACGGTTGATCTCGTCGATGACCAGGAGGAACGGCTGGTCGGGGCGGTCGGAGGCCCGGCGGCACAGATCGTGGAACAGGCCGTCCTTGAGGGCGAGGGTGAGCCCGGGGCCGGCGGCGTCCAGGTCCGGTTTGAAGCCCTCGACGAAGTCCTCGTAGCCGTACGACGGATGGAAGGTGACGAGGCGAACACGGTCATCGCGCAGCAACTCGACCTGAGCCCGGGCGCGTTCGCGCGGCTCGGCGCCGAGGGGGTCGGCGCGGTCGGTCAGGGCGAGGGCCGCGCCGAGCGCGAGTCGTGTCTTGCCCGTTCCGGGTGGCCCGTGCAGGATCACTTGCCCCTTGCGCTCCAGGGCGTCCAGGACGGCCTGCACGTCGTCGGGCAACGCGGCCGCCGTGTCACCCCGCAGTGTTTCGCCCCGGCCGGCGAGCGCGTCGGCTCGGGGCGCGGTGAACTTGGTGAACAGAGCCGGGTCCACCTTGGCGAAGGTGGACCGCCAGCCGTGCTGCGGCCTGTCCAGCCTCCGCGCGTGGGAGGCGTCCCACTCCACCGGTACAACGTGTTGGAACTCGGTGCGGTCGGGGACGAAACGGTAGCTGTCGGTGACCGTGCCCGTGGCGAGGACCTCGTCCGTTCCCCGGTTCGCGACGATCCGGTCGCCCGCCTCCAGATCCCGGAAGGCCAGCAGCCGCCGGGCGAGCGTCAAACTGCCACCGTTCCTCCCGGGCCAGTGCCGGTCGAGCGCTGCTTTGAGTTCGGTGTCGTTCTGGTACTGGCCCAGATCGCCCAGCGCGTCCCAGCCCACACAGATGAACCGGTTCTCGCGGCACTCGTCCCAGCGGCTTCCCCGTTCGCCGGGGGCGATCTTCCAGATGGTGCGCCGTTTGGACCGGGGGTCGTAGTGCCGGTACAGGAAGCGCATCACCTGCTGTCCGCTCCAGCCGCCGAACTCGGCCCGCGAACGGACAAGTTCCAGGAGGCGGCGGTTGCTGCGCCAGGCGGGCGAGTCCGCCTCGGCCGTACCGCCCAGCAGGACGAGGAAGTGCCGCAGGTGCTCGGCCGAGTAGACGGGCAGGAAGTGATCGGGGAAGTAGACGGCCAGGGACTTCGTCACGAGGGCCGGGCCGAAACGCAGCAGGTCGAGTTCGTCCAACGAGTCGAAGTCCTGGCGGTCCACCGTCTCGAAGGCCTGGAGGAACTGCGTGCGCAGGCGTGCCCACGCGTCCTGAGGTTCCCTTCCCCGCAGGGGAGCCGCCATCCGCCACTCGCCGGAGTTGTGGCGGTACATGATGTGCTTGGCGGCGCTGCCTCCCCTGATGCTGCCGAGGTGTGAGGCCCCGAACTCCATCAGCCGGCAGTACCCCATCCCTGGTGCGCGCGCGTCGGGCGCGTCCACCCCGAGGGCATAGCGCTCCAGAGGAAGCGTCGGCCAGTCCTCCAGAGGGAACTGGGCGAGAACCTGCTCGCGCTCCGCGTCGGCCCGTGCCTCGTCCCCGGCCACCGTGCCCCGGTCGAAGGCGGCAGCCGCCGCCCACACATCCACCCCACCGTGCATGGGGCCATCATGCCGGACACGAAGTGCGAGTTGGCGTGGGCCGGGACGAAGTGGGACTCGGACAGACGCGGTCGGTGCAGACGGTGAAGCCGGAAGCGCTCCCGGTGCCGCCGGCGCGTGCGGGCTCGGACCGGCAGGGCGACGATCAGGAGCGCGGGGCATCGATAAGGGGCTCGCGGCCTTGCTGTGCCGCCCGTCAGGAGTAGGACCAGCGCCATGCGTTCGAGCTGTACCTGCACGTGATCCGGGTGCCGCCCGCGGTCGTCGTCGTGGCCCCGTGGTCACTGTTCCGGCAGTACTGCCCCGCCTGGTAGCAGTTGCCAGAGTTGGAGGTGATGGAGCAGGTCCCGCTGTCGCTGCCGGTGCTGCCGCTGGTGCCGGATCCGGCGGCGGCCCGGGCGGTCTTGGTGACGGTGACGGTCGGGCCGGGTGTGGTGACCTTCTTGGTCTTGGTGACCGTGGGGGCGGGTTCCGGCTCGGCGGTGACGGTCGCCGTCGCCGTCGTCGTGACGGTCGGCACGGGCTTGGCGGCCAGGGCCCGGGCGGCGTCCACCTCGTCCTGCGCGGACTGGGTGCCGCCGATAGCTCCCAGGGCGAACAGGGCGGCGCCGACGGCCCACAGTCTCTTGCGCTTGCGCAACGGTCGTATGTCGGACGGACCCTGCGGGTGGTTCTGAGGATTCACGGTCTCTCCCGGGGACGGTGAGCGGGGTGGGCGTACGGCGACTGAGGCGTATGGGTGCGGCTGGGCTGGCCATGCCGTTGCAAACTGGAGCATGAAGTATGCGCGTTGATAATGTCAACAAGCTATCATCCGTAGATGTGTGTACGGTCGTCGATGTGGACCGTCAAGAGTGAACAGTGGTCACGGGAGCAGGACACCGGGGAGCACATGACTCATCAGCGCGGTCTGCGTGAAAGGGCGTTGTCCGCCGGACGGCCGTCCGTAGCGTGGGGAGGTGCGCCGTGCGCATGGCCCCGTGCACCGGGCCCGCTTCCGGCGGAGACCGTTTCGAGAAGAAAGCAGGCTGCCTTGGCCGACGAGATGGAGCAACGAAGGAAGCTCCGGGGGCTTGAGTCCCGGCTGCGGGGGATGATGTTCGGCCTTGCGCTCGGGGACACGGTGGGAACGGCTCGGGGCGAGCCACCGTCCAACGGCCCGTTGCGGGCCGGTGTCAGCACACAACTCGCCTGCTTCACCGTCGAGGGCATCATCCGTGCGATGGTGCGCATGGAGCACAAAGGGATCTGCCACCCGCCGTCGGTGGTCCTGCACGCCTACTGTCGGTGGGCGGCGCTGCAAGGCGTCGAAGCGGAGAGGATGCGGTCCCGCTGGGCCTCCGGGACCGGAGCGGAGTGGCCGGACGGCTGGCTCGCGGGTGTGCCCGTACTGGCCGAGCGGCGGGGCAGCGCACCGGCGACCGTGGCCGCCTTGTCCCGGATCGACGAACGCCACGAACGGACGGCCACGCGAAGCCGAGGCTGTCACGCTCTGACACGGGCCCTCCCGATCTCGGCGATCGGGGAGGAGGGAGCCGCGCTGGCCGGCGAGACCGCCGCCCTCACACACGGTGACGCAGCAGCGCGGTCCGCCACCGTCCGGGCGACCGCGCTGCTCCATCACTGCCTGACCGGCTCCTCTGAAGGAGCCCATCGTTCCGTCACCGCCGACCGGTCGGTACGGGAGGCCCTGCGCACAGGTATCGCCGCACTCCCGCCACCGGGCCGCGACGACGAGCGCGACCACCTCATGAAGGTGTTCCGGTACGCCGTCGAGCAGCCCGCGGACACGGGACTGCTCGTACGGCTCGCGCCGGACGCCACCGCCCCTTCGGCATTGCACGGCGGCCTCTACGCCGCGGTGTCCTTCCCCGGCCGAGCCGACTTCAGAAACGCACTCCGGTTCGCGGCGGGAGCGCCGGACGGCGACTCCGTCGCCTGTGTGACGGGCGCGGTGCTCGGCGCCGTACACGGGATCGAGGCACTGCCCGTGGACCTGGTGAGCCGTCACGAACTGTCATGGGTGCTCGACACCTTGGCGCGTGACCTGCTGCTCCAGATCCTCGACTCGCCCAGCGGCAGCGAGTACGTCGAAGGCTGGGACCCGCACTGGTGGAGCCGTTATCCCGGTTGGTGACTTCCGCCGGTCGTGGACGACGCAGCCTGCCGGACCGAGGAAGAGGAGAGGCCCGCTGGGCCGACCCGTGCCCTGTCCGTCGCTTCCGTGCCCGGGGAGGTGGGGCGGCGGACAGGCCGGTCACAGACCCATGACGACCACACGGTCCCCGCACAGCTTGCGCAGGTCGTCCTCGTCGGAGGTGAAGACGGTGACCGGCCCCGGCTGTCGCAGGGCGACGGCGGCCAGGGCCGCGTCGATGGCGTACTTGTGGCCGTGGAGGCCGGCTTCCTTGAGCAGTTCGACGGCATCCTTGGCGATGTCCTCGGTCACCGGCTCGACGTGGATCCGGGAGAGAGCCCAGTGCCAGGCCGGGAGGTAGGTCCGTACGTCGTACGCCTCGATCAAGGTCATGGACGTGGTCATCACGCGGATGCCGGAGAGGTGGGCCGTTTTGAGGCGCCCTTTCATCGCGGTGACCCCCCGCACGGTCTGGGACAGGCCCTCGGAGTCGAGCAGATAGACGATGCTGTTCTTCACGCGACGTGCCGCTCCTGTCCGGCCTGCTGCTCGGTGACACGCTCCGCACGGATCCTCTCCGCATGGGCGTGCTCGATCTTCTTGCGCTCGGCCTCGGCCGCGGCCAGTTCCTCCTCGGTGACAGGGCCGTATTCCGTCTCCAGCCAGTCGACGAGCTCGCCGAGCCGGTCCTGCTCACGCCGACGCTCTATGGCCTGTGTGACATAGCGGCTGAACCCGCCGGGGCCCACCTCCGCCCGGATGGCCTCGGCGAGCTCCTCGGGAAGCGTGACGGTGTACTTCTTGGTTGCCATACCATCGACCATACCGTTCTCATCGCTGATGGAAGACCTGAGCGACGGCGGCCTCACCTCATCGAGCGTGTCGGCGAACATGACAGCGTTCAGCACGCGCACTCGGCCCAGACGGTCTTGCCGCCCGGCGGATACGGCTCCGTACCCCAGCGGTCGGCCAGGGCGGTGACGATGAGCAGGCCCCGGCCCGACTCGTCGTCCGACGGCGTGGCGAAGTCCGTCACGGGGGAGGGAGACCGGTCCTCGCGGGCGTCGGTGACCGCGATGCGCAGGACGCCGGCGGCCGGGGCGTGGGTGAGGGCGAGACGGAAGTCGCGGCCCTGGACGTGGCCGTGCAGCGCCGCGTTGGCGGCCAGCTCCGCGACGATCTGCCCCGCGCGGTCGGTGACGCCGGGTGACACCTGCCAGGTCCGCAGCTGCTCGTAGGTGAGCAGACGGGCGAGGCGGGCACCGCGCCGGGTGGACGAGAACTGCTGCGTGAACGTCCGCGCGGCGGCGGGGAGCTGTGGGGTGGTTGTGCTCATGGGACCACCGTGGCGGGCGCGCGGGGCGCGTTCGAGAGGAGAGCCCCGTACGTCGGGTCACCGTACGGACACATGCTGTGCGGGTGTCGGGCACCCGCTCCGATGCCTGTGGGCTCGGGAAGTCCGGGCTCCCCTGACCAGGTCCGACGGTGCGCCGAGGTCTCCGGAGCGGCTTCGGTTTCGTCCAGCTCCGCGCGCCGTGCGGTGATCCGTTCCAGCGGCTCGGGATCCGGCATGCACCGGATCCTGGAAGGCCGCCCGGTCACGGTGAGCGCGAACCGGCAAGCTGGTCCTGGAGTGGGAGAGGGCGCAACCGTCTTCGGTGTGACCGGTTGCCAGGCTGTTCACCGGCCTGGGTGTGGAGGGGGATCCGGGTGATGTCAGGGCGTGACGGGGAGGCTAGCGAGGTGCCGCGAGTACGTCCCGGAGTACGTTCTCGAGCGTGACGCGGGCCAGTTCGTGTCTCAGGGTCTCCTCGATGCCCTCGTAGATGCTCCGCATCGCCGGCTGGATGCCGTGACCCACCACGCATCCCTGGTCCGGGGTGGTGCGGTGCATCGCGAACAGCGGGCCGGGTTCCACTGCCTCGTACACGTCGAGCAGGGTCATCGACTCCAGCTCGCGTGCCAGCGACCAGCCCGCGCCCGCGCCCCGCCGGGACTCCACGAGCCCGGCCTCGCGCAGTTCGCCGAGCAGCCGTCTGATCACCACGGGGTTGGTGTTCGCGCTGGTCGCGATCTGCTCGGAGGTGGCGACCTCATGGCCCTGACGCTGGTAGAGGCCGATCCAGGCCAGCGCGTGGGCGGCGATGGTCAGCCTGCTGTTGGCGCTCATGAACCCCTCCTCTCGACCGCAACGGTTCATGTTACGACGACGTAGTCGTAACAGTAAAGGTTGCAACGAACTGTCGTAACAACTAACGTTGCGACTGTCGGGGGAAGGGTCAATCAACGAGGTGAGAAGAATGAGCAAGCCACTCATGGGCAAGGTCGCCCTGGTCACCGGGGGGTCGCGCGGACTGGGAGCGGCGACCGTACGGCTGCTGGCCGAGCAGGGCGCCGACGTCGCCTTCACCTACGTCAGCTCCGAGAAGCAGGCGCGGGCCGTCGTCGACGAGGTGCACGGCAAGGGAGCCAAGGCCGTCGCCTTCCAGTCCGACCAGGCGGACACGAGCCGGGCGCCGGCACTGATCGACGACGTGGTCGCGCACTTCGGCGGCCTGGACATCCTCGTCAACAACGCGGCGATCTCCGCGGCCGGCAAGGTGGACGACCCGGACACCGACACCGCCGCACTGGACCGGATGCACGCCACCAACTACCTCGGCGTGATCGCCGTCATCCGGGCCGCATCCCGAGTGTTGCGCACGGGCGGTCGCATCATCACGGTGAGTTCCGGACTGGGCTCCCGGGTCGGCGCCCCCGGCCTTGCCGACTACTCGGCGACCAAGTCCGGGATCGAGAGGTACACCATGGGCGTCGCACGCGACCTCGGGCCCCGGAACATCACGGCCAACGTCGTGGAGGCCGGACTGATGGAGGGCGGCATGGAGCCGCCGGACCCCGAGACCCTCAAGGTCTTGGTCGGCTCGCTGTCCCTGCAACGCATGGGACACCCCGACGAGATCGCCGCGGCGATCGCCTTCCTCGCGAGCCCCGCCGCGTCGTACGTCACGGGCGCGGTGCTGGACGCCCACGGCGGCTACAACGCCTGAACCCGAACTCCTGCCACGCGCCCCGAAGGACATCGCGCCTTCGGGGCGTACGCACCGCCGGCGACCCGCACGTGCGTGGACGGCTCCCCTCCCCACGCGCGCGGCAATTTTTGCCATAGCAGCAAGGCGCCTTCGTGAATCGGCACGGCGGCGCGGACGCTGGTTCTCGAGCGCCCCTGACTGCATAGGGGTAGGTACGAGAGGGCAACCGATGACCAGCAGTGACATAGCCGCAGCCGCTGCGGGCCGGCCCGACGAACAGGACTCCGAGTCGTCCGCCCGCTTGGCCGCTGTGCGCCAAGTCGCCAGTCGGTTCACCGGGACGTATGGCCTGACGCAGGTCGACCCCGAGTTCGGTCTGCTCTTCGCCGAGACCGTGGAGGTCTGGCACAGCTTCGATCACGAGACCGTGTCACTTCCCGGCAAGGAGTTCGCGGGTGCGATGCTGCGGATGCTCCGTGCGACCGCCGACCTCGTGAGAAACCACGCCGACCGCATCTGGTCCCTCCACGTCGACCACCACGGCTTCGCTCTGGCCGCCACCGCTTCGGGCGAATTGGAGAACGGCACCCCGGTGCGCATTTCACGTTGCCTCCAGGTGACGGTCCACGAGGGGCGGATCACTCGCATCTGCGAGTTCGGCGACCGACAGCAGCGCCTGCCGCTGGATGAGGCCCTGCGTGCCGCGGGCCGCTTCCGCAGCTGACGCCCCCACCACCCCGACATCGCCAGGAGTCATCATGGACGTCTTTCTCACAGGTGCCGGCGGCTATATCGGCGGAGCCGTAGCCCGCCGTCTGATCCGCGAGGGGCACACGGTGCGCGGCTTGACCCGCACGCCCGGCGTGGTCGGTGCTCTCGCCGCCGCCGGCATCACACCGGTCGTCGGGGACCTCGACGACGCGGCGCTGCTCAAGCGAGAGGCCGACCGCGCCGACGCGGTCGTCAACGCCGCTCACAGCGACCACCGCGGTGCTGTGGCCGCCTTTGTCGACGCCCTGCGGGGTTCGGGCAAGGTGTTGATCCACACCAGCGGGACCAGCGTCATCGGTGACGACGCCCAGGGCCAGTACGCATCCGAGGTGGTCTTCGACGACGTGAAGCCCTTCGGTCCGGGGGACCACGAGATCCGCCGGGCCCGGTACGCCATCGACCGCTCCGTCGTCGATGCCGGTGCGGCGGGAGTGCGTTCGGTGGTGCTGTGCAACTCACTGATCTACGGCAACGGCACGGGACCGCGCCCGCAGACCGTGCTGATCCCGCCGCTGGTCACACAGGCCCAGGCCGGCAGGGCCGTCCGCGTCGTCGGACGCGGCCTGAACCGCTGGTCGACGGTACACCTCGATGACATGGCCGACCTGTATCACCTGGCGCTCACCGACCCCGCGGCCACGGGCTTCTACTTCGTGGAGGGCGGCGAGGACGCCTCGTTCGCCGAGATCGGTGAGGCGATCGCCCGTCGGCTGGGCCTGGGGCCGGTGGAGCCGTGGGATCTGGGTTCCGCTGCGGCCGCGTGGGGGGAGGGTTTCTCCCGGTACGCCCTCGGCGCCAACAGCCGCGTACGTGCCACCCGGGCTCACGACCTTGGCTGGCGCCCCTCGCGCCCGTCGATCACGAAGTGGATCGAGCAGGAGATGCCCTTGCCGTGAGGCGGTCGGCGCGTCGGTGGTGTGGTGACGCGGTCAAGGGTGGGGCCGGGGGCTCGCCTCCAGGGCGAAAAATCCCTTCCGGTTGCGGACACGCAGCTCTCGCGTGAGCGTCTATGCGGGGTGCCCCCGTACGGTGCGTCACCGTACGGGGATGACGGGTGAGTCGTACGAGTGTCCTTCTGGCTGCTCCCGGCGTTTTTCATCAGAGGGACCCGGTGTGCGCGAACCTGGAGGTGGACCTCGGATGACGACCGACCATGTGGAGCCGGCGGTGCCGGGCGGGGAGTGCGAGCGGGAACCGGATCCGTCGGACAGCCTGCGGACGTTCGGGGCCGTCGTCCAGGCGCTGCGGGAGCACGCGGGGCTGAGCAGGGTGCAGTTCGGGGAGCTGGTCCGGTACTCCAAGCACACGGTGGAATCGGTGGAGTTGGGGCGGCGGATGCCGGACGCGTCCTTCGTGGAGCGGGCGGAGGAGGCGCTGGGGAACACGGGCGCGCTGCGGCATTCGGCGCGGTTTCTGACGCGGGGGGAGGCGGGGCTGGCAGTTTGGTTTCGGCAGTGGGCCAGGCTGGAGCGTACGGCGGTGAGTCTGTGCACGTATGAGTGTCGGCTGATCCCTGGGCTGTTGCAGTCGGAGGGGTACGTACGGACTCTCTGCGAGAACGAGATTCCACCCTTGTCGGATGATGCTCTGGAGACCACCGTCCAGGTGCGCATGGAGCGTCAGCAACTGCTCCGCGAACGTCCCAACACGACGTTCGACTTCGTCATCGAAGAGGCCGTTCTCATGCGCCGCTTGGGAGGGACGCAAGTCACGGCGGAGCAGCTCGATCTCATCCTTGAGCTCGGCCTTCTGCGCAACGTCACCGTTCAGGTCATGCCTGCGGACAGCGAGCAGCATGCATGCCTTTCAGGGCCTGTACGACTGCTGGAGATGCCGGACGGCCGCTGGCGGGCGTACTCCGAGGGCCAGGAGAACGGCCGCTTGATCGCTGGCCCGAAAGAGGTGAGCCGCATCCATATGCGCTATGCAAGACTGCGTTCGCAGGCACTTTCCCCGAAGGACTCCGTGGGCCTGCTGATGCGGATCAGAGGAGCGGTATGAACACGTCCGAACTCGGTTGGTTCAAGTCCAGCTACAGCAGCGCACAGGGAGACGACTGCGTGGAGGTCGCCGTCACGGAGCAGACGGTCCACGTACGGGACTCCAAGGACGTGGTACGACGGCCGTTCGCCGTGGGGCGTGAGGGCTGGGCTCACTTCGTGGGCTTCGCGGCGGCACGGGACTGAGGGAGTCCAGTTGTGGGGCGGGTGGTTGGCGGCTCGCCCCACGGTGTGGGTGGTCGGTGCTCACTCAGCCTTCCCCATCGCGCTCCTTTCCGTCCTTGCGTAGGCGGCGTGCTCGCTCGGCGATCTCGCTGGAGAGCTTGCCCTTGACCGAGCCGGCTTGGTTAAGGGTTTCGTTGCCGAGGCTTCTGGCGACACTGACGCCCTTCGCTCCTGTCTCGAGCGCTTTGTCCCTCACCTCCGCCGCCGCGTCCACCCATCGTCTTGCTTCGGACGACTGGCGACCGGACTCGATCCCGAGCCGCGCGTGGAAAGCATGGACACCGGTCACCACATGGTTGCTCGACTGGACCACAGCCGGAGACTTGGCCGGGTACAGCAACACCTTCGCGTTGGCCGCGTCGGCAGCCGAGTTCATCCGGGCCACCAGGCGCTCGGTGCTCCGTGAGATGAGATCCAGTCGGTTCTGTCGGGCCACCCGAAGCCCGAGGCGATGCTGGTCCAGCTGATCCGGATGCGCGTCCAGCACTCGGTCGAGTTCGAGCACCGCGATCGCGTCCTGCAGCTGGAAGCAGCGAGCCAGAACAGCGAGCCACTCCCGAACCTTGGGCTCAACTTCCTTGACCGCCGTGGCGAGATCGCCGATCTTGGGCTTGCTTTCCAACTTCTCCGCAAGGGCGTCGAGTTGCCGCAGGGCGTACACCTGAGTATCCGCGATCGTTGTCGGCGCGGTCTGCACCTTCGACCACGTGACCTCGGAGACTCGGCCCACCTGCTCTCGGATGGTCATGGTCTCCTCGATCACGAGGTCCATTCCGATCATGCGGGACAGCACCGCGTCCTTCTGGGCCCGGAGCACGTCGTTGACCTTCTCGTCGATCGCAGCGAGATAGTCGGTGATCTCGTCCATGGTCTGCTGCATCGAGAGCTGCGCCATGACCCCTGCGACACCGGCCAGACGCGCAGGGTTGGTCAGGAACGAGCCGGCCCCCTTCTCGATTTGGAGCCAATTCTTGATTGAGCCGGGTTTCCCCACCATCGCATGGCTGATGCCTGGCGTCTTGCTTTCCATCAGCCCGAACTTCTTGACACGCTCCGCGGACTCCATGGTCAGCTTCACCCAGCGACCGGAGTTGGCGGCAATGTCCGAACCCGCCTGTGCGACTGTGGCTCCGGTACCGAAGATGGACTTGAGTCGTTGCACCCCGAGGTCCTTCGACGGCAATCCCTCCGAGACGAGGAAGCGTTCGACATCCGTCGCATTCCCGATGGCTGCCAGTCCATCGCCGTCGCTAATCAGCTGGATCTCGTTGTCCATGGTCGATTCCTAGGTGTTCGGGGCGTCCGTCGACGGCTCGTGTGCCGCAAAGGCGCGGGCCTGCTCCAGCTTCCGGATACGGCCGAGTTCGATGGGGCGTGTGGTGTGGGGTCGGCCCAGGGCCTTGAGGATGTCGGCGAAGTACGGCACTGGGGTGTTCTCGGTGGAGATCACCAGCGACGACAGCAATACGCCGGTTGGCCCCGAGGGACGGTCCACTTCGATGAGGATGAATGCGCGAATCTGATCGGACAGGTCTTCCGCGTTGAGGCCTGCGGCTGCCGCGAGCGTGTGCCACCCGACGCTGACCCGGCGACGTGCGGCGGCGAGCAGTGACGTACGGACAGAGGTGATGACAGCTGCTTGGGTGAGGCCCCGCTTTGTCCAGAAGGCACCGCCCTCGGCAAGCCGTGGCGGGGTTCTCGTCCCCTGCGCCGACTGTCTGACCAGGGCGTAAGCCCGCTCTCGCTCCGTCTTCCATGCTGCTGCGGCGGTCGGGGCATCGTCGGAGGGTTCCCACCCCAGTTCCCTCAACGCAGCTTCGAAGAACGAAACCGGTCCACCCTGTTGACTGTCCGCTCGGATGAGTGAGGAAAGGACGGGACGGTCGGAACCGTACGGGAAATCCACAGCGACCAGGAGGCGCACGCCGTCCTCCGGGGCCACAGTGGAAGCGACGACGCGTGCCTTCTTGAGCAGTGTCGACCACTTGATGAGACCGTGGCCGCGGGCGACGAGATGCAGGTGCTGTCGGAGTCGGCCAACCAGGTCGGAGTTGATCGTCAGCGGCACCGTCGTGGTTGTGGGCGCCGCGCTCCCGATGCCTTGATGCGCGGTCTTCTGCTGTTTGGCCCAGATGGCCTCGACCCGTGCATCGGGGAGGTCGGCCTCCCACCCGAGGCCGACGAGCACGTCGCGGAAGAACGGGGGCACCCCGGGCCGCTGCCCCGCCAGTTTGACCAATGAGGCAAGCACAGGCTTCCCACTGGAGCGGTGATGTCCCGTGGCGACGAGGAGACGCACCCGGTCCTCGGGGGTGAAGTCGGCAGGCGCGTGACCGGCGTACGCGATGAGCGTTTCCCAGTTGATGATGCCGCGGGAACGGGCGACCTTGGCCAGCCTCTTGCGGAACGAGTCGACCAACGCCCATTCCTCGGAGGTCAAGAGCTGCCGGGAGTTCGCCGACCCAGGGGCTTCCGGTTGCCGCGCGGACCGGGTCTGCGGTCTTGGCGGCTCGGGCGAGGGACGCAACGCCGGCCACCGGGGGTCCGTGCGCTCCGCGAGCGCCGAGAAGCTGTGTGCCTGGATGAGCCAGCCCTGCCCGGTGGCCAATGCGGCAGTGTCCAGCGGAGTGAGGTATGCGGGGCCTTCGATGAGGTTGAGGCGATGTGGGAGGGGCGGTTCGATTCCACTGGGAAACGTGAGCCGCATGCGCATCATGCCCGATCCGGCCGGCTGCACATCTGCTTCGTAGAGGAGATACCCCGGATCGGTCCCCACCGCGTCCATGGGAACCGACGCGGTGAAGGCAACACTCTCGGGGAGGAGCGGGAACGCGACGGACGGTGACCGGGGTTCCGGTGTGACCGCCCGAGGCGTGTCGGCGAGGTGCGGTGTGATGATGCCGTCGTCCGTCAGTCGGCAGTGGTCGAGGGTGGTCAGTTCGACACTGTGGTTCGCGCGTTGGGTGCCGACGTACACCTTGCGGGTTCCACGTTCGGTCCGGCAGCTGAAACGTATGGCGTGGCCTTCGGCCTCCACCTCGTTGTGGGCGAGTCCACTGTCGGGTCCGTAGGCCCAGTGGACATGGGTGTTCCTGCCGGAGAGCTCGACTCGGGTCTTCTCCCAGGTAGCGAGGGGAAGACGGGCCATCTGGACACGGATGAGCCGACGTTCCGGGCCGAACCGCACCTCCACGGCATGTCCCGGACCCGATCCCATGTCCGGGTAGGTCACTTCCGCGTTCGGGTGTCCCTGAGCGCGGAGCCACTGATGGAGCGCCTCCCCGATATAGAGGTGGTCCGCACTGTCCTCGCCGGTCCGCGTACGACGGCAGTGGACGGGCGGCCGGTGCGCGAAGTGGCACTTCTTGTCGAGATACCGCTTCGCGGTGAGCTTCTTGCCGCAGCCGCCGAGGAGGATGCCGCAGTAGAAGTCCTCACGGGTGCGCCCCCGCATGAACAGGTCGAAGTCGTCGTGGTCGAACGGCAGGAAGACAGGCGAGCCCGAGCCGGGCCGCCCGGTGACCGCCGTCTGGACCTTGCGGGTGTCTTCCTCGAACTGCGGCATCATCACTCCGGGACTCCGGGATACGAAGCTGTTCAGGCGGGGTGCCGAGGGCCATGGCCCGGGGGCGGGGTGAGGGGGGATGTGTAGGTCTCGCCGTCGACCAGCTCCTGGCTCACTGCCCCTCGCTCCTTCGTCCCTCGTGCACGTCCCCGCGTCCTGTCCTGCCCGGACGGACGGGAACCCCCTCACGTGTCGCTGCGCCCACCCATCGTGACAGAGGGGAAGCGGCGGCGGACGACACCGTACACGAGGGGCGGTCGAATCGGTAGGCGATGGCACGTTGACATCATCAACGCATCGAGCCTACCGTGAGGCCGAGGAAAGTTGTGGGGTGAACGAATGACGCAGTGGTCTGCGGCCGACGCCGGATCGTCCGGTCTGCGTGCGGCGCTCGGTGGGGTGCTGGCGCGGCTGCGGCGTGCGGCCGTGGACGGTGTCGTCCCGGAGCACGTCTTCATCGAGAGCGTGCGGGCGCTCGCGCTGGGAGACGCCGAGCGGGAACGGCTGCGTCAGGAGCTGGCCCGGCTGGGTCTGCCCGTGAGGGAATTGCAGATGCACACAGGGGGTGACCAGCGGGGTGGTGAAAAGGTTGCACAGGATCGTGCAGAAAATGTGTTCCCCCGTCTGTCGCTCGTACAGAACCTGCTGGCCCGCTACGCCGACGCCGACGGGTACGTGACCTCGCGAGTCGTCGACGGCGTGGTCCGGCTCGCCGGGCTCGGCGCGCACGAGGCCGCTCAGCTCCGTGCGAGGGCTCTGGTGAGGGATCCGGAGGGGGAGCCGGGCGCCGGGAACGGGGAGGAAACCGACGAGCCGGACGCGTCCGGCGACATGGAGGACGCCGAAGTCGAGGCGCCGGACCCGGAGGGGGACGCGTCCGCGGGGGACGTGTCACGAGGGGACCTCGCGGAGTCGGTGGCCGCGGCGTACGCCGTTCTGGACACCGACCGACGGGTGCGGCGCCCCGGCAGCCGGTTGCTGAGCGCGCAGGCCGAGGTCGGCCTGGCCGTGCTGCTGCGTGGCGGGACGGACCGCATCGCGCAGGAACCGGAAGAGGACGAACTGAAGGCCCTCCCTCCCGAAGACCTCAGAATTCGTGCCCGGGACTGCCTCGTAGTGCACAATCAGCGACTCGTGCACTCCCTGGTGCGGCCCTACCTGGAGCAGGGGCTCGACTACGAGGACCTGCTCCAGCACGGCTTCCTCGGCCTGCTCAGGGCGGCGCGGAAGTTCGATCCGACCATGGGCAACAAGTTCTCCACCTACGCCACCTGGTGGATCCGGCAGTCCATCACCCGGGCCATCGCCGACGAGGGCGCGCTGATCCGCATCCCGGTGCACATGCACGAACAGATGCGGAAGGTGGCCAGGGCCGAACGTGCCCTCGCGGCCGAGGGACGGCGTGCGGGCGACGCCGATGTCGCGGTGAGGTGCGACATGACCCTGCAGAAGGTGCAGGAGATCCGAAAGCTCACCCGACGCACCGACTCCCTGGACCGTGTCATCGGCGACGGCGCCACCCTGGCGGACTTCGTGGCGGAGACCCATGTCCTGCCGTCGGTGGAGCGGCAGGTGGTGGGAGCCATGTTCGCGGAGGACGTCCTGGCCGTGGTGGACACGTTCACCGAACGGGAGGCGCGGATCCTCGTGCGGCGGCTCGGCCTCGACGGGGACGAGCCCTCGACCCTGGACGACCTCGGACGTGAGTTCGGCGTCACCCGGGAACGCATCCGGCAGATCGAGGGCAAGGTCCGGCCCGTGCTGCGGGAGCGGGTGCGCGAGGCGGGACTCGTCGGTCTGGACGAGGCGTGCGAGAAGGCCGAGCGCGCGGCGGAACGCGCCGCCGAGGCCAAGAGGGCGGCACGGATCGCCCGTGCCACGCACGCGGCCCGCACCGCCCGGGCTCGGATCGTCCTGCGCAAGGCCAGGGCGGAGCGCCTCGCCCGGGTCACCGAAGAGCAGGCCGCGGTGGCCGCGGCTCCGATGCCGACCCCGGTGGCGGCAGACAGGGAGGAGGGCGGCGACACGCCTGTCACCGAGGCGAAGCCGGAGCCCGCCGTAACGACCGTCCACCGGGAGAGCGCCCCCGCCGAAGCGGTCGCCGACGCCGATGAGACCATCGATGCCGATGAGACCGTCGATGCCGGGACGGCGCCGGACGTTGTCGCCGCCGACTGGGAGCGCGCCTGCCGGATGTCGGAGGCGCCCGTCGACCGGCTCTGGTGGCTCGCCGACTACGCACGTGCGGCGCTGGGGGACGACGGCCTGGCGGCGGTGCTGGGGCAGCCGGCCGCCGACGCCGTGGTGCGGGACGCCCACGAGAACAACTACCTTTCGCGTCCGGTGCTGACCGCGCTGGAAGTGCTGCGCCGTGTCTTCGACGCCTTGGTGGCGGCCGGGCAGCGGCCGGAGGACTTCTTCGACCGTCCCGCCGAAGCGCTCGTCGGGGCGACGCCCCGTGACTATCTCGAGCGCAGGCCCCTGGTGAACCGTGAGTCGCGACTGGCCGTACGGGACGTCCTGCGGGAGTTCCTCGCCGTGGTGGCGAAACCGGCGGAGCCCGAGAGCGGGCAGGTACCGGAGCCCGAGAGCGGGCAGGTACCAGAGCCCGAGAGCGGGCAGACACCGGAGCCCGAGGTCACACAGGTGCCTGGCTCCGAACCGGCATCGGTGCCGGAGACGGGACGACCGGCGGAGACCACCGGCCCGGCCGGTACACCGCAGATCACCGCCGACTGGGACAAGGCCCTGACGCTGACGCGGCCACCGCTGGGCGGAGGAGTGGTCTGGCTCGCCGAGTACAGTCTGCTCGCCTTGGGACATCTGCAACTGTCCGTACTGCTCGGCTCCTCCGCCACGGACGCGGTGGTGCGCGCCGCGCGGCAGCGGGGGACACTCGACCGGCCCGTGGTCGAAGCCCTCGAAGTCCTGCGGAAGGTCCTCGACTCCGTCAAGAACGCGGGGCTGCGGCCCGAGCACTTCTTCGAGCGGCCCGCCGGAGCGCTGGCCGGGGCCACTCCCCGGGCGTACCTGGCCACAAGACCGCTGGTGAGCGCCGAGTCGCGCCTCGCCGTCGGTGCCGTCCTCGAGGAGTTCGTCGCGGCGCGCCCGCCACGGACCGTACCCGCCTCCGGGAGCGGCGGCGCCGGTGTGAGCACGGTCGCGGAGCAGGCGGCCGACACGGCAGGCGGGCGCCCGGCGGCCCCTCCCGCTCCTTCCACGCCGGTCGAGCCACAGCCTGCCGCCACCGAGCCGTCACTTACCGAGGTCCGCGCCCGGCACGAGGCCCGGCTCGCCCTGCTGACGCAGGAGAACGAGCTCCGGCTGGACCAGGAACGGAGCCGTGCCGACGAACGAGTCGCGGCGGTCCGCGCGGCGGCGGAAGCACAGCTCGACACACTGGAAGAGGAGTTGCTGCATCGTGCTGACAAGTCCTGGGACCGGCGCGAGCGGCACCTGCGGCGGCAGGCCGAGGAACACGTCGCGCGTCTGAAGGCACAACACCGTGAGGCGTACGAGGCGTTGCTGCGCAGAGCCGAGGAGGCGGAAGAAGCCGCCCGGGAGGCGGCCGGCACCGGGCAGCGGGCGCACGAGCTGGAGCAGCGGCTGCGCGAGTACCGTGAGGGTGCCGAGGCACGCATCGGGGACCTCGAGGCACGGCTGAGCGAGGCCCGGGCGGTGGCCGCCGAGCGCGAACGTGCCGCCGGGGCGTGGGTGGCCGAGCTCGAGACCCGCGTGCGGAAGGCCGAGGCGGCGCTCGACGAGCGGGAGCGTGCCGCGGCGTCGGCACGGGAGGAGTACCGCGAGGGTGCCCGACTGCGCGTCGCCGAGGTGGAGGCACGCCTGCGGGAGGCCGAGAAGGCCGTCGCCCAACGGGACCTGTTCGTCGAGGCGGCCCGGCGGCGAGCCGAGGAGGCCGAGCAGGAGGCGGCCCGGCGCATCGCACAGAGCGAGCACGACGCCTGGCTCCGCGTCGACGCCCTGCAGACGCAGCTCAGCGAGGTACAGGCACAACTGGCCGCAGCCCAGGAAGCGGCTGACCGCGGTCGCGGCTCCCTCCGGGACCGCTGGCGCCGGTCCTGAACCCGCCGCCACCCACTCACCCCACTCCTCTCTCATGAACACCAGGAATCCCATGGACCCCAGACAGGAACTCGTCTCCTACCTGCGGCGGCAGCTCGTCGGTCCGGTCGACGGCGACGACGAGACGCTCGACGCACCGCCCGACCGGCAGTACCTCATGGGCACCCTCTATCCGCAGGAAGCCGACCTGCAGGGACAGTTGGATCTCGCCAAGGAGGAGTTCGACGGGGCCGGCACCGAGCGGGGGGCCGAGGACACCGCGCCGGCGGGCGACCCCGTGCCGGAGTCGAACTCCTGGCTGCCGTCGTCCCTCGGATTCAGCTTCTACACCGACGCCGAGACCCTCGAGGTCGAGTGCTCCGCCGCCCGTTACCGCACTCAGTCGCGCAGCGGCCAGCGCGGCCGGACGTGGCAGCGGATCGCCATGCCGGCCGAGACGCACCTCCTCGGCCCGGACCGGGATCAGGTCTCCGTCCTGGACGCCCGAGCCGAGCTGCGCGTCACACGCCGCGACTTCGGCAACGGGAAGCTCGTTACTGTCGCCCTCGTCAATGCCGCCCGGTACGACTCCGCCCTCGGGAAGAGCGCCCACTGGGACGGAATGCTGTTCCAGGTGGAGCTGCGGGCCCGGCCCGTCGACGGGCAGGTGCTCCAGTACCCGAGTGTGCGCCTGGCCAGCAGGGACCCGGAGGAACAGGAACTGCGCCTGCAGTACCGGCATGTGCGCACCCATGCCGTCGGCCACGGGTGCGCCGTCGAGGAACTGCGGGACGGCGACGACCGGACGGTGACGGGACTTCGGGCGGCCGTCATGCCCGAGGCGGAGGTCACGGGCGTACGAGCCGCCGGACTCACCGACACCCCGGTGCTCAGTCTCGCCCACCTCGCCGACCCGGCCGTTTCCGTCGATCAACTACGGGAAGAGCTCTTCGAGTTCGCCTCCGCGTACCGGGCCTGGTACGTCGGTCAGCTCAACACCGAGGTGCCCGAATGGGGCCGTGAGGCGGCCGAGCGCGTCCTCGGACGGATCGGCGCCGCGGTCTCCCGCATCGAGTCCGGCGTACGCACCCTCTGCGATCCCCGACGCCCCGAACTGCTGCACGCCTTCCGGGCCGCCAACCACGCCATGGCCCTGCAGATGCGCCACTCCGCCGCCGACCTCGCCGGCACCCGGCGCCCCCGCCGCGACGACGGTGTACCGCCGGACCCGCGGCCGTACGCGGACGCCGCCTGGCGCCCCTTCCAGCTCGCGTTCTTCCTGCTGGCCGTCGACGGTGCCGTCGACCCCCGGCACCCGGACCGCGCCGTCACGGACCTCATCTGGTTCCCGACCGGTGGCGGCAAGACCGAGGCGTACCTGCTGCTGGCCGCGTTCGTGATGGTGCTGCGCCGGGGCGGACCCGACGGCGGGGGCACCGCAGTGCTCAGCCGTTACACGCTCAGCCTGCTGACCACCCAGCAGTTCCAGCGTGCCGCGACGACCGTGTGCGCCCTGGAGTCCATGCGCCGGGCCGACCCGGCCACCTACGGCGCCGAGCCGTTCTCCATCGGGCTGTGGGTCGGTGAGACCACCACCGCGAACAGTTACGACAAGGCGCGCCGCGACTTCGAGAACGCGCGCGAGGCCGCCACCCCGGACGACGTGTTCATCCTGGACCGCTGCCCGTGGTGCGGCACGCGCGTCCTGCCCGCCCACAAGTCGCCCGACATCGACGACTACGGGGTGCGCGCCGCCGCCGACTCCTTCGCCTTCTTCTGCCCCAGGGACGAGTGCCTCTTCCACGACGAACTGCCCGTCGCCGTCGTGGACGACCACCTGTACGACCGTCCGCCCACCTTCGTCCTCGGCACCGTCGACAAGTTCGCCCGCCTCGCCTGGGAGCCACGTGCGGGACGACTCTTCGGAGCCGGCACCGGGCACCGGCCGCCGTCCCTCGTCATCCAGGACGAACTGCACCTGCTCACCGGTCCGCTCGGTACCACCGTCGGCCTCTACGAGTCCGCCGTCCTCGGACTGTGCGCCGCTCCGGACGGCACCGGGCCCAAGGTCGTGGCGTCCACCGCCACCATCCGCCGCTCCGGTGAGCAGGTCCGCGCCCTGTACGGGGGAGACGTCCAGCTCTTCCCGCCCGCCGGACTCGACGCCCGCCACTCCTACTTCGCCGAGCCCGACACCTCCCGGCCGGGCCGTCGCTACGTCGGTGTCATGGCCCAGGGACACACCGCCGGCCGTGCCTCCGTCGCCACCGCCGCCGCCCTGCTCCAGGGCGCCTGGGAACTGCCCGAGGAACACCGGGACGCCTACTGGACCCTCGTCGCCTACCACCACAGCCTGCGCGAACTGGGCCGCACGGTCACCGCCGCCGCCGACGACATCCCCGCCCAGCTCGCCGGACTCGACTCGGGCAGCGGCGTACGTCCCCTGCCGGACCAGCAGGTCGAGGAACTCACCAGCAACCTGCCGCGCTCCGAGCAGCCCGTGCTCCTCGACCGGCTGGAGAAGAGCTGGGACGACACGAGGTCGGTGTCCTTCCTGCCCTGCACCAACATGCTGTCCGTCGGCGTCGACGTGAAGCGGCTCGCACTGATGCTGATGCAGGGCCAGCCCAAGACGACCGCCGAGTACATCCAGGCCACCAGCCGCGTGGGCCGCCACGCCGTACCCGGACTCGTGGTGACCTTCTTCAACGCCACCCGCCCCAGGGACCGTTCGCACTACGAGACCTTCGACGTGTACCACCGCGCGCTCTACCGGCATGTCGAGCCGACCAGTGTCACTCCCTGGTCCGTGCCCTCACGCCGTCGCGCCCTGCACGCCGTGCTCGTCGTTCTCGTACGGCACAGGCTCGGACTCGCGGCCGAGAACCAGGCCGGCCGGATCCTCGAGCGGACGCACGAAGCGGAAGCACTCGTGGACGAGTTGGCCGCCCGGGCCGAAACCGCCGAACCGGGGGCCGGTGAGCCGGTGCGCGAGGAGCTCGCCGGGCTGCTCGCCAACTGGGAGGACCTCGCGCGCCAGGCCCGCAAGGACGGCCGCGAGCTGTACTACCGCAGTCAGGGCAAGGGCCAGTCCAACCTCATCAAGAGCTTCGAGCAGGTCCACGGCCTGTGGGAGACACCCAACTCGATGCGCAACGTCGACCGGGAATGCCAGGTGACAGTGAAGGGAGCCGACCTGTGAGCCGCACACTCCGGGTACGTCAGTCGCAGACCGTGGTGCCCTTCGGGGCCGGGGCCGTCTTCGACATCCAGGGCGAGTCGTTCGTCGCCACCGGCATCGGCGACTGGCCGTCCCGCGGCAGACAGCCCATCGACTCGCCCCGCCTCGCGGGCCGCCTCGGCGTCTCCGGCTTCCACGCCGCGCCCGCCACCGCCAACGACCGCTTCGACGTCGCCGACGCGCCCGGAGCGCCGTACATCCGCTTCCCCTCCTGGCTGTTCTGCGGCGCCTGCCGACGGATGAAGCGGTGGCGGATCGCCGACGAGAAGCGCGGCCAGGCACCGCGTTGCCCGTCCTGTTCTCCGGCTCGGACGCTGGCGCCGATGCGGTTCGTGCAGATCTGCCAGGCCGGGCACCTCAGCGACGTCGACTGGTGGTTCTGGGCGCACTCGCGGCGTGACGGGGGCGAGCGGCGGCAGTGCGGGGAGCGCGAGAAGCTGCGTTTCCTCGTCTCCGAACGGGCCTCCGGCCTCGAAGCGCTCTCCGTCGCCTGCACCGCGAAGGGCTGCGGAGCCGTCCGGGACCTGCTCGACATCCTCGGCACCCACGGTATGCGCTGCTCGGGACGGAACCCCTGGCAGCGTGCCGGTGAAGCCGTCGAGTGCCCGCGCCCGGTGCAGATCGTGCAGCGGACCGCCGGCAACCTCTACTACCCGATCGTGCACTCCGCGCTCGACATCCCCGAGACCGACGTCCCCGCGCACGCCGACGACGCGCTCGCGGACCAGGTGCGCGAACACCACCTCTGGGTGTCGCTGTGCCGTGACGCCGCCTCACCCCGTGCCGCACTGTTCCGGCAGATGATCCAGGAGGACACGGGAGCCGACGACGGCCTGCTGGACGCACTCCTGGCCGAGGAGACGGGCGGCACAAGCCCGAGCGCCACCGCTGCCGCACCCGACGGCCCCGCACGGCCCGACCTGAGCCGGGAGGAATGGGCCGCCTTCACGGCACCCGCCCCGCCCGCCACCCGTGACTTCGCCCTGCGCGAGACCACGCTCGGCCTGGCCGGCGAGACCGATGAACCCTGGGCCGGTCTCGCGAGCCGCTTCGGCCGCGTCGTCCTCGCCGACCGGCTCCGCGAGGTCCGCGCCCTGTCCGGCTTCACCCGGGTCTCCCCGGACGCCGTCGTCGTCCCCGCCGACACCTCGCGCCGGCTGAAGTGGCTGCCCGCCGTCGAGGTCTTCGGCGAGGGCATCTTCCTCACCCTCGACCATGGCGCGCTGAAGGACTGGGAGGAGGACCCGGACGTACGCAGACGCGTCAAGGGCATGCGGGCCGACCTCGACCGCTCCTTCCAGAAGGACCGTCTGCAGAACGTGACCGGCCCCGAACTCTCCCCTCGCTTCGTCCTGTTGCACACCCTGGCCCACCTCGTGATCCGCCAGCTGTCCTTCGAGTCCGGCTACACGACGGCGAGCCTGCGCGAACGGATCTACGCCCGCCCCGAACAGGACCAGTACGGCATCCTCGTCTACACCGCGGCCGGGGACGCCGAAGGCACCCTCGGCGGACTGGTCCGCCAGGGCGAACCACCGCGGCTGGCCGAAACACTGCTGCGGATGACCGAGTCCGCCGCCTGGTGCTCCGCGGACCCGCTGTGCGCCGAACACTCCGGGCAGGGCTTCGGCAACCTCAACCGGGCCGCCTGCCACGCCTGCGCCCTGCTCCCGGAGACCAGCTGTGAGGCCGGCAACAGCCTCCTGGACCGGGCCCTCGTCGTCGGCGGCGAACGGGTCCCCGGCTACCTGCAGTCGATCGTCACCGCCGCCCGCACCGCCGCGGCGGGCGCCCTGGAGCAGCAGTGACCATCACCTACCTCGACCTCGACCCCGACCAGCGGTCCGGCCTCGACGGACTCCCCTTCGACGGCAACCACCTGGTCAGCGGGGATCCGGGCAGCGGCAAGAGCGTGCTGGCCGCGCAGCGCGCCGCGATGCTCGCCCTCACCGGCACCCCGGTGGTCCTGCTGACCTACTCCAACCTGCTGCGCCAGTCGCTCGCCGGCACGGTGCACACCCTGGGCCCCGCGGACCGCTCGGTCCGCGTCATGACCGCACATCGCTGGCTCGCCGACTGGTACGGCGCCACACCACCCGCCGGCGGCGACGGCTGGTACGACTGGGACGCCCTGCACAACCGTGCCGCCGAGACCGCCTCCACCGTCGGACCCACGCTGGTCATCGACGAAGGGCAGGACCTGCCACCGCAGTTCTACCTGCTCTGCCGCATGCTCAAGGCCCGTACGACCGTCTTCGCGGACCAGTGCCAACGGCTCACCGACACCAACTCCACCCTCGACGAGATCGCCCGCAACCTCGGCCGGTGCACCCACCACGAACTCGTCGGCAATCACCGCAACACCGAGCAGATCGCGTCCTTCGCGGCCCACTTCCACACCGGTGCCGGCACGCCGGTCCTGCCCGGCCGCCAGGGACCGGCGCCGCGCCTGCACCGCTTCCACGAGCGGGGCGTCGCGGACCTGCTCGTCCTGCTCGCCGAGACGCAGCCCAAGAAGAGCATCGGCGTGATCGCCGCCACCAAGCACACCCAGTTCTCCCTGCTCGGCAGCATCCAGAACCGCGCGCCGCGTCTGAAGCCCCAGCTGTACACGTCCGAGTCCAAGGGCGGTCAGTACCGCAACCTCGACCTCGGCCGTCCCGGCATCGTGATCGTGCACCGTCGCAGCGCCAAGGGGCTCGGCTTCGACACGGTCGTCATCCCCGACACGCACGCGGACGCGGGTACGGACCCCACCTCCGCCGCGCTGCGCATGTCGTACTACGTGATGGCCACCCGCGCACGGCAGGAACTCCACCTCGGCTACGAGGGGGAGTCCGAGCCACCTCTCCTGGCCCGGGTGAATCGCGGGGAACTGCAACGAGGGTAGAACGGTCCGTGAGAGCGCGCGGGAACGTGGGGTGTTCGGCTCGGCTCGGACCGGTGGCGCAAGCTCTGCTCAGTCCGACTCCGCAACGCGGTACCTGACGGGCCGGTCCTCCGCCTTCACCAGCAGACCCTCGTTCGCGAGACCGCGGAGGATCCGCCGAGTGCGCTCGTCCCGCGGATCGTGCCCCGCGTCGCGCGGTGCGCGCAGGCCGGGCACTTCCGCCACACGCCCTCGGACACGGCACGCGCGCTCACCGAGTGGCCGGGGCCGAAGAAGGATCCGGCTCCGGCCTTCTTGGCGCAGCCGCACCAGCAGGTGCCGGTCGGGGGAGGCTGGGAAGAGACTTCGTCGGCATGCGGTCGCAGTAGATCGACGGACGTGACGGTTCGGGGTTCTCGCCGGGGCGTGGGGGAGGACACCGGCACCGGGACTCGTAACCTTCTGATCGTGGCAGACATCTACGAACTCCAGCTCACGCTCGACCTGCCGGGCTCGCTCCCGCCGCAGGACCTCGCCCTGCTCCGCTGGCACCTGGGAGAGGAGGGCGGCCGGCAGGAGGACGGTTATGAGTACCCCCTCTGGGGAGACCGGGGGCCGGCGCTGCGGATCGGGGGCGCGCTGGTCGGGGAACTGTGCTCCGACGGGCCGCAGTGGGCGCTGACCGTGCGGCAGGAGGCGCATCCCGACGAGTTCGACGATCTGCGCAGGATGGTGCTGTGGCTCGGCGCGCGCACGACGACCGTGGGCACCGTCGGGTACCTCCGCTTCTACGAGTCCCACGTCCCCGACGTGCTGGTCGCGGAGGCGGGAGCCGTCCGCAGCGCGGTCCTGCGGGTGGAGAAGGTCCTCGAGTCGGCGACCGAGGTGATCCCCGACCCCTACGCGTGAACCGGGGCCGCTCGAGGACCTTCCCGTCCGCGCCGGCCTACTCCGGGGGCGTGGGGGTCTCGGGGGTGCGGTACATCGCCTGGACGTCCAGCTCCAGTTGCACGGTCGGGCCGACGACCGCGATGCCGCGGGCCAGCATCGAACGCCAGTTGAGGGTGAAGTCCTCGCGGTGCAGCTCCGCCTTCGCCAGGGCCGCACAGCGCAGCTCCTGTTCGTAACCGCCGTTCACCGTGCCGAGGTACGTCGTGTCCAGTCCCACGGAGCGGCTGGTGCCGTGCATGGTGAGCGTGCCGTTCAGCGTCCACCTGGAGCCGCCCCGGTAGACGAACCGGGTGCTGGTGAAGTCGATGTACGGGTAGTGCTCGACGTCGAGGAAGTCGGCGGAGCGCAGGTGGTTGTCGCGGGTCCTGTTGCCCGTGGTGATGCTGGCGGCGTCGATGCGCACCGAGACCCGGGAGTCGTCCATGTCCGGCGTGATGTGGATGCCGCCGGTGAAGCGGGTGAAGCGTCCGTGGACGTGGGCCATGCCCACGTGCTTGGCGATGAAGCGGATCGCGGTGTGCGGCGGGTCGAACAGCCAGGTGCCGGGCGGCGGCAGTTCCAGTTGGCGTGCGGGCAGCAGCGCGACGCGCGCCGGGGGGAGGGCGGCACCGGCGGTTATGTCGACGTTGCTGCGGGCCGGGGTGAGGCCCTCCGCCGAGACCATCACGCTGTAGGAGCCGGGCGGGAGCGCCGCCATGAACAGACCGTACGGGTCGGTGGTGCCGTGGGCGGCGACCCGGTGGCTGTCCAGGGCGGTCACCGTGACCTCGGCGCCGCCCAGGGGCTGTCCCAGGGGGTCGACGACCTCGCAGCCGTACGCGCCGGCACCGGCCGGCAGGGGCAGCGAGAGGTCCGGTGCGGCGCCGGGGCCGCCGCGGGAACGCCGACGCCGGAGCAGTCCGAGGGCCATGCGGTTCACCTTTCTTCCTGCGTGTCACCACCGCGAGACCCGCACCGATGGACGTGTTCGCGGTCGTCGAGAACCGTAGGTGAGGGATTGCAGACGCGATGAAGTCAAGTATTAAACGATCATAGGGCAGGTGGGGTGGAGTGGCTCGTCGCCGGGGTCGACGTGCGGTACGGCTTGTCCGTGTGCCGGATTGGTGTGAACCGCCGCCATCCTGGCCGTTCGAGGGGGTGTGTCGCGCCCGCCGGTGGTGATTCTTTGCTTCGGTGCTGTGGCGAATGTCATCTGGAGTCGCGGAAGATTCACACGCGGCTCGCGGTCCCGTCACGCGGTCCACACATCGCGCGGGCCGCGCCGCCGCGTCGGTCCGCTCCGTCCGTCCGCGCAGAAGGGGAAAGCCCGTACGCCGCGTGAGCGTACGGGCGAGGGTGAGGGCGAGGGCGACGGCGGTGTGGTCGGCGCCCGGCAGCGCTCACGGGCGGGCGGGCGCACCCCCGTGCGGCACCGGCCGGTCGAGGTCCGGGTCGCCGAACTCCGTGCGCAGGGCCTCGAACGCGGTCACCTTGTCCTCGCCGAAGCGGCGGACGTGGGCGGCGTACTCGTCGGGGAAGAGGAAGGCCGACGGCCGGGACTTGCTGTGGAACTTGTCCGCGTACATCACCAGCCGCTCCTCACGCGTCACCGCGAGGTAGTCGGCGGGAGGAATCGGGAGGCCCTGGCGCAGGACGTCGTCCTTCGTGACTCCCACCCCGGTGTGGTGGGAGCAGAACCGGCACAGGGGCTCGGGGAAGCCCTCCCCGGCGAGGAGTTCGTGGCCGAGCAGCCCGTGCCGGATGTAGTTCTCGTGGTCCAGCCCGCCGTCGTCGCCGTAGAGGCGGTAGACGCCGATGTCGTGGAGGAGGCAGCCGGCGCGGACCAGCTCGGCGTCGACGTCGAGGCGTGAGACCGATATGAGCCGCTCGGCGACGCTCCAGACGATCTCGCAGTGCGTGTGGACGAGTTCGAACGCCTCGGCGGTGGGCGCGTGCTTCTGGTGCAGCGCGCGGATCTCTTCGGGTCCCGGAATCCTCACACGGGGAGCGTAACAACCGGTGCTCCGCTCACTCGATCGAGCATTCCCGCACAGTGAGCGGTTCGGTGCTGCCGGCCGTCCTGCTGCACAGGACCTCCGCCTTCGAGACGCCCTCGGCCGTTCTGCGGACCCGGTTGAGGACGATGCTGTGGCCGTGGCGTTCCTCGTACAGGGGCGCGTCGGTGAAGTCGATCGTTCCGGTGGCCAGGCCGTCGAGCCTGACGTTTCTGAGGTTGACCCAGGTCGCCGAGCGGCTCTGGCGTACGTCCCCGAGGCTGGCCGCCCAGTACAGGGCACGGGTGGCGTCGTGGGAGAGGGCCGTCTGCCCGCTCGTGAAGCCGGCGGCGTCGTACGTGGCGTTCCCGTCCTCCAGCCAGGGGAGGTACTTGGCGGCGTCCTCGTAGAAGGCGGTCCTGGACGCGGCCTCCTTCAGCTCGGCCAGGGCCGCGTGGTACAGCGTGATCCGCGGGGCCACGCCGTCGCGGCCGCCCGTGCCGGAGAACCTGGCCTTGCTCAGGTCGTCACCCGTGAGGATCGAGATCTGCCGGTTCGCGCAGCCCGGTTCGGTGGTGAGCTGCGTCATCAGCGGTCCGACGTCCTCGACCCGTCCGGCGAAGTAGATCACCGAGGGGACGGCCTCGCCCCGGCAGATGTCCTCCGCGTGCGACCGCAGTTCGGGCTTGCCGTTCGCCACCCGGTAGCGCCGCGCGGGCAGCATCCGGAAACCCTCCCGCTCCAGCATCTCCCCGCCGTACAGGGCCTGTTCGCTGGTGTAACGGTCCTGCGACTCCTTGGTGTCGCGGGCCAGCACCAGAGCGTGCGGGGCCCGGCCCCCGGCGCGCAGCTGCCGGGCTATGAGACCGAGTGCCTCGGCCTGGTGCTCGTCGGGAGCCGCGAGGCTGAACCAGTTGGAGAACTCCTTCGGCAGGTAGGTCGCCGAGTTGGTGCCGGAGACGATGGGCAGCCCCACCGCGTGCAGCCGGCGCGTGACGTCGGGGCTGCTCTGCAGGTCGCGGCCGAAGCCGACCACGCCGACGACGGTCGGGTCGCGGTCGGCGTACTCGGCGATCGCGTCGGCCGTGACACGCTGGTGGCCCATGTCCGAGCCGCCGTTGGCGAGCAGTACCCGCAGTTTCACCTTGTAGTTCTCATTGACCACGCGCTGGGCGAGGTACACGCCGGTCAGCTCCTCGGCGCCCTTGACCAGGGACGGATCCACCGAGGAGGAGCTCAGCGGTCCCGCGTACACCACGGTGACGTAGGCGTCGGGGTGGTCGCGCAGGACTTCGGTGTTCTCGGCGCGCACCAGTCTCTCCAGCTCCTGGAGCCGCTTTCCCTCCCCGGCGGTCCCGCCGCTCAGGTGCGCGCCGAACCGGACGTCTCCGGTGGCTATGCCGACGCACTCCGTGCCGCCGCCGGGCGCGGGACGCCGCTCGGTGTCCCGGTCGGCGGTCAGCAGACCCGCCGAGCAGTACGTCCGGTGCAGTTCGCGGGCGTGGACGACGCCCGCGGTGACGACCAGGGCGAGGACGAGGAGCAGACTGTGCGCCGACCACACCAGGCGGGCGAGGGACGGCCGGTGCCCGGCCCTGACGCACCGCCAGTCCGTCTGCCGCAGCTGCACCAGCTCGCCCGGAGGCAGCGGGATCCTCAGCACCCAGGGCAGGGCGTTCGTCCTGCTCGGGGACTGATCGGCCCGGAGGTTTCCGGCCCACTCGTCGTACCAGTGCCGCAGTCGTTGGGGGAGACGTGAGGGCTGGGGCGGGGGCTGCTGCGGCCGGTTGAGCGGAGGGTTCGCGTCCGCGCCCCGGTCGAGCAGGGGCGCGTCGCCCGCCGCCACGCTCGCCACGATCAGCAGCGGGTCGAGCTCGCTGCGCCGGCTGCGGACGTCGCTGACCGCCCTGATCAGCTCTATGCCGCCGTTCTCCCGGCCCACCCGGCGCAGGAACAGCACCGGCGGGCGCGTCCGCTTGAATCCCCGCAGGTCCCAGCTGCCGCGCCGGTGGTTGTCCCGCAGGTCCTCGAAGAGTGCCAGCACGTACAGCTGGAGGGGGAACGGGCCGCCCTCGCGCATGGCCTCGGCCACGTCGTAGGCGCGGGCCGCGATGGCCCGCCAGGAGCGGACGGGCCGCAGCAGCCGCACGCTGGTCGACTGGCGGCGGGCGGCGGACTGGAGGAACGTCGTGGTCAGGAACCACCGGCTCTCCCTGCGCAGCCACAGGAAGAGGGGAGCGCGCCCGGGGACGTGGTTGAGGCCGGCGAGGAGGATCATCAGCCCGATGCCCGCCAGGACGGCGATGTACCACTCGGGGCGGGTGAGCAGCGCGGTGAAGGCGCCCAGGACGCCCATGGGGAGGAACTGCTGCACGTCGTTGAGCAGTATCTGCCGGTGCCGGCGCGAGGGTCTGCGGGGGCGCCAGCGCTGCTTGGCCAGGATGCGCAGCAGATGTGTCTGGGCCCGCTCCCGCTGGGCGTTCCCGTCCGGAGTGCCGCCGGGGGCGGTCGGCCAGTGCTCGCGCATCTCCGGGTCGTCGGTGGCCTCCTGGAGGGCGCGCACCAGGTTGAGACGGGGGAAGGAGTAAGGGCGGTAGGAGGCGGACCGGTCGCCCCACTTCCTGGAGTCACCGAGGTCGACCAGGAGCCGCGCGGCCCGGGCGGTCGGATCGAGGTCCCCCGGCTGCGGCTCGGTCGGGGCGACGGCCAGGCGCGTACCGTGACGCTGCTGCCCCTCGCTCAGCTCGTCGACGAGTTCGGTGACCCGGTCGTCGGCGGCGGGGTCCTCGGCGTGCAGCACGATCACCGGCATCGGGGGATCGCCGGCCCGGAAGTCCTGGATCAGGGACTCCAGCTGGAGCTGGACGTCGATGCCCGCCTCGGTCGACATGCCCGGGTGACCGCCCGGACAGTCCTGTGGGAAATTCTGGTCACGGCCGTGCACGGACACCCCCCGTGGTCGTAAGACACATGTGTCGCAAGCGCCTTGCGAGGATAACTCCCACCCCTGACAACCGCCCCCGGCGCAACGGCGGTCCGTCGGGGCGGTGATGCCGTGGCCGGTGGTGTCGCCTTCGGCGGGCAGCGTCACACGATCGGGTGGTGCTGTGCGATACGGGCACGTGCGGGGCGGGCGGTCCGTTCGATCCGGTGACGGGAACATCTCCCGTCCTCCCACGACACGGACGACCGGAGGACATCATGAGCCTGCATCTCCACCGCAACCCCGACGGCACCACGACCGGGCGGAACGAGGCCACCGGCTTCACCGTGACCCACGCCGAAGAGGAGGAGGTGAAGCGGCAGTTGTACGAGGACGCGGGGTGGGCGTACACGCCGCCACCGCCTCCTGCCCCGTCGGGGTTCCACCGGTTCGCCCTGATGCACGACGAGTTCGAGCACACCGGGTTCGGGGACGAGCGGTACGCGGGGCTGAGGGCGCGCCCACCGGAGGGGTGCGCACCGGTCGACCGGGGTTGTTTCGCCCTGGAGTGCGAGCGGCCGGGCAAGACGCTGCTGGACGCGGTCGCCGGTACCGTCGCGGAGGTCCGCCGTGAGCACGGGCTGGTGATGAACAGCCTGGGTGTCGAGAAGCCGGACGAATGGTACGGAGCCGACCGGGACGGCTGTGCGGGGGTGATCGCCGCTCACCTGATGCTGACGGCGATCCACCGGGCCCGCGTGGTCGGCTACGGGCGCAAGGACCTGGTCCGGCTGCTCGACGCGGCGGGCATCGAGTAGGAGGCCGGGCGACAAGGTGCGAGGGACGGGGGCCGTGAGGCGTGCCGCGCACTGCTGCCGCGGGGCGCGTGACCGTACATCGGGATGTGTCGCCGGTCGCGACGCGGGTACGCGGCGGGCATCGAGCAGCAGGCGAGAAGGGCCGCGCTGCCCGAGCCCTCACCAGCCGTGCCACTTCCTGGTGCGGCCCCGGTCCGGGCGGGAGACGATGGCGTGGGAGCGTGCGCCGGTGCTCCGGTGCGCGTGACGAGGAATGGGGGCCGTATGGTCGAGGTCCCTGCGGAACGGCGCGGGGGCGATGGAAACCAGGCCGGCGACCTCGACGAACTGACGATTCGGAGGCTGCTGCACGCCGAGGACCTGGAAGATCTCCTGCGTGAGGCGCTGCGTGCCGTCGGCACCGGGGCCGGCCGTATCGCCGTCGGTGCCCTCCATCACGCTCAGGGTGACGGCATGCTCCGTCTGGTGGCCTCGTCGGGTCTGGGCGAGGAGTGGACCCGCCGCCACGGTGTCGTGTCGTTCAGCGCCGATCACCCCGTCGCCCGGGTGTTCAGGGAGCACGAACCCGTCCGTGACGCGTCCCTGCGGGCCGACGGGACGGTCCCGGAGGAGGACGCCTCCGTTCTCGTGTATCCGCTGATGCTCGGCTCACGCTGTGCCGGTGCGTTCCTGTTCGACGAGCACGGCACCGGTCCCGTCGACATCGACCGGAACCGGCACCTGCTGACCGTCGCGTCGATCTGCGCCCATCGTTTCGACCAGTTGGTCACCCGGCAGGGCGGCGCGGCCGGTGCGGTGAAGGCGGAGCAGCGCGGGGTCGACGGGCGGCCGCTGCCGCCCCTGGCCCGGGACCGCTCCACCATGCTCGAGATGGCGATGTCCAATGCGGGCATCGGCTCCTTCGACTGGGACTTCGCCTCGCACCAGGTGTTCTGGGACGAGCGTGTGTGCCAGATCTTCGGCATCCTGCCGGACGAGTTCGATCACCGCATCGAGACGTTCTACGACGCCCTGGTCCCCGAGGACCGCGGTCTCGTGGACGCGGCGGTCGCGGACAGCGCGCGGACCGGCCGTTACGCGGTGCGGTACCGGTTCATCCGCCGTGACGACGGAGCACTGCGGTGGCTCGACGCCGAGAGCCGCGTCGTCTTCGACTGGAAGGGGGAACCGAAGGGCATGGTCGGCATCGTCCGGGACGTCACGGAGGAGCAGACCCGGGACGAGCAGCTCCAGGCCCGCAGAAACTTCACGATCAACGTCTTCCGGGCCCTGAACACCGCGTCCTCCCTGGAAGACGTCGTCGCCGCCGTGTCCCACACCGCGATGCCCTCGCTGTCCGCCGACCGCATGGCCCTCTTCCTGCGCTCCGACGCGGGTGTGATGCAGCTGGTCGGCGACCGGGGGTTCGACGAGGAGTACCGCGAGAAGCTGCGCGGGCTCGGCAGAATCGGTCCGCACGCGCCCTCCCTGGCGCCGCTGGGCTCGGGTGATCCGATCTTCATCGGCTCACGCCGTGAATTCGACGAGCGTCTCTCCGGGGTGCTGCCGGACCCGGGCCCGGGGATGCACGCCTGGATCGTTCTGCCCTTGTCGATCAAGGGCGAGCCCATCGGCGTCAGCGTGATCGTCTTCGACCGGCCCAGGACGTTCACGCCCGACGAACGGGTCCTTGTCGCCGGACTCGCCGGCATCCTCGCGGAGACCCTGCTCAGGGTCCGGGACGTCGAGGAACGCCGCGCCCACCTGCGTGAGCTGCAGAGTCTGATGCTGCCGGGCGAACTGCCGCCGCTGCCGGGGCTGGACTTCCTGGTGCGCTACTGGCCGGGCTCAGACGAACTGGAGGTCGGCGGAGACTGGTACGACGTCCTGCCCGTGCCGGGCGACCGGATCACCCTGGCCATCGGCGACGTACAGGGCCACAGCGCCAGCGCCGCTGCGGTGATGGGCCAGCTGCGCGTGGCGATGCGGACCCACGCGGCCGACGGGCACGAACTCGCCTCGCTGATGCGCGCGGCCAATCAGAGCCTGTGCGACATGGAGACGGAGCTCTTCGCCACCTGCTGTCTCGTCGACATCCAGCCCGAGGACGGCACGCTGCGGATGGTGCGGGCGGGTCATACGCATCCGATGCTGGTCGGCCCCGAAGGGCGCTGCACCAGCCTGACCGGCCCCGTCTGCCCGCCGCTCGGCCTCTTCCCGTACGCCGACGGCGAGTGCGTCGTCACCGAGGCGGTGCTCCCCGAGGGCGGCATCCTGCTGCTCTACACCGACGGCCTGGTCGAGACACCGGGCCAGGACTACGACAAGGGGGTCGGAGAACTCGCGGAACGCCTCACCCGGTGGGCCGGCAACGCGCGGGCCTCCCGCGGTCACCCGCCCGATCTGGAGCAGCTCGTCGAGCATGTCGTCACCCCGGTGGGCCGCGGCCCCGGGCGTTCCGACGACATCGCGGTCCTGGTGGTACGCCGGCGGCCGGAGCGGCGTACCTGACCCGTGCGGTCGTCAGCCCGCGACGAGCTCCCGCACCTTTCGCGCGGCCGGAGCCGTCTCCACCCGGGACGTCCGCCGCAGCCACAGCACGTCCCGGCCGAACGACCACACCAGCAGCCCCAGCGCCAGCACCACCACACCGACATTGACCACGTGCGGCAGCAGGGCCGCCCCGGCCAGCAGCAACAGCACGCCCTGGAGCGCGGCCACCGTCTTGCGGGCCGTGCTCGGCGGGAGCGGGGCGGTCAGCCAGGGCCAGACACGCGCGGCGGCCACGAAGACGTACCGCATACCGCCGATGAGGAGCACCCATGGACCCATCGCCATCGACACGTACACACTCAGCACCAGGATCAGGAACGCGTCCACCTCCATGTCGAAGCGGGCGCCCAGCGGGGTCGACGTACCGGTCCTGCGGGCCACCTTGCCGTCCACGCCGTCCAGGATCAGGGCCACGGCGGTCAGGCCGACGAAGAGCGAGACGGGCGGTGAGTCCTGGAACGAGTCGGCGACCAGCGCGGTGACCCCGCCGACGAGGGTGGCGCGGCCGAGCGTGACCCGGTTGGCCGCGCCGAAGGAGCGCAGCCGGGACCGGTGCAGGGCCCGGGAGAGCACCGCCCAGGTGGCGAACGCGAACGCGAGGCCGGTCAGCCAGCCCGCGGGGCCCATGCCGATCACCGTACCGATCAGGACCAGCAACAGGATCTGTACGCCCGCCCCCACGGCCGTCTCCTGCTGTACGGGCCTCGCGTCGTAACTGTTGTTCAGGGCCACCGAACACCCTCCGGCCGTGTGACAGAGTCGATCAACGCCGCTACCTTGTGCGCGGCCTGTGCACCACTCGGTACGCGCGCAGCTTCCCGATCGTTCAGGAGGAATTCGATGAACCGCACCGCACGTGCGTTCTGGCTCGACTCGCCTGGCCGAGGGGTGATCCGTGAGGTCGGCCTGCCCGCGCCCGGCGCGGACGAGGTGCTGGTGCGCTCGCTGTACTCCGGGGTGAGCAGGGGCACGGAGACGCTCGTCTTCCGCGGTGGGGTGCCGGAGAGCCAGCACGCCGCCATGCGGGCACCGTTCCAGGAGGGTGACTTCCCGGCCCCCGTGAAGTACGGCTACCTCAACGTGGGCGTGGTGGAGGAGGGACTGGAGGCGCTCGTCGGACGCACCGTGTTCTGCCTCTACCCGCACCAGACGCGGTACGTCGTCCCGGCGGGCGCCGTCACACCCGTGCCCGACGGCGTGCCCGCCGGGCGGGCCGTGCTCGCCGGCACCGTGGAGACCGCGGTCAACGCGTTGTGGGACGCCGCGCCGCTGGTCGGCGACCGGATCGCCGTCGTCGGCGGCGGGATGGTCGGCTGTTCCGTGGCCGCGCTGCTGGCACGGTTCCCCGGCGTGCGGATACAGCTCGTCGACGCCGACCCGGCGCGCGCCAGGACCGCGGCGGCGCTCGGCGTCGGGTTCGCGCTGCCCGGTGACGCGCTCGGCGAGTGCGACCTGGTCGTGCACGCCAGCGCCACCGAGCAGGGCCTCGGCCGGGCGCTCGAACTGCTCCGCCCCGAGGGCACCGTCGTCGAACTGAGCTGGTACGGCGACCGGAAGGTGAGCCTCCCGCTGGGCGAGGCCTTCCACTCCCGGCGACTGGCCATCCGCGGCAGCCAGGTCGGCACCGTCTCCCCGGCCCGCGCGAACCGGACCTACGCCGACCGGCTGGCCCTCGCCCTCGACCTGCTCGCCGACCCCGCCCTCGACGCCCTCGTCACCGGCGAGTCCGCCTTCGAGGAACTGCCCGACGTCATGCCCCGCCTCGCCTCCGGGGAGACACCGGCCCTGTGCCACCGCGTGCGCTACGACACCCCGTAGCGGGGCCGGCACGCCTGACCTGAGAAAAGACGTGGCGGACGCTGAACGGGGGAAGACAGTCAGCCGTACTACACGGCATCCCCGTCGGAGATCGGCCGGGGAGCAGACGCGCCGCACCTGGAGGGTCGTCCGTTGTTCAGCATCACCGTCCGCGATCACATCATGATCGCCCACAGCTTCCGCGGCGAGGTCTTCGGACCGGCCCAGCGCCTGCACGGAGCCACGTTCCTCGTGGACGCCACGTTCCGGCGCGAACAGCTGGACGAGGACAACATCGTCGTCGACATCGGCCTGGCCACACAGGAACTCGGGGCCGTCGTCGGCGAGCTGAACTACCGCAATCTCGACAACGAACCCGACTTCGCGGGGGTCAACACCTCCACGGAGTACCTGGCCAAGGTCATCGCTGACCGGCTCGCCGAACGCATCCACAAGGGCGCGCTGGGCGAGGGCGCCAAGGGCATCGCGGGCATCACCGTCACCCTGCACGAGTCGCACATCGCCTGGGCGAGTTACGAGCGTGCCCTGTGACCGACACGACCGTCGAGGTGACCGGCACGACCGCCGACCGGGCCCGGGCCGCCCGCCTGGACTACGTTCCGTCGCAGGCGGCCTTTCCGAGGAACGGCGGGATCATCCCCATGTCGCTGCGCTCCGTCCACTTCGTGATGCCGGGCGGTGTCGACGACCCGGCCGCGCCGAGCGGCGGCAACGCCTACGACCGGCGCGTGTGCCTGGACCTGCCCGGGTTCGGCTGGCAGGTGCACCGGCACGCCGTGGCCGGCGACTGGCCCCGGCCGGACGCCGCCGCCCGCGCGGAACTCGCCCGCACCCTGAGCGAACTGCCGGACGACGCCGTCGTCCTGCTCGACGGGCTGGTCGCCTGCGGGGTGCCCGAGGTCGTCGTCCCCCAGGCGGAGGAGGGACGGCTGCGCATGGCCGTCCTCGTGCATCTGCCGCTCGGCGACGAGACCGGGCTCGACGCGGCCGTCGCCGCCGAACTGGACGCCCGCGAGCGCGCGGTCCTGCGGGCGGTGCCCGCGGTGATCGCCACCAGCGACTGGGCCGTACGCCGTCTCGTCTCCCACCACGGCCTGGCCCCCGACCGCGTCCACGTCGCCGCCCCCGGCGCCGACATCGCGCCCCTCGCACCCGGCACCGACGGCGTCTCGCGGCTGTTGTGCGTGGCCGCCGTGACCCCGCGCAAGGGACAGCACCGGCTCGTGGAGGCACTGGCGACGGTGGCCGACCTGCCGTGGAGCTGCGCGCTCGTCGGAGGGCTCGGACACGATCCCGAGTATGTCACCCACCTGCGCGGACTCATCCGCGAGCACGGCCTCGAGGACCGGCTGGAGCTGACCGGCCCGCGGGCCGGCGCCGCACTCGACGCCAGCTACGCCACCGCCGACCTCATGGTGCTCACCTCGTACGCGGAGACGTACGGCATGGCGGTCACCGAGGCGCTGGCGCGCGGCATCCCGGTGCTGGCGACCGACGTCGGCGGGCTGCCCGAGGCGGTCGGCCGCGCACCCGACGGGGGAGTGCCCGGCATCCTCGTCCCGCCGGAGGACCCCGCCGCCATCGCCGCCGAACTGCGCGGCTGGTTCGGCGAGGCGGACGTGAGGCGCCGGCTCAAGGCCGCCGCCCGCAGCAGGCGGGCCGCACTCGGCGGCTGGGCGAGCACCGCACAGAGCCTGGCGGCGGTACTGCGCCGGCTTCCCACCGAACCCCGGAGGGCCGCATGACCGAATCGGCGACCACCACCCAGCACGGCGGGACGGTCCCGGTCCCGCCCGGCAGCCGGGAGGTCATTCCCGGTGCCGGCCCCGCGCCCCGCCCCGGGGAGCGGGCCACCCTGCGGCTGCGGGACACCGGCGACGACGAACCGGTCCGCTACGCGCCCGAGTGGCTGCGGCTGCGGGAACCCGCCGACGCCACCGCCCGGTCGTACGACCTGCTGGATCCGCTGCGCATCCGGCTCGCCAACCCGCCGCGCCGGGCGGACGGTCTCGTCATCCACGACATCGGCTGCGGCACCGGCTCGATGGGCCGCTGGCTCGCCCCCCGTCTCGACGGCGCCCAGCACTGGGTCCTGCACGACCGGGACCCCTACCTGCTGCACTTCGCCGCCGTCGCCTCCCCGCGCTCCGCCGCCGACGGCAGCCACGTCACCGTCGAGACCCGGCGCGGTGACGTCGCCCGGCTCACCTCGGACGCGCTGGCCGGTGCCTCCCTGGTGACGGCGTCCGCGCTGCTCGACGTCCTCACCCGCGAGGAGGTCGGCGCCCTCGCCGCCGCCTGCGCCGGAGCCGGCTGCCCGGCCCTGCTGACGCTGTCGGTGGCCGGACGGGTGGAGCTGACCGAGCCGCATCCGCTGGACCGCGAGATCACGGAGGCGTTCAACGCCCACCAGCGGCGGGGCGGACTGCTCGGACCGGACGCGGTCACGGTGGCCGCCGAGGCGTTCGCCGAGCACGGCGCGACGGTACGGATCGACCCGAGCCCCTGGCGGCTGGGTCCCGGAGAGGCCGCGTTGACCGAGCAGTGGCTGCGGGGGTGGGTCGGTGCGGCGGTGGAGGAGCGGCCGGAACTGGCGGCGCGTGCCGACGGTTACCTGGCCGAGCGGCTGGAGGCCTGTGCGGCGGGGGAGCTGCGGGTCGCCGTCCGGCACAGTGATCTGCTCGCTCTGTGCCGGCCGGTGGACGGGGCCGCATGAGTGCGCTCCTCGCCCGGATCGGCACCCGTACGGTGCGCACCCGGCTCGGGACGCTTGCCGGTCTCGCCATCCTCGTGGTCCTGGTCTGGCGGCTCGGTACCGGTGTCCTCGTGGACGGGCTGCGCCGTATCGACGGGCCGACGCTGCTCGCGGGGCTCGGGATCGGGGTGGTGACCACCGTGTTCAGTGCGTGGCGGTGGGCGCTGGTGGCGCGGGGGATCGGGATCCGGCTGCCGCTGGGGGCCGCTGTCGCCGATTACTACCGTGCCCTGTTCCTCAACGCGGCGCTGCCCGGGGGCGTGTTGGGTGACGTCCACCGGGCCGTGCGGCACGGGCGGAGCGCCGGGGACATGGGGCGGGGGGTGCGGGCGGTGGTGCTGGAGCGGACCGCCGGGCAGCTCGCGCTGTTCGCCGTGGCGGCGGTGGTGCTGGTGAGCATGCCGTCGCCGGTGCTCGGTGAAGTGCGGCAGGCCGCGCCGGTGGTGGGGCTTGGTGTGCTGGGGGCCTGCGCGGTGGGGCTGGCGGTGCGGATGAATCGGGCGCCGGGGCGGGGGGTCGGCCGCGGGGTGCTGGCTGAGGCGCGTGAGGGGTTGTTCTCGCGTCGTAACGCGCCCGGTGTCCTCGTGTCGTCAGTCGTCGTACTGGCCGGGTATGTGGGGATGTTCGTTCTCGCTGCGGACGTCGCGGGGGCGGACGCGTCCGTGGTTGAGCTGTTGCCGCTTGCCGTACTGGCGTTGCTGGCGATGGGGCTGCCGTTGAACGTGGGCGGGTGGGGGCCTCGGGAGGGGGTCACCGCTTGGGCGTTCGGGGCGGCGGGGCTCGGGGCGGGGCGGGGGCTGACCGTCGCGGTCGTCTACGGGGTGCTCAGTCTTGTGGCCAGCCTGCCGGGTGTGGTGGTGCTGGTCGGTCGGTGGTACGCGGGGGTGCGGGATGGTGGGCTTGGTGGTTTCGCCCCCGCCGCCCCTTCCCGTCCCATCCCCGGGGGCGCTGCCCCCGGACCCCCGATCGGCCTTCGGCCTCGTCCTCAAACGCCGGACGGGCTGGAGGATGACGTCAGTAGTGAGAAGTATGCCGCGAACGAATCCGCCAGGCTTGCCAGGATTTCCTTGCCCTTTTCCGCCGAGCCCAGAGAAGGGCGGCCGATGACGCCCGAATCGGTGTAGGCGGTCATGCCCAGAGTGAGGAGGTGGCGGCGGTCGTCCGCTGTGTGGTCGGAGGTCTCATGACCGGGGCGGAGCGATTCGGGATGTGTGTGGAGAAGAATGGAGGTCTCGATTTCGCCCGCGTGCATGTCGGTGAGGAGGGACGTGGCGACGCCGGCTCGTACCCGTGCCGTCTCCCAGTCCTCCGGGGCCGGGAACAGCGCCATTCGCTCACCGCGGGCGGAGGATTCCTGGACGACGTTGCCCAGTACGTAGTTTCCGCCGTGCCCGTTGACCAGCACCAGGGTGTCCACGCCCGACCTGCGGAGCGAGTCGGCGATGTCCCGTATCACCGCGTGGAGCGTGACGGAGGAGAGGGAGACGGTCCCCGGCCAGGCCGCGTGCTCGTGGGAGCAGGAGATCGTCACCGGAGGGAGGAGGTGCACCGGAAAGGCGTCGGCGATCTCCCGCGCGATCGCACAGGCGACCAGCGTGTCGGTCGCCAACGGCAGGAACGGGCCGTGCTGCTCGAAACTCCCGACCGGAAGTACCGCGATCTGCCGTGAGACGCCGGCTCCCCGCGTCCGTACATCCTCAGTAGTATCCGCCGGCAACAGACCGTGCACCGGGCCGTATGCCGCCGACCGCTTTTGTGAACCATCCATATCGTCACGGCCTTTCGTCTCTGCTTAGGAACTCGGGAATCATGACAGAAAAAGTAGGCGTACTCGGCAAGAAGCCCCAGCGGCGGACCGGCGTGGAACATGTCGTGAACGCGCCGCTGCCCACCGTGTACGGCACGTTCCAGGCGGTCGGCTATCTGGACCACGACCGCGGTGACGAGCAGGTCGCCCTGGTGTACGGCGACATCGGCACGGACGAGGTCCTCGTCCGGCTGCACTCGGAGTGCCTGACCGGGGACGCCTTCGGGTCCCGGCACTGCGAGTGCGGCGACCAGCTGGCGTCGGCGCTGCGCGCGGTCGTCGCCGAAGGGGCGGGCGTGGTCGTCTACTTGAGGGGACACGAGGGCCGCGGCATCGGGCTCCTCGGCAAGCTGCGGGCGATGGCCCTGCAGGCGGAGGGCCTGGACACCGTCGAGGCGAACCTGGCGCTCGGGTTCCCCGTGGACGCCCGCGACTACGGTGTCGCCGCCGGGATCCTCCAGGACCTGGGCGTGCGCTCGGTGCGGCTGATGTCCAACAACCCGCGCAAGCGCGAGGCGTTGGTCCGGCACGGCGTCCAGGTCGCCGAGCAGGTGCCGCTGCTGATACCGCCGTGCGAGAACAACATCACCTATCTGCGCACCAAACGGGAGCGGCTCGACCACCACCTGCCCCATCTGGACGCCGTGGCGCACCTGTCCTGACCGCGCCCCGCGGTCAGCGCGTCACCGCCTCGTGCACCAGCCGTTTGAGGTCCCGGAAGACGGTGTGGGAGGACCCGGGCCGCACCTGCGTGTAGAACTGCACGGTCAGGTCGCGGCCCGGGTCGACCCAGAACGTGGTCGTGGCCACGCCGCTCCAGCCGTAGCTGCCGGGAGCGGACGGGGCCTGCGTACGGGACGGGTCGATGACGACGGAGACGCCGAGGCCGAAGCCGACGCCCTCGTTGCCGGGGACGTCGTGTGCGGGGCGGCTGCCGAAGGCGCGCAGGTCGGCGCCGCCGGGGAGGTGGTTGCGGGTCATCAGGTCCACGGTCGCCGGGGAGAGCAGGCGCGTACCGTCGAGTTCGCCGCGTCGGCGCAGCAGTTCCATGAAACGGTGGAAGTCGTGGGCGGAGGCCACCATGCCGCCGCTGCCGGACAGGAACCGGGGCCGGCCCCGCAGCGGCAGTCCGGCGATCGGCTCGATGCCGCCGTCGTCGGACTCCCCGTACATCTCCGCGAGCCGCTTCGCCTGCTCGTCGGTGACCTCGAAACCGGCGTCCGTCATACCGAGCGGCCGGAAGATCCGCTCGGCGAGGAACACGTCGAGCGGGCGGCCCGACACCACCTCGATGATCCGCCCCAGCACGTTCGAGGCGACCGAGTAGTTCCACTGCGTACCCGGATCGAACTGCAGCGGCAGACGCGCGTACACCTCCGTCGTCCCCGCGAGATCCGCGCCCGGCGCCACCGACGACTCCAGCCCGGCCGCGCGGTACAGCGCGTCGACGGGGTGGGAGTGGTAGAAGGCGAACGTCAGGCCGGCGGTGTGCGTCATCAGATGCCGCACGAGGAGGGGGCCGGCGGGAGGGCGGGTCCGCACCCCGTCACCTGATCCGCTCTCGTACACGCGCGGCCGTGCGAACGCCGGCAGATGGCGGCCGACCGGGTCGTCCAGCGACAGGCGGCCCTCCTCCATCAGCATCAGCGCGGCGACGGCCGTCACCGGCTTGGTCATGGAGTAGATCCGCCACAAGGTGTCGCTCTCCACGGGCAGGCCCGCCGCGACGTCCCGCGCCCCGTACGCCGTGAGGTGCACGACGCGCCCGCCCCGGGCGACGGCCACCAGGAAACCGGGCAGCTTCCCCTCGTCGACCCGGCGGGCGAAATGCCGGTCCAGGCGCTCCAGCGCCCCCCTGTCCAGTCCGGCCTCGGCGGGATCGGTCTCTTGCCGCAGCACTGTCATCGTTCTCCTCGCTCCCCTCGGAGGAACACCGGCCCGGTGCGGACCGTTGAACGAGTCATGACCCAGGACGCCGAACAGAACGCACTGCTCGCCCTGCTCTCCGAGCGGCACGGGGGAGTGCTCGTCACCCTGAAACGTGACGGACGGCCCCAGCTGTCGAACGTCATGCACGCTTACTACCCCGACGAGCGGGTCATCCGCGTCTCGCTCACCGACGACCGGGCCAAGACCCGCAACATGCGGCGCGACCCCCGTGCCTCCTACCACGTCACCAGCGACGACCGGTGGGCCTACACGGTCGCCGAGGGCACCGCCGACCTGTCACCCGTCGCCGGGAACCTCTACGACGAGACGGTGGAGGAACTGATCCGGCTGTACCGCGACGTCAGCGGCGAGCACTCCGACTGGGACGACTACCGCGCCGCGATGGTCCGCGACCGGCGCCTGGTGCTGCGGCTGCGCGTGGAACGGGCGTACGGCATCCCGCGTCGCGCCGGGGAGTGAACCCCCCGGCGCGTACAGCGAGCGCCTCAGGCGCCGACGTACTCCGCGAGGTGCTCGCCCGTGAGGCCGGCGCGGGCGGCGACCAGGTCGGCGGGGGTGCCCTCGAAGACGACCCGGCCGCCGTCGTGTCCGGCCCCGGGGCCGAGGTCGACGATCCAGTCGGCGTGCGCCATGACCGCCTGGTGGTGCTCGATGACGATGACCGACTTCCCGGAGTCCACGAGCCGGTCGAGCAGGCCGAGCAGCTGCTCCACGTCGGCGAGGTGCAGACCGGTGGTCGGCTCGTCGAGGACGTACACACCGCCCTTGTCGGCCATGTGGACGGCCAGCTTCAGCCGCTGCCGCTCACCGCCGGACAGCGTGGTGAGCGGCTGGCCGAGGGTGAGGTAGCCGAGGCCGACGTCCGCCATCCGCTCGACGATCCGGTGCGCGGCCGGGATCCGTGACTCGCCCTCGCGGAAGAACTCCTCGGCCTCGGTCACCGACATCGCGAGCACCTCGCTGATGTCCCGGCCGCCGAATCGGTACTCGAGGACCGACGCGTCGAACCGCTTGCCCCCGCAGTCCTCGCAGGTCGTGGCCACGCTCTGCATGATCGCCAGGTCGGTGTAGATGACGCCGGCGCCGTTGCAGGTGGGGCAGGCGCCCTCGGAGTTGGCGCTGAACAGCGCCGGCTTGACGCCGTTGGCCTTGGCGAACGCCTTGCGGATCGGGTCGAGCAGCCCTGTGTACGTGGCCGGGTTGCTGCGGCGCGAGCCGCGGATCGGGGTCTGGTCCACCGAGACCACGCCCTCGGCGGCCGGTACGCAGCCGTGGACGAGGGAGCTCTTGCCGGAGCCGGCGACGCCGGTGACGACGCAGAGCACGCCGAGCGGGATGTCGACGTCGACGTCCTGGAGGTTGTTGGCGTTCGCGCCGCGGATCTCCAGCGCGCCGGTGGCCTCGCGGACCGTCTCCTTCAGCCTGGCCCGGTCGTCGAGATGGCGGCCGGTGACCGTGTCGCTCGCGCGCAGGGCGTCGACGCTGCCCTCGAAGCAGACGGTGCCGCCCGCCGTGCCGGCGCCGGGGCCGAGGTCCACGACGTGGTCGGCGATGGCGATCGTCTCCGGCTTGTGCTCCACCACCAGCACCGTGTTGCCCTTGTCCCGCAGCCGCAGCAGCAGGTTGTTCATCCGCTGGATGTCGTGCGGGTGCAGGCCGATGGACGGCTCGTCGAAGACGTAGGTGACGTCGGTGAGCGAGGAGCCGAGGTGGCGGATCATCTTGGTGCGCTGCGCCTCGCCGCCGGAGAGCGTGCCCGAGGCCCGGTCGAGGGAGAGGTAGCCGAGGCCGATCTCCACGAACGAGTCGAGGGTGTGCTGGAGCTTGGTGAGCAGCGGCGTCACCGACGGTTCCGTCAGCCCGCGGACCCATTCGGCCAGGTCACGGATCTCCATGGCGCAGGCGTCGGCGATGTTGACCTCGCCGATCCTCGAGGAGCGGGCCAGTGCGCTGAGCCGGGTGCCGTCGCACTCGGAGCACTCGGTGAACGTGACCGCCCGATCCACGAAGGCCCGGATGTGCGGCTGCATCGACTCGCGGTCCTTGGACAGGAACGACTTCTGGAGCTTCGGGATCAGTCCCTCGTAGGTGAGGTTGGCCCCGTTGATCTTCACCTTGGTCGGCTCGCGGTACAGGAAGTCGTGCCGCTCCTTCTTGCCGTACTCGCGGATCGGCTTGTCCTTGTCGAAGAAGCCCGACTCGGTGATGACCCGCACCACCCAGCCGTCGCCGGTGTAACCGGGGATGGTGAAGGGGTCCTCGGAGAGCGACTTGGAGTCGTCGAACAGCTGCGTGAGGTCGATGTCGGAGACGGTGCCCCGGCCCTCGCAGTGCGTGCACATGCCGCCGGTGCGGCTGAAGCTGACCTTCTCCGTCTTCGTCCTGTCGGAACCGCGGTCGACGGTGAAGCCACCGGTCGCCGAGACCGAGGCGACGTTGAAGGAGTACGCGGCGGGCGGGCCGATGTGCGGCGTGCCGAGCCGGCTGAAGAGGATGCGCAGCATCGCGTTGGCGTCGGTGGCGGTGCCGACGGTGGAGCGGGGGTCGGAGCCCATCCGCTGCTGGTCGACGGTGATGGCGGTGGTCAGGCCGTCGAGCACGTCGACCTCGGGGCGGGCCAGGTTCGGCATGAAGCCCTGCAGGAAGGCGCTGTAGGTCTCGTTGATCAGCCGCTGCGACTCGGCGGCGATCGTGTCGAACACCAGGGAGCTCTTGCCCGAGCCGGAGACACCGGTGAACACCGTCAGCCGGCGCTTGGGTATCTCGATGCTGACGTCCTTGAGGTTGTTCTCACGCGCCCCGTGCACGCGGATCAGATCGTGGCTGTCGGCGGTGTGCGGCCCGGCCGGCTGCTGCTCTGTCCTCGTGGCCATGCTCATCGTTCTCCATCCGTCGGGCGGGGACCGCGTGCGCGGTCCCCGCCGGCGTCCCCATCGCGGCAAGGCTAGGCTAGGCGGCCCGTGCCCACCTGCGCTTCTCGATTCCTGACCGGTCGGGGACGCCCTCGGCGAGGATCAGGCCGTCACCTTCTCCGGCCGCTCCGCGCCCTCCTCGACGGCACGTTCACCGAGCCGTTCGGTGGGGACGCGATGGGTCTCGCGGGCCGTGACCGCCGCGATGACCGGGGGCACGCACAGCGCGGCCGTGAAGAGGGCCACCGCCGTCCAGTCGTCGCCGTCCGGACCCGCGATCCGCGCGGCGAACGTGACCGCGAACCCGGCCACCGCGAAGCCGATCTGCGTGCCGATCGCCACGCCCGACAGCCGGACCCTGGTCGGGAACATCTCGCCGTAGAAGGACGGCCACACACCGTTCGCGGCGCTGTGGACCACGCCGAACGCGATGATCCCGAGGAGCAGGGTGAGCGCGTAGCCGCCCGTGCAAGCGGCTCGTCGTCGAGCACCCGGACGCCCTCGATCCGCGGGCCGAGGCGCTCGGCGCGGTCAACACCGTCGTCTTCGAGGGCGGGCGCGCCGTCGGCCACAACACGGACGTCACCGGCTTCGCCCAGCCCTGGCACCACTTCGACGAGGCGACCCTCTTCCACCGCGGCGTGCTCGGGCTGCGCGCCGACGAGAGCGTGGACCTCGCCGACCCCTACGGCCTGCAGCGCAGCCGCGCGGTCGGCAACGCCGACGGCGGTGTCCGCATCGCCCTCGGTGTCGGTGCCGCGCCCACGGACGACACCGCGCACGCCCAGCACATCGCGCTCGCCACCGACGACGTGGTCGCCGCGGCCCGCCGCTTCCGCGCCGCGGGCGGCCGGCTGCTGCCGGTCCCGGCGAACTACTACGACGACCTCGCCGCCCGTCACGAGTTCGCCGACGGCGAGCTGAAGACCTACCGGGACCTCGGAATCCTCTACGACGCCGACGAGCACGGCACCCTGCGCCACTGCTACACCCTCACCGTCGGCCGCGTCTTCTTCGAACTCCTCCAGCGCGACGGCGCCCCCCGGGGCTACGGCGCCCGCAACGCCCCGGTCCGCCTGGCCGCCCAGCACGCGGCGCAGACACACGCGGGAGGCTGAACGCCAGGGCCGTCACCCTGCCGGAGGGCCCGGCCCACGGGTCACGGCCGCGTGTTCCACTCCGCGATCACCGGGCCGCCGTGTTCCAGCGACAGGCGGCTCAGGGTGCCCGTCTCCAGGCGGAACAGCCGGCCGGCGGACGGCGGCAGGCCCAGGCGGCGGGCCGTCAGGACGCGGAGCAGGTGGCCGTGCGCCACCAGCATCACGTCCCCCTCCTCCAGCGCCCCGGCCACCCGGGACAGCACCCGGTCCGCGCGCTCGCCGACCTGCTCCGGGGACTCGCCGGGGAACTCCCGGCCGGGCGGCACCCCGTCGGTCCACAGGTCCCAGCCGGGCCGGGTGCGGTGGATGTCCGCGGTGGTGATCCCCTCGTAGCCGCCGTAGTCCCACTCCCGCAGGTCCGGCTCCTCCACCGCCCCGGTCAGGCCCGCCAGTTCGGCGGTGTGCCGGGCGCGGACCAGCGGGCTGGTGAGGACCAGCCCGAAGGTCCGCCCCGCCAGCAGCGGAGCGAGGGACTTGGCCTGGGCCTCACCGGCCGGGGTGAGCGGGAGATCGGTCCGGCCGGTGTGCCGGCCCGCCCTGCTCCACTCCGTCTCGCCGTGCCGCGCCAGCAGCAGATCCCCCACGGTCGTTACGCCTTCTCCGCCGACTCGACGGCGTGGCCGCCGAACTGCTTGCGCAGCGCCGCGACCATCTTCATCTGCGGCGAGTCCTCCTGACGGGAGGCGAACCGCGAGAACAGCGACGCGGTGATCGCCGGCAGCGGCACCGCGTTGTCGATGGCCGCCTCCACGGTCCAGCGGCCCTCGCCCGAGTCCTCGGCGTACCCGCGCAGCCGCTCCAGGTGCTGGTCCTCGTCGAGGGCGTTCACCGCGAGGTCGAGCAGCCAGGAACGGATGACGGTGCCCTCCTGCCAGGAGCGGAACACCTCCCGGACGTTGTCCACCGAGTCGACCTTCTCAAGCAGCTCCCAGCCCTCGGCGTAGGCCTGCATCATGGCGTACTCGATGCCGTTGTGGACCATCTTCGCGAAGTGCCCGGCGCCCACCTTGCCCGCGTGGACGTAACCGTACGGACCCTCCGGCTTGAGCGCGTCGAAGATCGGCTTCAGCCGCTCCACGTGCTCCTCGTCGCCGCCGACCATCAGGGCGTACCCGTTCTTCAGGCCCCACACGCCGCCCGAGACGCCCGCGTCGACGAAGCCGATGCCCCGGGCGCCCAGCTCCTTGGCGTGCTTCTCGTCGTCCGTCCAGCGGGAGTTGCCGCCGTCGACGACCGTGTCACCGGGCCTGAGCAGGCTCCCGAGCTGGTCGACGACTTGCTGGGTGACGGTGCCGGCCGGCACCATCACCCACACCGCGCGCGGCCTTTCGAGCCGGTCGACGAGGTCGGACAGGTGGTCGACGTCGGAGAGTTCGGGGTTGGTGTCGTACCCGATGACGGTGTGGCCGGCGTTGCGGAGGCGCTCGCGCATGTTGCCGCCCATCTTGCCGAGCCCAACAAGACCGATCTGCATGTCAGTTCACTTCCTGCGTTCGCGGTAGGCGGCCACCAGGGCGGCCGTGGACGGGTCGAGGCCGGGGACGTCCGCGCCTTCGGTGAGGGCGGGCTCGACGCGCTTGGCGAGGACCTTGCCGAGTTCGACGCCCCACTGGTCGAAGGAGTCGATGTCCCAGACGGCGCCCTGGACGAACACCTTGTGCTCGTACAGCGCGATGAGCTGGCCGAGCACCGAGGGGGTCAGCTCGGTGGCCAGGATGGTGGTGGTGGGGTGGTTGCCCCGGAAGGTGCGGTGCGGCACCTGCTCCTCGGGCACGCCCTCCGCCCGCACCTCCTCGGCGGTCTTGCCGAAGGCGAGGGCCTGGCCCTGCGCGAACAGGTTGGCCATCAGCAGGTCGTGCTGCGCCTTGAGTTCGTCGCTCAGCTCGGCGACCGGGCGGGCGAATCCGATCAGGTCGGCCGGGATGAGCTTCGTACCCTGGTGGATCAACTGGTAGTAGGCGTGCTGCCCGTTGGTGCCGGGCGTGCCCCACACCACCGGTCCCGTCTGCCAGACGACGGGACGGCCCCGGCGGTCCACCGACTTGCCGTTGGACTCCATGTCGAGCTGCTGGAGGTAGGCGGTGAACTTCGACAGGTAGTGCGAGTACGGCAGCACGGCGTGCGACTGCGCGTCGAGGAAGTTGTTGTACCAGACGCCCAGCAGGCCCAGCAGCAGCGGGGCGTTGGCCTCGGCGGGGGCGTTGACGAAGTGCTCGTCGACGATCCGGAACCCGTCGAGCATCTCCCGGAAGCGGTCCGGGCCGATGGCGATCATCAGCGACAGGCCGATCGCCGAGTCGTAGGAGTAGCGTCCGCCGACCCAGTCCCAGAACTCGAACATGTTCGCCGTGTCGATGCCGAAGTCCGTGACCTTCTCGGCGTTGGTCGACAGCGCGACGAAGTGCCGGGCGACCGCCTTCTCGTCACCTCCCAGACCCTTGAGCAGCCAGGTGCGCGCGGAGGTGGCGTTGGTGATCGTCTCGATGGTGGTGAAGGTCTTGGAGGCGACGATGAACAGCGTCTCCGCCGGGTCGAGGTCGCGGGTCGCCTCGTGCAGGTCGGCGCCGTCCACGTTGGACACGAACCGGAAGGTCAGCGAGCGGTCGGTGAAGGCGCGCAGCGCCTCGTACGCCATCGCGGGGCCCAGGTCGGAGCCGCCGATGCCGATGTTGACGACGTTGCGGATGTGCTTGCCGGTGTGACCGGTCCACTCGCCGGAGCGGACGCGGCCGGCGAAGTCGGCCATCCTGTCGAGGACGGCGTGCACGGCCGGGACGACGTTCTCCCCGTCGACCTCGATCACCGCGTCCCGCGGGGCGCGCAGGGCGGTGTGCAGCACGGCCCGGTCCTCGGTGACGTTGATCCGCTCACCGCGGAACATGGCGTCGCGCAGCCCGAACACGTCGGTGGCCTCGGCCAGCTCGCGCAGCAGGGCGAGCGTCTCGTCGTTGACCAGGTGCTTGGAGTAGTCGATGCGCAGATCGCCCACGTGCACGACGTACCGCTGCGCGCGGGAGGGGTCGGCGTCGAACAGCTCGCGCAGGTCCGGCTGCGGCAGCACGTCCGCACGGTGGTTGACCAGGGCGGCCCACTCGGGGCGCCGGGTCGGCTCGGGGACGTCAGACATGGGCGGGGATCTCCTCGGTGGCCTCGCCGCGCAGGGCGACGGCGTACATCTCGTCCGCGTCGAGGCGCCTGAGCTCCTCGGCGATGAGTTCGGAGGTGGGACGGACCTTCAGCGCCAGCCGGCGCGGGGGCTGGTCCGGCAGGGTCAGCGTGGCCAGCGGGCCCTCGGGGCGGTCGATGACGACCTCGCCGTCCGCGGTGCCGAGGCGGACCGCCGTGACGACGGGCCCCGCGGTCACCACCCGGTCGACGGCCACCCGCAGCCGCGCCTCCAGCCAGCGCGCCAGCAGCTCGGCGGCCGGGTTGTCGGCCTCGGCCTCCACGGTCGCCGAGGTCACCGTCGCCCGCGCCTGGTCCAGCGCCGCCGCCAGCATGGAGCGCCACAGCGTCAGCCTGGTCCAGGCGAGGTCGGTGTCGCCGGGCGTGTAGGTGCGCCGCCGGGCCTGAAGCACCTCCATGGGGTTCTCGGCCGTGTACAGGTCGGTGATCCTGCGCTGGCCCAGCGCGCCCAACGGATCCTTCGCCGGGTTCTCGGGCGCGTCCGCCGGCCACCACACCACCACCGGGGCGTCCGGCAGCAGCAGCGGCAGCACCACCGAGTCGGCGTGGTCGGACACCTCGCCGTACGTCCGCAGCACCACCGTCTCGCCGGTGCCGGCCTCCGAGCCGACCCGGACCTCGGCGTCCAGCCGGGAGTGGGTGCGCTCGCGCGGGTTGCGGGTGTGCCGCTTGATCACGACCAGGGTGCGCGAGGGGTGCTCGTGCGAGGCCTCCTCGGCCGCCTTGATCGCGTCGTAGGCGTTCTCCTCGTCCGTGACGATCACCATCGTCAGGACCATGCCCACGGCCGGTGTGCCGATGGCGCGGCGGCCCTGCACCAGCGCCTTGTTGACCTTGCTTGCCGTGGTGTCGGTCAGGTCGATCTTCATGGCCTGCGCCAGCTCCGTCCGTCTCGTGCGAGCATCTCGTCGGCTTCCGCGGGTCCCCAGCTGCCCGAGGTGTACCGCGCCGGCCGGCCGTGCGACGCCCAGTACTCCTCGATCGGGTCGAGGATCCTCCAGGACTCTTCCACTTCCTGGTGACGGGGGAACAGGTTGGCGTCCCCCAGCAGGACGTCCAGGATGAGCCGCTCGTACGCCTCCGGGCTGGACTCGGTGAACGACTCGCCGTACGCGAAGTCCATGGTCACGTCCCGCAGCTCCATCGAGGTCCCCGGCACCTTGGAGCCGAACCGGACCGTCATGCCCTCGTCCGGCTGGACCCGGATGACGACCGCGTTCTGCCCCAGTTCCTCGGTGGCGGTGGAGTCGAAGGGGGAGTGCGGAGCCCGCTGGAAGACCACCGCGATCTCGGTGACCCGGCGGCCGAGCCGCTTGCCGGTGCGCAGGTAGAAGGGGACGCCCGCCCAGCGGCGGTTGTCCACGCCGAGCTTGATCGCGGCGTAGGTGTCGGTCTTCGAGGAGGGGTCGATGCCCTCCTCCTCCAGATAGCCGCGCACCTTCGCGCCGCCCTGCCAGGCGCCCGCGTACTGTCCGCGCACCGTGTGCCGGCCCAGGTCGTCCGGGACCTTCACGGCCCGGAACACCTTCAGCTTCTCGGTCAGCAGCGAGGCCGCGTCGAAGGAGGCCGGCTCCTCCATCGCGGTGAGCGCCATGAGCTGGAGGAGGTGATTCTGGATGACGTCACGGGCGGCGCCGATGCCGTCGTAGTAGCCCGCGCGCCCGCCGATGCCGATGTCCTCCGCCATGGTGATCTGCACATGGTCCACGAAGGACCGGTTCCAGATCGGTTCGAACATCTGGTTGGCGAAGCGCAGCGCCAGGATGTTCTGGACGGTCTCCTTGCCGAGGTAGTGGTCGATCCGGAAGACCTGCTCCGGGTCGAACACCTCGTGCACGATCGCGTTCAGTTCCTGTGCCGACTTCAGGTCGTGTCCGAACGGCTTCTCGATCACCGCGCGCCGCCAGGACCCCTCGGGGGCGTCGGTCAGCCCGTGCTTCCTCAGCTGCTGGACGACCTTCGGGAAGAACCTCGGCGGTACGGAGAGGTAGAAGGCGTAGTTGCCGCTGGTGCCCCGATGGGCGTCCAGCTCGTCCACGGCCTTGCGCAGCTGGTCGAACGCGTGGTCGTCGTCGAAGTCGCCCGGGATGAACCGCATGCCCTCGGCGAGCTGCTGCCAGACCTCCTCGCGGAACGGGGTGCGCGCGTGCTCCTTGACGGCGTCGTGCACGACCTGGGCGAAGTCCTGGTCCTCCCAGTCCCGGCGGGCGAACCCGAGCAGCGAGAAGCCCGGCGGCAGCAGGCCCCGGTTGGCGAGGTCGTACACGGCCGGCATCAGCTTCCTGCGGGACAGGTCGCCGGTCACCCCGAAGATGACCAGACCGGAGGGGCCCGCCACCCGGGGCAGCCGCCGGTCCCGCGGGTCGCGCAGCGGGTTGGCCCAGTCGGCCGGGGGCGCGGGGAGGGCCACGAGGGTCTCCTCCTGTTCTTCTTGTTCCTCTGGGGCGTCCGTCGTCGGTTCGGTCGTCTCGTCGGTCATTCCGCGTCAGCTCCCTTGCTGTCGAGCGACTTCGTCACCGCGTCGAGCAGCGTCTGCCAGGCGTCCTCGGACTTCACGACGCCCTCGTTGTCCAGGGTGTCCTCGTCCGCCGGGTCCTTCACCCCGGCGGACGCCCGGCGCTCACCGGAGAAGACCCTCACGGCTGTTTCACTCACAGTGCTCATCTTCTTTCTCGCGGACACGACAACCGTGCGCGGCGGTCGGTGATTCCCTGGCGGTCACGTTGCCGGGGCGACGCCGTACGAGGCGCGTGGCACGCCGCATCACTTCAAGAAGTCCTCGGTTCAAGCAACATCGATGCCGTCATACGTTCAAGTTTAAAAGTATGATCTTTTTGATGACGGGTTCCCTCCCGGTCGGCGCGGCGCCCCCGGTGTCGGCGGCCCCCACTCCTCGCGCGACGCCGGGTACCGCGGAACCGCCATGACCATGCGGTCCCCGGCCGGGGAGGGGGAGGGGGGGGGGGGGGGGGGGGGGGGGGGGGGTTTGTGGGGGGGGGGGGGGGGGGGGGGGGGGGGGGGGGGGGGGGGGGGGGGGA